>JANYAH010000327.1 GCA_025361425.1 Candidatus Solibacter sp. | reverse complement strand
GCGGTACCGGTCCGGCGACGGAGACATTTGCCGGTTGCGCCAGGTGACGCGCTTGGCCGGAGTCTTCTTGCCGCGCGCGGAAGCGTTCTTGGTGGTGGTTCCCGGCTTGCGCGAGGACGCCGCGCTGCTCCGGTTCTTGCTTGTGCTCGCACCCTTCTTACTGGAGGCAGCCCCGGACTTTTTGGCCGGCGAAGCCTTTTTCCTGGCCGCCTTTTTCTTGGCCGACGCCTTCTTCTGGGGCGACACAGCTCCGTCCGCGCCCCAGGCAAGCAGGATCATCGCCGCTATGGCGGTACAACTCAGGATCTTCCTCATGGATTCAACCGCTAGTGTATCAATTTCATTACATCAAAATGGGCGGCCGGAGGAGATCCGGCCGCCCTTTTGGAAGGCTGTACCCTGCCCGACTACCGCTTACCGCCCGTTGCTGGGCATGGTGCCGGCCGCGTAGCGCGCCGACCAATCGTTATTCGGGCCTTTGCTCAACACGCGGAACTGCACCGCATCGCCCGGTTTCAGCGTGGCGCCGAACTTGGTGATGTCCTCGGCCGAGTTCACCGTCTGCCGGTTGACTGCCACAATCACGTCGCCGGGCAGCAGGCCGATGTCTTCGGCGAAAGAACTTGGCTCTACCGACTTCACCTGTACCCCGACCTTCTGCTTGATACCCAGCCGATCGGCCTGCTGCTCCGTCAGGTTCTGGATCTGCATGCCGAATTTCACCGTGGTCGGCTCGCCGCCCTTGGCGGACTCCTCTTGCCCGCTGCCGTACCGCTCCGGGAAGATCTGCGCCAGGTCGGCCACTACCACCTTCAGGTCGTGACGCTTGCCCTCGCGCTCCACCGTGATGTTGAGCGAGGAACCCAGCGGCGTCGCGGTCACCGTGCTGACCAGTTGGTTGCCGTCGCGCACCGGCTTGCCGTTGATGGTGGTGATGACGTCGCCTTCTTTCATGCCGGCCTTCTCGCTGGGGCCGCCCGGCCTCACCTGGACCACAAACACGCCTTCCTTCACGCCCGCCACTTTCAGGTTGGCCCGAGCCTGGTCGGTTTCGCTCGGCGTGAACTGGATGCCGATCGAGCCGCGTGTCACCTTGCCGTTCTTGATGATGTCGTTATACACCTGCGCCGCCGTGTTCACGGGTAGGGCGAAGCCTATGCCCTGGTATCCGCCAGTGCGCGAAGCAATCGCCGTGTTGATGCCGATGACTTCACCGCGGATGTTCAACAGGGGTCCGCCGCTATTGCCCGGGTTGATGGCCGCGTCGGTTTGCAGGAAATGCTGGTACTGCATCGTGGGGTCCACATCGCGCTCCTTGGCGCTGATAATGCCCGCCGTCACGGTGGCCTGATACCCGAACGGCGAACCGATGGCAATTGCCCAATCGCCCACCTGCACTGCGTCGGAATTGCCCATCTTCGCCACCGTCAGGTCCTTCTTGCCTTCCACGCGGATCACCGCCAGGTCGGTCGGCGCATCCACACCCACCACCTTGGCGTCATATTCCACCGGATCGTGGTTGAACTTCACGCGGATGCGGTCAGCCTTGTCCACCACGTGGTTGTTGGTCAGAATGTAACCCGCGCGATCCACCACCACGCCCGAACCCAGCGCTTGCCCCTTGCGTTGCGGCATCTCGGGACCGCCGCCGCCGTTCCCGAAAAAGCGATAAATGAAATCGTCCATGCTGCCGCTATCCGGCTGCTCCTCGTCGGATGGGGGGACGACCTGCCGCCGGCCGTTGCCACGGGCGCGGACCGGTGCTTTGGGCAAGTACTCGGTGGAGATGTTGACCACCGAGGGTTCCACCTGCTTGGCAATCTGGCTGAACGAATTCGACAGTTCCACGGGGTCGGGAATCACCAGCCGGCTCGCCCCCGGCGCCGTCTGACTATCACTCTTAGCCGCCTTGACATTCTGGTTGACCAGCGTCCCGATGACAATGCCAATACTCAGCGTGAACAAGATTAAGGTGAACGAAAGCACCTTTTGTCTGCGTAGTCTGTCAAAAAGATTCATGGAAATTTTCTACTCCTCTGTGTGTTTCAACCGGCGAAAGCTCACCGTGCTGGAACTACTATTTTGATAGATGTTGCCGCGGCTTGAACGGTTTCATTTCGACCATAAGCACTCCGCTCAAGATCAGCGCCGCCCCCGCCGCGGCTTGCCCCGACAGGCCTTCGCCCGCGATGCAGTACGACGTAATCCATGCCACAACCGGCTCGAGCGCGTAGATTAACCCAGTGCGCGTCGGGGTGGTGTAGTGCTGCGCCCACGCCTGAATAGTAAACGCCAGAGCGGTACACAACAACCCTGTTATCAGTATCGCCCAGACCACCAGGGGCTGCCACTGGACGCGCGGAGTCTCCACCCACCACACCAGGGATAGGGCCGACAAAGCCGCCGCGCCAATCTGGGTAACACTCAACACTTTATAACCGATCTGCTCGGCAAAGTGACCGGTTGCCACAATGTGAGCCGCAAACGCAATAGCTGCTCCAAACGTCAGCAGTTCCCCCCGGCCGATGGAACCGATTGGGCCTTCCAACGTCATGAGTCCCATGCCGAGCGTGGCGGCCAGTACCCCGGCCACTTCGGAAATACTCGGTTTAAGCTGATAGACGAGCGCCGCGAGTAAAGGTACCATCACAGTCGCGAGGCCCGTCAAAAATGCCGATTTCGGCGGCGTGGTGGATTGCAAACCCACGGTCTGCAGCAGGTATCCGATGAACAGGAAGACACCGATCATCGCGCCGGCGGCGAGCATCTTCCCAGTCACGCGGGGCGCCTCAGGAGCCGCCGGTTTCCAGGTAAGGAGGAACAGCGCCAGCAGGGCTGCCGTCGCCACGGAAAACCGCATGGCCAGAAACAACACCGGCGAGATTCCGTGCAGCGCGCTCTTGACCAGGACGAAGGTGATGCCCCAGATCCCAGCGTTGAAGAGCAGCGCCAGCTCCGCCTTGCTGCGGTTCACTCGCCCTTGCTCCCCGCCGCCGTGCGCATCAGCATCAGCACGATAAGCAGAATGCGCTTCAGGCCCAGATCCCGTCCGGCGGGGCTGAACCATTCTCCGGAGGTGTGCGCGCCGCCGCCCAGGCCGCCGGCTCCGATGGCGATCGCCGGAATGCCCATGGAGAGCGGCAGGTTGGCGTCCGTGGAAGAGCAGTCCAGGCGCGACCGGATGCCCAGGTAAGCGTCAACCGCGCGAACGTACTGCAAGATGGGCGCTTGCTCCGGCAATACGGCCGCCGGCCGCGAGCCGATCTCCCGGGTCTTCACAGTCACTCGCCCGGCGGTCTGCCGCTGGTTTTCGAGGTCGCGCGCCCGTTCCACTGCACTCGCCAGGATCTCCACCAGCTGGTCCATGCGGGCATTACTCTCCGAGCGGATATCCACCTTGCAGCGCGCCGCCTGGGCGATGGCGTTGACTCCGCTGCCGCCTTCGATCAGGCCCACGTTGACCGAGGATTTCGGCCCCGAATCCAGGCGCGTTTCGGCGAACAGGGCTACCGCACGGCAAAGCGCGTGGACCGGATTGCCCACCCCAAAATCGCTCCAACTATGCCCGCCCGGACCGCTGAAGGTGACCTCGAAGCGCCGGCTGCCCAGCGCGCGGGTGGTGATGTAGTCCGTGTTGGCGCCGTCCACCACTACGTAGCTCCTGATGAGTTTCGCCAGCGGAGACTGGTCGCACAGGTGGCGCATGCCCAGCAGGTTGCCCTCGCCCTCTTCGCCGACGTTGGCCACCAAGAGCAGCCCGGCTCCAGTTTCCGGCAGCCTGGCCGAACTCTTCCACGCCCGGGCGATGGCCAGCAATGCGGCCAGGCCGGCGCCGTTGTCGGAGACCCCGGGGCCGTGGAAGCGCCCATCGGCTTCCACCGAGATCTCCTCTTTATTGCGCGGCGCGAGCACCGTATCCAGGTGCGCCGTCAACGCGACGTATGGCGGCTCGCCGAGCGCCGCCAAGACGTTGCCGGCGCGATCGATCGATGCATCGCAGCCATAGGAGCGGAACTGTTCCAAAAACCACGCGGCGCGTTCCTGTTCCAGAAAGGTAGGCGCCGGCACACGGCAAAGCTGCAAATGAATCTCGTTGATCCACGGCTTCTCGCGGGTTAAAAACTGGAGGCATTCGCGGACTCCCGGGTGGTCCGCAAGTTCGCTCAAGTTGATCCCCGTTAAGGCCGTATTGGCAGCCATGCTCCCTGCCAGTGTACCAGCCGGAGAGCTACGCCTTGCGCGCCACCGCCACCAGGCGCGTCGCTTCGGGGCCATAGGGCGAGCCCTGAAGGTCCCCATACAAGCTAACGCCGGCGAAGCCGCAACTATGTAAACGGTCCTGCAAGCCTTGTCCCGAGTACAGGTAGTGCTCGAACTGGTAGCTCCGCGATTGGCCGGCTTTGACGACCGTCCACTGGCTGTCCAGCCGGGTCCAGTCCTCGCGCACATGGGGCTGCTGGATCAGGACCGCGCCATCGGCAAACCGGGTGTGGCGCGCCTCCATCCCCTGTCGCTCCATGCGCTCTTTGCCCACCATGTCCAGGACGAACGTTCCGCCGTCGCGGAGGCTCTCCCAGACGTTGCGGAGGACGCGCAGGTTGTCCTCTTCCCGCTTAAAATAACCGAACGAGGTGAACAGATTGCATGCCAAATCGAACGTCGCCGGGCGCTCGAACTCGCGCATGTCGTCCAGCACCCACTCCACCGTGGCCGCGGCCGCGTCCGCGCTCTCCCGCGCGCGCTCCAGCAGGAAGCGTGAGCGGTCCACGCCCGTTACGGTAAAGCCGCGGCGCGCGAACTCCACGGCGTGGCGCCCCGGACCGCAGCACAGATCCAACACCGCGCCCCCGGTGACACCGGCCAGCGCCAGTATCCGGGTGACCTGGCCGGCCGCCGCCGCCACCCGCTCCACGGGAAATACGTAAGGATACAGCTCGCGCCAGAGGACGTCGTTCTCAAACCACTCCATACCTTCCAGGCTAAGACCAAAAGCCCTCCGGCGCCACTGGGCTCGGGCCGGATGGTTGTGTACGCTTCCGCACCTGGGCTTGGTCACCTACGCGGAACTGAGCTGTTGGCCTTTCCGTACCAGACGCTGCCGCCGAAAGTAGTGATGTAGATCATCCCGCGATCTTGCGGGTCCACTGTCACGCGGTGGGCCCATTTGAAATCGAATCCGGAGATGCGCCGCCAGGTCAGGCCGCGATCGGCGCTGCGCCAGGCGGCGGATTCGAAGCCGGTGGCGTACAGCACGCGCGCGTCCTTCGGGTCTATGGTGACGTCGTAGATGTGCTGATCCTGTTCGAGTACACGGCGCCAGCTTGTGCCGCGATTGGTGGAGAGGTAGATTCCGCCATCGGCCGCGCCTTCGGGGGTGCCGCGGCCCCACGCGGCGAGGTACAGGCGCGCCGGGTTTTGCGGGTCGATGGCCAGACCATTGGGCCCGTTCAAACCAGCGGGGAGCGGCACGCGCGACCAATGCCCGGCGCCATCGGTGGAGCGGTAAAGCGCGCCATCGCCCAAATTGCCGAACGTGCCGTCATCGCTACGGCGCGCCACAATCAGGTAGAGCGCGCCCTTGGAATCGCGCACCGTGCGCCAGGCGAAGGGCTGGTCGCCAGCGATGCCGGCATTCTTGAGCGACCAGTGTTCGCCGCCGTCGGTGGATTTGAAGACGCCGCGGCCGAAGCCGGCGACGTAGAGCGAGCCAGAGGGATCGCGCAGAATGTGGGTGGCGGCGGTCGGCGGCATGCCGTTATTCTGCACGCGCCAGGTGCGCCCGGCATCGTCGCTGCGCACCACGCCGCCGGTGTAGGAATCTGGCCGTGCGCGGCGCCACATCTTGGGACGCGGCAGATCGTGGGTGCCGCTCATCACGGCCCAGACGCGGCCGCGCACCTCGGGATCGAACTCCATCCAGTAAGTGGTGTTCTCCCATTCGCGCGGCACGCCGGAGCGCGTGGCGCTGTACCAGCTTGCGCCCGCGGTATCGCTGGCCCACAGGCCGATATCGGTGTAACCAATGAACATGTGGCGGGCGTCGAAGGGGTCGAAGTGGACGCCGTAGGAGGTGGTGACGTCGATCCCGTTAGTGGTCCAGTTGCCGTCCGGCGTGGGGTTTGCGTAGGCGGAGTTCCACGTCTTACCGCCATCGGTGGTGCGCATGACGCGGCCGGAATCGGTGGCGTAAACGATATCGGCGTCGTGCGGCGCCACGCCGAGGCCGATCGGGTTGCCGGCCCATCCGGCACCGAAGCGTTCGGTCAGCCAGGCGTCGCGCACGTGGTTGTAGACGGCTTCCCAGTGGCGGCCGGAATCGGTGGTTTTCGCCACACCCCAGGTGGCGCGGAGGGGCGCGCGCAATCCGCTGTAGGAGACGTAGGCGATCTCGGGATGGTCCGGGCTGGCGGCGATGGCGGTGGCCTGTCCCTGAAATCCGGGCAGGGGAGAACCGCGCCACGTCACGCTGCCATCGGTGGAAACATAGATCTTCCCGGCGACGGTGGCGTAGAACACTGGCGGCGCGCCGGCGATCTGCGAGGCGGTTCCGGGAAGCTGCGTGGTTCGCCACCGCCCGTCGCGGCGAATGTAAAGCGCGTCCGGCCCGGCGGCGTAGAGCGTCCGGTCACCGCGTGGGGAACGCGGGTCAATCCAGATTTGGCGCGCGGGGCCGGGCAGATCGGCGGCTTTCCGCCAGGCACCGCCGGCGTCGAAGGAAGTCCACAGCGCAGCTCCCAGGGCGAAGTAGAGCGAGCGAGAATCGGCGGGGTCGATCGCCATGGCGGTGACTTCTGCGCTGGGCAGGGCGTTGGTGTGGAGGCGCCCCGACGCGTGGTCGTCTCCCATCGTGATTTTTTGGACCCCGCCGGGAAAGAAGCGCGTCCAGGTCTGGCCGGTGTCGGCGCTGCGAAAAATGCCGAGAGCTTTGGCGTAGATCACGCGCGCGTCGACGGGGTCGAACACGAAAAACTGCACGGGCTCGCCGAGGTTGAAGATGCGCCAGGTGGCGCCGCCATCGTGCGTGAGGTAGCTGCCGGTCATGTCGCAGGCCACCAGGGCGGTGCGGCTATCGTGCGGGCTGACGGTGGGATGGAAGAGAGAGCCGCCGCCGCCGGGTCCGAGAATGCGCCAGCCCGGGACGGGCGGTGGCGCGGCGCAGGCAAGGGCGGCGGCGATCACCAGCGACAAACGTCTCATCACCCGCTACGGCGGCTTACTTGGCCGCGACGATTTCCAGCAACTCGATTTCGAAGATGAGCGTGGCGCCGCCCGGAATGGAGGGGCGTCCCTGGTCGCCGTAGGCCAGGTCCGAGGGGCAGACCAGCATCGATTTCCCTGCCACCTTCATGCGCTGCACGCCCTCGGTCCAGCATTTGACGACGCCGTTGAGCGCGAACTGGGCGGGCTCGTTGCGCTTGTAGGAACTGTCGAACTCGGTGCCGTCGACCAGCGTGCCGCGGTAGTGGACTTTGACTGTGTCGGTGGCTTTGGGCGATTCGCCGGTACCCACTTTCAGTTCGCGATAGACGAGGCCGGACTCGGTTTTGAAGGCTCCCGGTTCGGCGGCGGCCTTGGCCAGGTAGACGGCGGACGCCGCCTTTTGTTTCTCGGCGACGGCTGCCGCGCGGGAGCGCGCCAGAGTATCTATCTTCGGTCCCCACTCGCTCAATTCGACGGCGGG
Organism: Candidatus Solibacter sp.; assembly: GCA_025361425.1. Classification (GTDB taxonomy): domain Bacteria; phylum Acidobacteriota; class Terriglobia; order Bryobacterales; family Bryobacteraceae; genus Solibacter. Next base: position 2,922 of record JANYAH010000327.1, on the reverse strand, counting down.
TTTGCCTGCTGCGCCTTCGGTGAGCGCGCGCTTCACAATCTCGAGTTCGGCCTGGGTCAGGTTGAACAGGGAGAGCGATTTCCCCATCATAAGGCCGAGCGCGTAGACCGTCTTCTGGTCGTCGGTGACGAGGGGGGCGGGCGCGGCGGGCTTGGCTGCGACTGCTCCGCGACCAGGTGCTCCGCGACCAGGTGCTCCGCGTCCCGCGGTGGCAGGCTTAGGCGCTGCCGGATTGGCTGGGGACGCGGCACCCGTTGGTTTGGTTTGGGTGGCCGCGGCTGGAGACTTTCTGGCGGGTGCGGTGGCTTTGGCGGGTGTCGCCGGAGTGGTGGCGGGGGGCGTCTGTGCCAAGGCAAGAGCCGGCAGAAGAGTTAATAATACACGCATCTGACTAAGTATACCGTTTCAGAAGTTTGGGCACGAATTAGAAGCATGAGTTGGCAGGCGAAAGCGCCTGCACAAAGCTCGCCGTCGCCTGGGACTATGACAGCAGCAGTTCCAGGTCTTCGCGTTTCAGACCGCGAATGAGGCTGTTGTCTTCGCCCAGAATAGCGTCGGCCAGTTCGCGTTTGGTCTTCTGTAGCTCGAGCACTTTTTCCTCCACCGTGCCGCGCGCAATCAGGCGATAGGCGAACACCGGGCGGGTCTGACCGATGCGGTGGGCGCGGTCCACGGCCTGGGCTTCCACGGCCGGGTTCCACCAGGGATCGAGCAGAAATACGTACTCGGCGGCGGTCAGGTTCAGGCCGAGACCACCGGCCTTGAGGCTGATCAGGAATAGGCCGCACCCCGGATCGTTCTGAAAGGCATTGACGTGCGCCTCGCGATTGCGCGTGGCGCCGTCGAGGTATTCGTAACGGATGCCGGCGTCATCCAGGCGGGAGCGCACGATGGCCAGCAGGCTGGTGAACTGGGAGAACACCAACGCCTTGTGACCCTCCTGCCGCAATTCCTCCAACTGATCCATCAGCACGTCCAGTTTGGCGCTGGGCTCGTGGGAGCGCTTGACGTCGATCAACCCGGGATGGCAGGCCGCCTGACGCAGCCGCAAGAGGGCTTCGAGGACGTGCATCTTCGATTTGCCGATTCCCTGGGATTGCACGCGCGCCAGCAGGGTCTCGCGGTAGTGTTTGCGCAACTCGTCGTACTGCTTTTTCTGGGGGCCTTCGAGTTCGCAGAAGATGGTCTGTTCGGTTTTCTGAGGCAATTCGCGCACCACCTGCTGTTTGGTGCGGCGGAGGATGAAAGGGCGCAGGGCTTGGGCGAGGATGCGCCGGGCATCTTCGCTGGGATTGCGCGCCAGGCCGCCGGCCATGTTGAGCACCTTGGCCTCACCCAGCATGCCGGGGTTGAGGAACTCGAAGAGGCTCCACAACTCGCCGAGATGGTTCTCCACCGGGGTGCCGCTGAGGGCCAAGCGATGCGCGCCGCGGAGCAAGCGGACGGCTTTGGCCGAAGCCGTGGAGGAGTTCTTGACGGCCTGGGCTTCATCGAGCACGACGTAATCGAACTCCATCTCGGCCAGTTGCGCGGCATCGCGCAGCAGGGTGCCGTAGGTGGTAAGTACCAGATCGTGCTGCGCAATCAGCGCCGTGTCGCGCGCCAGGCCGGTATGCTCCAGGACGCGCAATTGCGGCGTAAAGCGCTGCGCCTCGGCGCGCCAGTTAAACATGAGCGATTTCGGGGCCACCACCAGAGAGGGGCCGCGGCCCTCGGTGCGCCGCGATTCCAGGACGGCGAGGACCTGCGCCGTCTTGCCCACGCCCATATCGTCGGCCAGGCAGCCGCCGAAGCCGAACTCGCGCAGGAACCCCATCCAGCCGAGGCCTTCGCACTGGTAATCGCGCAGTTGTCCGACGAAGCCCGGGGGTTGGGCCGCGGTTTTCACGCCGGTGAAAGTGCGCATGCGTTCGCGCACGCGCTGGAACATCTCATCGACGCGGACCTCCGGCTGGGCCGCGAGCAGTGCATCCAAGAGGCTGGCCTGATTGCGCCGGAAGCGGAGGTGGTCGTCTTCCTTGGAGCCCAGGCCGGCCAGCGGCGCGAAGCGCTCCAGCCACTCCTCGGGCAAGAGGCCGTAAGTGCCATCGCCCAGCTTCACCATGGTGTCGCCGCGCCGCACGGCAGCCAGCAACGCCGGCAGGCTGGCGGTCTGGCCGTCGTAATCCACTTCGCCGTGGAGTTCAAACCAGTCGATGCCGCTACGGACATCCACGCGGGTGGTGCCGGGGCGGCGGAAAGCCTTGCCTTCGGCCTCCACATGCCAGCCGGCATGGATTAATTCGCGGACCACCTTGGGCATGGATTTGAGGCCGAGGCGCCACGCGGTGGCGGCGTCTGTGGCGGGGCGCAGGCCGAGTTCCTTGAGCTTTTCGCGTGCGGCGCCCTCGGCAGCAGCGTCGCGGACGAGATAGACGCGCTCCTCGGGGAACCAGAGCCCGCGGCCGGCGGCGCCGGATTCCGTCCAACCGCGCCCGTAGTCCAGCAGGAGGAGGGCCTGAAAGTATTCATCGCCCCAGGCTTCGCGATGCTGCGTGACGCGCAGGCCGAGGCGCGGCTGCACGCGGCGTTCCTCGAACTTGAGCGCCTCGTCGACGTCCAGCGGAGGCACCACGTCGAGGTCCAGCAGTTTGGACATGACGCTATCGCGTTCACGGTCTGGAAACGGAATCTGCTTCAGGGTGATGAGGCGGGTGATCCAGGGGAAGGCGCCGCCATCGTCGAGGCGCGCGATTTTGCCACGCGCCACGAGGAATCCGCCTTCCACGATGAGCGAGGGCTCGCTCAACTCCATGCGTTCGTCGCCGCGGCGCAGGGAGCCGGTAATTTTCCATTGGTCGCGATCGTCCTGGCGGACGTCCAGCCACAGTTTCCAGGGCTCGAGCTCATCCCAGGCGAGCGGCTGCAAGTCCGTGGAGGAAC
>JANYAH010000338.1 GCA_025361425.1 Candidatus Solibacter sp. | reverse complement strand
GCCGAGCCCAGAGGAATCAGGATCACCGGGAATTGCCAGACCTCGTGGTCGTACCCGGTCTCCTGACTCAGCCGGCGCACGATTCCATCCGCCTTGCGCAACCGCCCCAGCCGCTCCGCCGTCAGCCAACTGGCGCGCACCTGCATCGTCTCCACCGGAACCCGCGTCTCCACCGGCGCGATCACGCGATTCACTCCGCCAATGGCGTTGATCAGCTCCGTGGCGCGCGCATGGTCCAGCGCATCGATTACCAGCACCGGCGCGTAGGTTCGCGAATCGCCTTGCACGCCCACCGAATGCACCGGCACGATGAACCCTTCCGCCGTCGGCTGGAGCGGCGCGTCGAACTCCGAGCACAGGCAGCGAATCGCCAGGCCCGGACCCGGGAACGGATGCCGGTCCAGCAGTTCGCCGGCCAGGGAGATCTCGCGTCCCACCGCGCGCACTTCGTCCTTGTAGAAGAATTTGAGCGGCTCCACGATGCGCCCCGCCGCAATCAGCTTCTGAATCCCCGCCACGCGATTGTGATGCGTCTTGATCAGCGCCGCCTTGGCCGTGCCGCCGCTTTCGATGGTGTCCGGATAAATCGTGCCCTGTCCCAGAATCCAGTTCTCGTCCAGCAGCCGCCGCGAGTCGATGATGCGCTCCTGCACCCGCACGAATTCCTCGCCGATGATGTGGCGCTTGCGCTCCGGGTCGGTAACGCCGGCCAGCGCGGTCAGAAACTGCTCTTCGGCGTGCTCCACTGCGACGTTGCCCATGCGCCGCACGAAATCGGTTTCGCCTTCCCTCATCAAGCCGGTATCCACGTAGACGCCGCGCACGCGATCCGCCCCCAGCGCCCGCGTGCAGAGCGCGAATGCCACGGTCGAATCCACCCCGCCGCTCACGAAGAAGAAGACGCTGCGCGCGCCCACGCACTGGCGGATTTCCTCCTCCAGCATGGGCGCGCGATGCCGTACGTCCCAGTCCTTCCGGCATCCCGAAACGCGAAACGCGAAGTTGGCCAGATACTCCTTGCCGCGCGTGGTGTGGACCACTTCCAGGTGGAACTGCACCGCGTAGAACCCGCGCGCCGGCGCCGCCATGGCCGCCACCGCGCACGTGCCGGTGCGCCCAGCCACCGAGAACCCTTCCGGCACCCGCCCCACCACATCGCGATGGCTCATCCAGACCTGCTGTGTGCCGGCGAGTCCGCCGAACATCGGGTCCGCCGCCTCGTCGAGTTCCAGCGTGGCCAATCCGTATTCGCCCTTCACGCCCTTGCGGACTTCCCCGCCCAGCAAGTGTGCCATCAGTTGCTGCCCGTAGCAGATGCCGAGCACCGGAATGCCCAGCCGGAAAATGGCCGGATCCACCGTGGGGCTCTCGGGGTCATAGACGCTGCTCGGCCCACCCGAGATGATGAGGCCCTTCGCCGACCCCAGTTCCGCCGCCGGCGTTTCGCTGGCGCGCACCTCCGCGTACACCCCGAGGTCGCGGACCTTCCGGGCGATCAAGTGGCAATACTGCCCCCCCGCATCGAGGACGATAATCTGCGCTGTAGGGTTCAACTTTCGATGTTACCAATTCGGCGGAGGCAACCGCTCCTTCAGAGCCTATGAAAAAACAGCCTGCGCCACCAACGGCAATTCGTTTGCCTGCAATGGTGGGGCGGGCTTCAGCCTGCCAACGCCCGCTTGTGGGCGCATTTTTTCACAGCTTCTCAGGGTCGCGTCCGCTGATTGGAGTTGCGACGCCGCGATCAGCGCCGTCACCGTAAGGAAGCCGTGGCCGCCTTACGCCACCCTCAGCACCAGCACCGCGTTCAGGCCCCCGAAGGCGAACGAGTTGGAGATCGCGTACTCCACCTGCTGGTGGCGCGCCACATTCGGAATCACGTCGAGGTCGCACTCCGGGTCGGGCTCGCGGAAGTTGGCGGTGGGCGGGAGCACGCCATCGCGCAGCGCAATCGCCGTCGCCAGGCACTCCAGCGCCGCTCCCGCTCCCAACGCGTGGCCGTGCATGGATTTCGTGGAGCTGATCGCCAGCCGGTCCGCATGCGCGCCGAACACCTGGCGGATGGCCGCCGTCTCGGTGACGTCGTTGGCCAGTGTGGCCGTGCCGTGCGCGTTGATATATCCGATCTGCTCCGGCGCCAGTTTGGCGCTGCGCAGCGCCGCCCGCATGGCCCGCGCGGCCCCCTCGATGGAAGGCTGCGTAATGTGGCACGCGTCGGCGCTCATGCCGAATCCCACCAGTTCCGCGTGGATCCGCGCCCCGCGCGCCCGCGCCGCTTCCAGCGGCTCCAGCACGAACATGGCCGCGCCTTCCCCCAGAATCATGCCGCGGCGATCCTTGGAAAACGGCCGGCAGGTGTCGGGAGAAACCACGCGCATGGCCTCCCACGCTTTCAGAATTCCCAAGCTGAACGGCGCTTCGCTGCCGCCTGTGATGGCCAGATCGCTGGTCCCCGAGGCCACCATCTGAAACGCCTGTCCGATGGCGTGCGCGGAGGAAGAGCACGCCGTCGAAATGGTGAAGGCCGGCCCCGTGATGCCGAACTCCATCGAGATATGGCTGGCGCCCGCGTTGGCCATCGTCTTGGGAATGGTCAGCGGATGCACCCGATTGACCCCCTTCTTATATATCTCGATGAACCCGATATCCTGGGTGGATTGCCCGCCCACGCAGGATCCGGTCACGATCGCCGAAGTCTCACGCAGTTCCGGCGTCCATTTCACCGCCGCGTCCTTCACCGCCTCGCGCGCGGCAATCACCGCAAATTGCGCGAAGCGATCCATGAAGTCGGCGCGCCGGTCTTCGAAGTAGGGCTGGTGAGTGTAGTTCTTGACCTCCGCGCCGTTCTGAAAACGCAGCGACGGAATGGCGGTGGATTCTATCGGCCCGATCCCGCAGCGGCCGGCGCGCAACGACTCGGCGAATTCGGCGATATTGCGGCCCAGCGCACTGATGGCGCCTGCGCCGGTGATAGCGACGCGTCGCATCGCCTACTTGCCGGCCGGCGCGTCCGCGCTCTTGGCGGCGACCAGCCTTTCCACCCCGGCGCACATATCGCGCACGTTGCGCACGCCGCGCACCTCGTCATCGGGAATGCTGATATCGAACTCGCCTTCGAGAGCGAACAGGATCTCCACGGCGTCCATCGAATCGATTCCCAACTGCACGAACTCGCTATCGATGGTCACGGTTTCGAGGGGAATGCGCTTGGAGGTGGCAATCACCTTCGTCACGCGCTGGATCAAGTCTTCGGACATAAGAGTCGGCCAATCGTTTCAAATTTGTAGCCCCGGTCCAGCAATAAAGGAACCAGAAGCCGGACGGTCTCCACTGTGGTTCGCACATCCGGCTTCTCTCGAAGCTCGCGCCCATCGTGAAGACAGAGGATGGCACCGTTAGACGCAGATGCCGCCATGCGTGAGACCACCTCATCCGCCCTTCGATTCCAATCATAGCCGATTGCGCTCCACATCACGCCGGTCAGTTGCAGTTTGCGCTGCGCTCGCCCCAGTCCGAACCAGCGTGTCCCATACGGAGGACGGAACCAGATGGGCCTCACACCGGTGTGCCGCTCGATGGTTTCCTGCGTCCGGCGCAGTTCATTTTCTATTGTGGCCGGCGAGCGCAGGAACAGATACGGATGGCTATAGCTGTGATTGCCGATCTCGTGTCCGCGCGCCGCCACATCGCGCGCGATCCGCGGCAGCCGATCCACGTTGGCCCCGCACTGAAAGAAGGTGGCGGGCACATCGTGCTGAGCCAGAATCTCCAGAATGTCCGGTGTGCTCTCGGCCGGCCCGTCGTCAAACGTGAGTGCCAGAGCCCGCCGGTCGCGCGGCCCGCGCCATACCGAGCGCCCGAAGACAGACGCCGAACGGCCGCGGACCGCCCACGCCATGAATGAGGATGCCGCACCGGCAGCGGCGAGTGGGGGCAGGACGTGCATGAAGATTCTATTGTAGGACAGGCCTCCTGGCCGGTCCCTGGAGTTCTACATTTTCCGCAATTTTCCACCCGTCCACGCACTGACGTGGGGTAGGTGCTTTCGCCTGCCAACCCGTTCTGCTCTACCGGAAAGCTTCCCCCGGGCATCCCGATCTCAGCGGCGCCTGCTTCCTGTTGGTTACTTTGGGTACCCCAGGCTAAAGGCCCCTGGCGGCATCTCACTTGTGCCTAATTCCTGCTATACTAGCGAGATGCAGGGTCCCCAAACGATTAACGAGCTGTACTACTGTTTGCGAAATAAGCCGGATGGGCCGATTTCTGTGCTGACAACCAACTCTTACGTTGTCGGTGAATACAATGTGAGTACTGGTGATATCCGGTGGGGACGGGTCGTTCTGGCTAGCCAGAAGGTACAGATCCAGAACTACCTCCATCGGCATTTTCCGCCAACTACTTCTGCGCAAGCCCAGAAGAATCAAATTGTTGCGGCATAATTGCGGCTGAAGCCGCGCATTGGGCCCGGCGCCCCGGCTTTGATTCCTGCGCTTGGTCGCGAGCGGTGGAAGTCAGCCTGGGCCAGTCCACGCGCAAGTAGTGTGTTGCCGCCCGAATTTCTCATGGCTGCTCGCCCGAGATCTCAACTTTTCGCGGGGGAACCGAGGTAGAGTTGAATTGGGCGTAGACTACAAAGGACATTTATGGCAGACAAGAAAAAGAAACAAGAGGATAGCGCATTGGTCGGTGCCGCCGAGGTGGTAGGCGCCACGGTTGGCAAGATAGCTGCGCTGGTTGGCGTAGGCGGCAAACCGGCAACCCCACCCAAGAACATCAAGATTCCCAAACTCGCCAAGAGTGGCAAGTCGCGTTTGCCCCGCAAGCAAAAGAAAGCTCAAAAGAAGGCGGCCTTAGCAGCTTCCCTGCAGTAGCGCCCGCCCTCAGTCCCCCGCAGGCACCGCGCAGACCGGCTGGTCCGCGCGTAGCCTTATCGTTCATTTTGGTCGTCTGTATCCACGCTCCAAACCCCTCGCACGCGAAGAGTAACTCGCTGGCGGCCCCGCAAACCGGGCCGTGCGCGTAGGAAATCCCTCCGAATCCATCTGCTTTTCCCACACGTTTTCACAATCAAGAGAATCAACTCCTTTATTCTCAATACGGCCACAGCCGTGCACTACTCCAGAGCGAAGGAGAAGTCTCTCTAATGAGCGATCCATCTACATATTGGCTAACCATCACCAATGCCGCCTTGGGCGTGGTCGTTCTGATCTGCTGCGTCGCCGTTGCGATCGGCGTATTTCAGGAAATTGCCGCCAAACGGAAAAAAGCGACTGCTATGTCCAGAATCGACCGTGAGGTCTCGGACCTCGTCGCCTCGTTCCAGGACGGTCATACATTCCATCTCCCCGAGCTCGGCGTCACCATGGCCGATGGCGGCGAAGAACTCCGCAAGAAGGAAGAGAAGTAACCGTCATGACCTGCCCGTTTCTCAAAGAAGCTCAGGTCAAGTATTGCCAGACTTCCTCGGTGCGGAAACTCATTCCCATCGCGGCGGCCGGCCGGGCGGACGATAAATGTTCCTCGCTGGAATATCTCACCTGCCCGGTCTACCGCATGCAGTCCGCGCAACCCACGGTTTCCGACCAGTGCCCCTACCTGGGCGAATCGCTGATGCAGTACTGCGGCGCCGCACCGGTCGCCAAAATGATCCCCTATAGCGAGAGCCAACTCTCCCGCTGCGGAAGCGACCGCTTCCGCTACTGCGAACTCTACCTCTCCATGGCCCACCCCGGCGTGCCGGCGAACGACGTGGATGGGATTCCGCTGCCCGAGTGGCTCAGCTACTCCGCCAACCACATGTGGCTCGATATCGGTGAAGACGGCGTCTGTCATGCCGGCATCGATGCCTTTCTGAGCCGCGCTCTGGGCCAGGCCGAACGGATCAGCTACGTGTGGCAGCGCGGGCAACACCGCGCCACCGCCGTGATCACAGTCAACGGCGTGGATCACGAAATCGTGTTCCCTAACCCGTTCCTACTGACCAGTTGCAACCTTTACCTGCGTGCCAACCCTTCGCGCCTCACCGCCGAACCTTACACAGGCGGATGGCTGTTCGAGGGTGTGCCCGCGGCGGAAACTTCCGCAAACCTGCTCCAGGGCGCCGCCGCGCGCCAATGGATGGAGCAGGAGCAGCACCGCATCAACGAGTTTCTGCAACAGCAACCGGCCGCCAACGGGCCGCTCTCGGCCGATGGCGGGCTATTCGTCCCCGGCCTCTCGCGCTACCTCGATCGCGACCAGATGCTGGGGCTGTTCCATACATTTTTCTCGCCCTATACGAGCCGAACCTCGCAAGGAGCCAAACCGTGAAACATCGCGGAACCATCGTATTCGCGGCCGGAGTGCTGACCGCCCTGGGAGCGGGCTGGGCCGGATTTCCGCGCGTCATCTACCAAACGCACCAGCAGCCGGTCGATTTCAGCCACCAGATTCACGCCGACAAGGCCGGATCCAAGTGTGACGACTGCCACGCGTTTCGCGCCGACGGCACCTTCGCCGGCGTTCCCAGCCTGGATAAATGCTCCGGCTGCCATGCCGCCGCCATGGGGTCCACCGTGGCCGAAAAGAATTTCATTGATCGCTATGTGACGCCGCAGCGCGAGCCCGCCTGGCTGGTCTACGCGCGCCAACCCGAGAACGTCTACTTCTCGCACATCACCCACGTCAAACGCGGCAACCTGAAATGCGAAAAGTGCCACGGCAATCAGGGAACCAGTAACACCCTGCCGCCCTTCCAGCAGGATCGCATCAGTGGCTATTCGCGCGATATCTGGGGACACGCCGGACGCCCCGCGATGACCATGGACGCCTGCGTGGCGTGCCACCGCCAATCGCACCTGGAACATAGCTGCCTGGATTGCCACAAATGAGCCTGCCACAAATGAAAAACTCACGCAGAGACATCTTCAAATTCGCCGGTGGCGCCGTGGCAGGCGCTCTCTTCACGCCGGCTCCGTGGCGCCTGATCACGGATGCCGCACTGTGGAGTGAAAACTGGCCCGGCATTCCGCGGCCGGCACGCGGTGAGATTCGCGCCAGGTTCACCAATTGCGCTCTCTGCCCCGCCGGCTGCGCCGTGCGCGCCCGCTGCGTCGGCGAACAACCGGTGTCCCTGGCCGGAGTCCGCGGCGGATTGTGCCCGTTCGGCCTGACCGCCCATCACCTGCCTTACCACCCGGCACGCCTTAAGCAGGGACCCATTGAGGAAGCGAGCGCCGCTGTTGCTAAACGCGCCGCCGATGGCATCGCAGTCCTCGATCTCAATCCCGGACGCACCGTCTCCTGGACCTACCGCCGCGCCATGGCGTTGCTGAAGGGCCGCTACCTGGCGCCGGAATCGCAGGCTGTGGCATACGACCTGTCGGCCGCCAAGACCGTACTCAGCATCGGCGCCCCGCTGCTTGATGGTTGGGGCACGCCGGCCAACGTCATCGCCGCCCGCCGGAACTTTCGCCTGATTCAGGCGGAGGCCGTGGAATCGCGCACCGCGGTGCTGGCCGATGAGTGGATCCCGCTTGCGCCGGGCACCGAGAGAGCGTTCGCGCAGCAGATTCTGGGCGCGCTGCAGGGTGGGCGGCCCTCCGTTTTGGCCAGCGAACTCGCCGGTAACGGACCCTCGCTGGTGATTGGCGATGCGCCGGAAATCCCCGAAATCAACCGTCTGCTGGGTGCTTGGGGCAAGATTGTCGTGGCGCCGCAGGAAGCGCCGGTACCCGATTCCTGGACCCGGAGCGCGGCCGCCATCACGCTGCTCGCCGATGTGCCCGACCATTCCATCCACGTACTGCTGATTGACGAATCCGCCGCCGCAAGCTATATCCCGTGGCACCGCATCCAGCCGAAACTGGCGAACGAGAACCCGTTGGTGGTGACCTTCGCCGCTACCCGCGGCGGCTACGCGCGACATGCGAAATACGCACTGCCCATCGCGGTCTATCCCGAATTGACGGACGATATCGCGCCCGCCGTGGATTCCATCCACCCCACCTTCCGCATTTCGGTTCCGCTGGTGACGCCGCCCGCAGGCCTGGCGAATCCGGCGGAGTTCGTCGGCGCGCTCGCCGGAGCAACTGCCTCCAACGCACTCCGCGAGCGCGCTGACGAAATCCACAAAGCGGGCCTGGGTACCGTGCTTACCTACGCCGACGCCAAAGAGACCCCCGTGAAGGAACTCACGCCGGACGCCTTCTGGAAGGCGTTGACCGAAGGTGGCGAGTGGACCCAAAAAGGGGCCAGACGCATTCTTAGCCAGGCGCCCGGCAAGTCCATCGATCCTGCTGTGCGGCCAGAAACCGCCATCGATCTCCCACTCATCGCCATTCGCGAACCGGGGAATCCCGCGCTTGTCTCCCCGCTCATGACCAAGCTCTACCAGGAATCCAACCTACGCCTGGCGCCCAACCGCGTGGCGCTGCATCCCGACGATGCTCGCGCCGCCAACCTCACAAACGGGGCTCGCGCCATCCTGCAAACGCGCGCCGGCAAGTGCTCCGTGGAGGTCACGGTGGACCCGGCCGTTCCACCCGGCGCGGTACTGGTGGGTTCGTCCCCTGGAATTCAGGACGTGTGCGCCCCCGGCGTCCGCGCCAAGGTGGTGAGCGCATGATCGCCGAAAGCAAGAAGACTCCGGCAGCGCGTTACGGCATGAGCATTGATGTCGACCGCTGCAACGGTTGCGGCTCCTGTATGGTCGCCTGCGCCGTCGAAAACAACATTCCCCCGGCCACCGCTGGCGCCACGGATCGGACCGGCCTCACCTGGATCCGCGTGTTCCGGATTGATAACGGCGCGGAGGGCGCCGAGCGGCGCTCCGCCTTCGTCCCCGTGCTCTGCCAGCATTGTGGCAAGGACGCCCCCTGCGTCAGCGTCTGCCCGCAACAGGCGGTGGATGTGGACCCGGCCACCGGAATCGTCGGCCAGATGCCAGAGCGCTGCCTTGGGTGCCGCTACTGCATGGCCGCCTGCCCCTACCACGCCCGCTACTTCAACTGGTGGGATCCGGCCTGGCCGGCCGGCATGGAAAAGACCCTCAACCCGGACGTCTCTCCGCGCATGCGCGGCGTGGTCGAAAAGTGCAACTTCTGCCACGGCCGCTGGCATGCCGCCAAGACCAAGGCCGTAGCCAACGGCAAGACCGAAATCGACCCGGCGGATTACATTCCGGCTTGCGTGGAAGCTTGCCCCAGCGGCGCCATCCACTTCGGCAACCTGAACGACGCGGCCACCGAAACCGCTCAGGGCGCGCGCCTTCCGAACAGCTTCCGCATGCTGGAATCGCTCGGAACCGATCCCAAGATCTACTACCAGTCCAAGAAAAACTGGGTGCGCGAAATCTCCAGCGCCCCCCGCCCGGCAGTTGGAAAGGAGAAGGCCCGTGGTTAAGGAAATGGATAAGGAATTCATCACCCGCGGTGTCCGGCGCTGCTCCACCCCGCGTTTCCTCCTGTGGCTTGCTCCCTGGGTCGGCCTGCTCCTCTTCGGCGCCTATAGCGCCGGTCTGTGCCTGGTCAAAGGCTTGAACCAGACCAACATGGACAACCGCTACGCCTTCGGCCTGTGGATTTTCGTGGACCTCACCATCATCGCGCTTGGCGCCGGCGCCTTCTTTACCGGCTTTTTGCTTTACATTCTCAAATTCAAGGAACTCAAGGCGGTGATCAACAGCGCCGTCGTCATCGGGGTTGTCTGCTATAGCGGCGCGATGGCCGCCCTCATGGTGGATGTCGGACAACCGCTGCGTGCCTGGTTCACCTTCTGGTATCCCAACGTGCACTCCATGCTCACTGAAGTCACGTTCTGCATCAGTTGCTACCTCGTCGTCCTGTTGATCGAGTACCTGCCCATCGTGCTCAAGAACCGCAAGCTGCGCGAGATTCCAGCGTTTCTGGTTTTCGAGTTCGAACTGCATAAGCTGATCTACGTGCTGGCCGGCGTGGGAACCTTCCTCTCGTTCTTCCACCAGGGCTCTCTCGGCGGCCTCTACGGCGTGCTCCGCGGACGCCCCTTCGCTTTCCGTGAAGGCATTTTCGTGTGGCCTTCCACCTTCTTCCTCTTCATTCTTTCCGCCGCCGCCGTGGGCCCCAGCTTCCTCATTCTCACCACCTGGCTGGTGGAGAAGATCACCGGCAAACGGCTGGCGAAAGACCGCGTCTTCCAAATGCTGGCCCGCATCTCCGGCATCCTGCTTTCCGTCTACGTGCTCGCCAAAACCGTCGACACGCTGATCTGGATCAACCGCACTTCGCCCTCCCTCGGCTTCACCGCCTCGCAATACTACGATTGGAAACCTTTCGGCACGTGGATTCTGTTTGCCGAGATCGTGCTCTGCGGTCTCGTGCCCGCGCTGATTCTGCTCACGCCGCGCCTGCGGGCCCGGCGCGCCTGGCTGATTCCGGCGGCGGCACTGGCCTGCTGCGGCGTCGCGCTCAACCGCTACGTCCAAACCGTGCAAACCCTGGCGCTGCCCACCCTCTCCTTCGACAAGTTCCTTTCCTACACGCCAAGCTGGCAGGAGACCGGGACCGTCCTCGGCGTGGTGGCCTACGGTGTTGTGGTGTACTCGTTCTCATTCCGCTACTTCCAGATTTTTCCGGAAGAGCGTGAACTCAAAATTGAGGTGCGGCCTCAGGCGGAAGAAGAGCCCGCCCTCGCGGGGAGATTCTAATTTATGTTTCCGTGGAACTACGGTTTCCATTTTGGCGCGGCCAGCGTCATTTTCCTGGGCGCGTTCTATACGGTGCTGGTCGTGGTCGCCACCACCATCCTCAACGCTCTGTGGCGCGCGCACCGCGACTTGAGCAAGGGTAAGGTGGAAGACATCCGCTGGCACTCGGACTTTCACGATCTGTCCGCCGCCGACCGCACCTGCCGGCACGTCCTCACCGGCGAGATCAAGAGCCGCGAATGCCCGCATGCCTTCGATTGCCGCGAGTGCGAGACGCACGCCAAGAGGATCGCGCTGCATCCGCCGGTGCGGGCCGCCGAAGCCGAGGCCGAGATCTTCGGCATGTCGTTCCCCCTCGACCGCATGTACCATCGCGGCCACACCTGGGCGCGTCCCGAAGCCGATGGCACGGTCACGGTGGGGCTCGATGACCTCGGCTCCCGCCTGCTCGGCACGCCGGACGCGGTCGAACTGCCCGAGCCCGGATCGCGCGTGCAGGTCAACGGCACGGCATTCCGCATCCACAAGCGCGAAGCCGACGTCCGCGTGCTCTCGCCGGTGGATGGCGAAGTGGTTGAAACCGGCAGCGTCGATCGCGGTTTTTTCCTGCGCGTGAAGCCGTTCGCGGACCCCATGGACATGCGCCATCTGCTGCGCGACGCCGAGGTGAAGCCCTGGATGATGCGCGAACTGGAGCGCCTGCAACTGGCCCTCACCATGGAAGGCGCGTCCTTGCCAAGCCTCGCCGATGGCGGCGTGCCCGTGGCCGACATCGCTTCCGCCTACCCGAAGACCGATTGGGACGCCGTCTGCGGCGAGATGTTCTTGGAGCCGTAGCTGAGTAATCGGTTGGAAGGCGAAAGCGCCTGCCCCGCAAAACCGCTCTTGCGGACCAATGTGGGACAGACGCTTTCGTCTGTCAACACCGCGACCCTCATCACTCCCGCACTTCCAGCACCCATGGGTTCCGACGCAGAAATTCCAACGTGCGGACGATGCCTTGCCGGATGGTCAGCTCCGGCTTCCAGCCCAACGCCCGCATGCGCGCGCAGTCCAGAAAAATGAACGGGCTGTCGCCCACCCATCCGCGTTCGCCGCCCGCGTATTTCAACTCCGGCGCAAGCCCCAGATGCCCGCCGATCCAGCCGATGGAGTCGTTCACCTGGCAATACTCATCCGTGCCCAAATTGAAAATGTGCAAGCCGTCCGTGCATCGTTCCGCCGCCAGCAGAATCGCGTTCACGCAATCCTGCACGTAGAGGTAAGATTTCCGCTGCCGCCCGTTGCCCAGCACGTCGAGCCGTTCCGGATGCTCCAGCAACTGCCGATAAAAATCGAACACGTGCCCGTGCGTATACCGCTCCCCCAGAATCGAGACGAAGCGGAAGATGCACGCCTGATACCCGAACGCGGTCGCATACGCCGCGATCATCCCCTCCGCCGCCAATTTCGACGCGCCATACAACGAGGTCTGCACCGGAAAGGGCGCCGTCTCCGGTGTGGGGAAGATCTCGGGCTCGCCGTACACGCTCCCGGTGGACGAAAACGCAATGCGCCGCGCGCCGGCGGCCCGCATGGCTTCCAGCACATTCCAGGTGACGATGGTATTCTGCTCCAGGTCGCGCCGCGGATGGTCGGGGCCGAAGCGCACGTCGGCATTCGCCGCCAGGTGGAAAACGAAATCCGCGCCCGCCATGGCGCGCGTAACGGCGTCCAGATCCAGCAGGTCGCCCTCTACCAAACGGAACCGCGGATTGGTTTGCGCGCTTTCCAGAAAGCGCCGGAATCCGGTGGAAAGATTGTCGAAGCCCGTGACGTCGTGCCCCAATGCCAGCAGGCGATCCACCAGATTGCTACCGATGAATCCCGCCGCACCCGTAACGAATGCTCTCACTGTAATCTCCCGCCGAACCGGTGCTCCAGCCCGATCCTGAAAATGTCGCGCACGTTGTGCAGGTTGCCGCTCACCAGGTTGAGGCGGCTGTCGGCGTCGTCGCGCCAGCGGATCGGCAACTGCTCGATCCGGTACCCCAACCGCCGCGCGATGGCCAGAATCTCCACGTCGAACATGTAGCCGTCGATCTTCTGCCGCCGGAACAGCTCCTTGGCCACCGCGTGCTGGAAGAACTTGAATCCGCACTGCGTGTCCTGGATGCCCGCGAGGCCGACCACTGTCTGCATGAACCAGTGGAATCCCACCGACCCGACGCGCCGGTAGAGCGGCTGCGCCCGCTCAATAGTGGCTTCGCCCTTGCGCGACCCGATCGCCAGATCTACGCCCGCGGCCAGCACCGTACGAAACTTGTCGAAATCCTCGATCGGCACCTTGTTGTCCGCGTCCGCATACCCGATGACGGTACCGGTCGCGATGGCCACCGCCTCGCGGATGCCGAGCCCCTTGCCGCGCCGCCCTTCGGCGCCCGTGGCTTGCAGCGCCGGATTGGTTGCCGCCATTTGGCGCACGATTTCCCGCGTGCCGTCGGTGCCATCCGCCGCCACGATGATCTGGTAGCTCAAGCCGCGGCTTTCGAAGTAGCGAACGGCTTCGCCGATGGTGACTGAAATGACGCGGGCCTCATTGTACGCCGGCAGAAGGAGGCTGATCTCAGGAGTCATTTCAAGGAAGCTTTATTGTAGCGTGCCGCTTCCATGGCACCCGTCGCCCGCGAGACAGGCTTCGCCGCGCAGTGCATCGATGCCTTCCTTGCCGATGATGGGCGCCCTCCTTAGGCCCGCAAGCGGGTCTGCAAGCGGGTCCGCTCAACCACAACCGAAACCGCCGTCAGCACGATGCCCGCAATGCTGCCGTGCGGACCGTCGCGCAATCACAGGGATGCTGAATTGAGGTTCCCGGCGAGATGCCGATTTGCCGGTACGAATCCGACCACGCACCAGATTCCTGGGGCGATGGGCTGTTATCGCCACCTAGCTACCGGGCGCTGGGTGTTACGGTGATCGTGAAGATACAGTGAATCGACTACTCCAACAGATGGAAGGCTACGAACCTTTTCCCCGCACGGAAGTAAAGCTCCTGTCGCAACGCGAGGGGCGCGACAAAGCATGAGCGCCGCGAGCAGGAAACCCTGGCTGCGGCCCCGGCTGGTGGCAGGGGCAACCATCCATGTCGTAGGGCTGTGGGCGTGCCTGCTTCCTGGTTCGGTGGGCGCGGCGGCACAGAAGCAGAATGAGGCGTACCAGTTGCACGTTCATCGTGCGTCATCGCCGATCGTGATCGACGGCAGCGCGCACGAACCAGCCTGGCAATCGGCCGAGGTCGCGGGCAATTTTTGGATGGTGTTGCCGATGGACACCGGCCGGGCCAAAGTGCGCACCGAGGTTCGCATGGCGTACGACGATCGTCACTTGTACCTCAGCGCCATCTGCTATCACGGCGACGTCCCAGGGCCCTATATGGTGGAATCGCTCCGGCGGGACTGGTCGTTTCTCAAAAACGACAACTTCATCTTCTTCCTCGATACCTTCGACGACCAGACCAACGGCTTCACGTTCGGAGTCAACGCCGCGGGAGCGCAGTGGGACGGCCTGCTCTACGAGGGGGGC
>JANYAH010000108.1 GCA_025361425.1 Candidatus Solibacter sp. | reverse complement strand
ACATTCCCAATCCTGGGTGGGGCCGAAGATGCGCGCGCAGAATAGCCCGTCGCGCTCCGGCTTGAAGGTCCGGTAGTTGATGGTCTCCGGCTTGGTGACCTCACCATGGCTCCAACTGCGGATCTTTTCCGGAGATGCCAGAGTAATGCGGATCGAATCAAAATCCGCAATCAAATTCGCTCGGTCGTACGGAGAGGATCTCAAAATTGCCTCCAGTTCCTAGAAACCTAAAACATCAACCAGCCGCCGATGAACGCCGAGGAACGCGGATCGAAAAAAACGCGTTTGCTTAATCCGCATTCATCGGCGGCCCATTCTCTTTAATCCGCCGCCAGAGCCGTATCCGGCACTTCTCGCGGCTTCTTCATCAACTCGACGTCGAGACACAGCGACTGCAACTCCCGAATCAGTACGTTGAACGATTCCGGCACGCCCGGCTCGATGGCAGCCTCGCCTTTGACGATAGCCTCGTAAATCTTCGCGCGGCCATAAACATCGTCTGACTTCGCCGTCAACAATTCCTGCAAGATGTACGCGGCGCCATACGCTTCCAGCGCCCAGACTTCCATTTCGCCGAAACGCTGCCCGCCGAACTGCGCCTTGCCACCCAACGGCTGCTGGGTAATCAGCGAATACGGCCCGATCGAGCGCGCGTGAATCTTATCGTCGACCAGATGGGAGAGCTTCAACATATAGATGTAGCCCACCGTCACCGGCTGTTCGAATTGCGTACCCGTCATGCCGTCGAAGAGCGCCGTCTTGCCCGATGTCGGCTTGCCCGCATCCGTCAGCGCTTTCTTGATTTCGCGCTCCGTCGCGCCGTCGAAGACGGGGGTCGCGTAATGCAATCCCAGCGCCTGCGCCGCCCACCCCAAGTGGGTTTCCAGAATCTGACCGACGTTCATGCGGCTGGGAACGCCCAGCGGATTGAGCACGATCTCCACCGGTGTCCCATCCGGGAGGTACGGCATGTCCTCTTCCGGCAGAATCCGCGCGATCACTCCCTTGTTTCCGTGGCGGCCCGCCATCTTGTCGCCTACGCTCAGCTTGCGCTTCATCGCGATGTAGACCTTCACCAGCTTGATCACGCCGGGAGGCAACTCATCGCCCTTGCGCAGCTTGGCGATCTTTTCATCGGTGATCTTTTGCAGTACCGCGATCTGCCGCGACGTCATCTCTTCGATTTCGTCGATCTGCTCGTTCAGCCGCGGGTCCTTGCTGGCCAGGCGCATGCGCTTCAAATCGCGCGACTTCATCTTCTCGATCAGGTCGCGCGTCAGCTCCGTGTCCTTGCTGAGCAGGCGCTTGTTGGTCTTTTCATCGTGCAGGTCGGCCAGTAGCTTTTTGCCTTCCAGCAGAATCCCCAGCCGCTTGGCACGCTCGTCCGTCAGGATGCGGATTTCATCCTGCAAGTTGCGCTGCAAACGTTGGATTTGCGTTTCCTCGATCATCTTCGACCGCTCGTCCTTCTCCTGCCCCTTGCGGGAGAAGATCTTGCAATCGACAATCGTGCCCTCGATGCCCGGCGGGCCGTACAGCGATGCGTCCTTCACATCGCCAGCCTTTTCGCCGAAAATCGCGCGCAGCAGCTTCTCTTCCGGAGTCAGTTGGGTTTCGCCCTTCGGCGTCACCTTGCCTACCAGAATGTCGCCCGGCTTCACCGTGGCACCAATTCGGATGATCCCGCTCTCGTCCAGGTTGCGCAGGAAAGTGTCCGCGATGTTCGGAATGTCGCGGGTGATTTCCTCCGGTCCCAGCTTCGTGTCGCGCGCTTCGATTTCGAATTCCTCAATGTGGATCGAGGTGTAGTAGTCTTCCTTAACCAGCTTCTCGCTGACCAGGATGGCATCTTCGAAGTTGTACCCGCGCCATGGCATGAACGCCACCAGCACGTTGCGTCCCAGGGCCAGTTCGCCCATATCGGTACACGGACCATCCGCCAGCACCGCGCCTTTCGGTACCCGTTGGCCCACCCGCACAATCGGCTTCTGATTGATACACGTGTTCTGGTTGCTCCGCTTGAACTTCGTCAGTTGGTAGATGTCCGCGCCCACCTCGCGCGAAAGCTGGCCTTCATGCGCCGTGCCTTCCACCCGAACGATGATGCGTTCGCTATCCACCGAATCCACGATGCCCGGGCGCTTGTTCAGCACCACGGCGCCGGAATCGCGCGCCGTAACCATCTCCATGCCGGTGCCCACATACGGAGCGTCGGCGCGTAGCAGAGGCACCGCCTGGCGTTGCATGTTGGAACCCATCAATGCGCGGTTGGCGTCGTCGTTTTCCAAAAACGGAATCAGGCTCGCGGCCACTGAGACCAGTTGCTTGGGGCTAACATCGATGTACTCGATTTCGTCCCTGCCCTTCAGCACGAAGTTGCCGGCCTGCCGGGCGTTCGAAAGATCGGGAACAATGCGGCCCTTCTCGTCCAATTCCACGTTCGCCTGGGCGATGGTCCACTTGTCCTCTTCCCATGCCGAGAGGTACTCGCAATGCGCTTCGAATTCCGCCGCCTGTTTCTTAGGGCCGAGTTTCCGGTTGGTTGCATCCACGTCGGAGCGGCGCAGAATGTCGCCCACCTTGTAATCCGAATCGCCCGGATTCAGAATCTGGATTTCATCCACCACCGCGCCCTTGATCACCTTGCGGTAGGGACTCTCGATGAACCCGTACTCATTGATGCGCGCAAAGCACGACAACGACGAAATCAGGCCGATGTTCGGACCTTCCGGCGTTTCGATGGGGCAGATGCGCCCGTAGTGCGTCGGATGCACGTCGCGGACTTCGAACCCGGCGCGCTCCCGGCTCAAGCCGCCGGGTCCCAGTGCCGAAAGACGGCGCTTGTGCGTGATCTCGCTCAGCGGGTTGGTCTGATCCATGAACTGCGAAAGCTGGCTCGACCCGAAGAATTCGCGGATCGCCGCCATCACAGGCTTGGCGTTCACCAGGTCGTGCGGCATCGCCGTCGACATCTCCTGGTACACGCTCATCTTTTCCTTGATGGCGCGCTCCATGCGCACCAGGCCGATGCGGAACTGGTTTTCCAGCAACTCGCCCACCGCGCGCACGCGGCGGTTGCCCAGATGGTCGATGTCGTCCACCGCGCCAATACCCTTGCGCAGTTTCAGCAGGTAACTGATCGTACTCTTGAAGTCCCCCGCATCCAGCGTGCGCTTGTCGAGCGCCGTCGAGTCGCTGCGGTCGTACAGTTTGATGTTGAACTTCATACGGCCCACACGCGAAAAATCGTACTTGCGCGGGTCGAAGAACATCCCTTGGAATAACTGGGTCGCGGTATCCACCGTCGGCGGATCGCCGGGACGCAACTTGCGGTAAATCTCGATCAGCGCGTCGCGCTGGTCCTTCACGGCGTCCTTGCGGATGGTCGCGGCAATCACCGAACCCACTTCGTCGCGATCCGGGAAGAAGACTTCGAAGTCCGTGATCCCGGCTTCGATCAGCTTGCTCAGCACCGGCGCCGTCAGTTCACTGTTGGCGTCGATCATGACTTCGCCTGTGGTCATGTCCACCACATCGGCCACTACATACGCGGCTTCCAGATCGTTCGGCGCGACTTCCACCTTCTCGATCTTCGTCTTCAGGATTTCCTTAAACAGCGAGGCCGTGATCTTCTTGCCCTGTCCCACTACCGTATCCCCACCCTTGGTGGCGATGGCAAACGAAAGCTTCAGGCCCGTGAGATTTTCGTCCACATTCCAGAACAGCCTCTTGTCACGGATTTCCATCTTGCTGACGCGGTAGAACGCGCGCAAAATCTGTTCGTCCGTCTTCAAACCTAGGGCGCGCAGGAACACCGAGCCGTAGAACTTCCGCTTGCGGTCGATACGGACGTACAGGATATTCTTGTTGTCGTACTCGAACTCAACCCAACTGCCGCGATACGGAATGATCTTGCCGAGGTAATACCCTTGCGCCTGCACTTTTTCGAAAAATACGCCCGGCGAGCGGTGCAACTGGCTGACAATCACGCGCTCCGTGCCGTTGATGATGAATGTGCCGTTGTCCGTCATCAGCGGAATTTCACCGAAGAACACTTCCTGTTCTTTGATGTCCCGCACGCTCTTCTTCTGCGTTTCGGGATCTTTCGAATACACCGTCAGCCGAATTGTGACCTTCAGGGGCGCGGCATACGTCATGCCTCGTTCCTGGCACTCCGCCATGTCGTACTTGAGCTGCAAACCCACCGGGTCGCCGCACTTGTTGCAGAACGTCACCACGTTCTTGTTGAACGTGCCGCAATGGTGGCACAGAATGTCGCCCGCGTGGAACGGATCCGTGCGGATCGTGGCGCCGCAACTGCGGCACGTCGACCGCAGATGGTGCAACCCCTTCAGGTTGCCGCACTTGCATTCCCAGTTGCCGATCGAGTAATCGACGAACTCCAGATCGCTCACACCGCGAAAATCGGAGATCGGGAACACGCTGTTGAATACGGTCTGCAGGCCGATGTCCTCGCGCTCATTAGGCAGCAAGTCCATCTGCAAAAACCGCTCGTATGATTTCTTTTGAACCTCAATCAGGTTCGGGATGGGAATCGAGGTTTTGATCTTAGAGAAATCAACTCGCTCGGGAGCAGCGCCGGTATGTTGAGTATCCATTCGTAAACTCCTGACGGCCGAACAGCCAAAGCCAGAAAACTGCGCTTATCAGTACAAAGCCAATAGCCCCCCTGGAGGTGTTGCCTCCCGGAGTGCCGGATGATCAAACAGGGGCAGGGGTGGGACTGGGGTAGTGCCGGCGGTCTTGCCACCGATAGGAATTTGAGTTGCGGGCGTACGGACATACCAATCCTGTCTTGGAGTTGCGGGCTTAGGGACGCACAGAGATGCCCTCTCCGCAGTCTTGCCCGGACTGCAATTGAAGTTCCAGGATTTGGGATGCACAGTCACCAATTGGGAATCGAGTCGCTGAATCGACGGCCCAACTATCTAGTCTAACAGGACTTACGCCCCGCGTCAAACCACAAAAACACTACGGCCTCCCACAACGGGAGGCCGGACGGCCGGCCCGTTCGGCCCGGCCCCGAATTTTATTTCACTTCGACGGTCGCGCCGGCGTCAGTGAATTTTTTGGCGATCGTGGCCGCTTCGTCCTTGCTCACGCCTTCCTTGATCGGCTTGGGCGCGCCATCCACTAGATCCTTGGCTTCCTTCAGGCCCAGGCTGGTGACTTCGCGAACCGCCTTAATAACGTTGATCTTGTTGGCGCCGACGCCAGTCAGAACCACCGTGAATTCCGTCTTCTCCTCTACGGCCGGAGCCGCTGCCGCAGCGCCGCCGCCGGCCGCCATCATCGGCGCCGCCGCTGCTGCCGAGACGCCCAGCTTTTCTTCGAGCAGCTTTACGAGCTGTGAGGCCTCGAGCAGCGTCAAAACCTGGATCTGTTCCGCGATTGCGTTAATGTCCGCCATTTCAAACTCCTATGTATTCGAAAAATTGGGTGGGGCTCTTTCGCTGCCGGCCGCGCAACTCCTGAACTCCAGGGGATTCCGCTGCCTGCCGCCAAATTACTCCGAAAACTTGTTTTCCTTCACGCCCTGATCTACTACCACCGCCAGGTTGCGGCCGACGGCATTCATAACCGTCACCAGTTGCTGCGCCGGCGCGTTGATCACGTAGAGCAGTTTGGCAAATACCACTTCCTTCGAAGGCATCGCCGCCAGCTCGGTGATAGCCTTGACGTCGATCACCCGGCCTTCCACCAGGCCTGCCTTGAAGGTAAATGTCGGGTTGGTTTTCGCGTACGCCGTCAGCGCCTTCGCCAGCGCCACCGGATCGTCCGTCGTATAGGCCAGCGACGTCATCCCGCGCAGATCCTTCAACACCTGTTGGCTCGGCGTGCCTTCGCCCGCAAGCTCCGCCAGGTTGTTCTTGATCACGCGGTACTTGCCGCCCGCATTCCGAACCACCTTGCGGAGTTCGAAATCCTGGCTGACCTTCAGCTTCTCGTACCCCGTGACGAACAGGTTCTTGAGTTCGGCCAGATCCTGCCGCAGGGACGCGAGGTCTTTATTCTTGTCTTCCTTCTTTTTCATGGGAACCCCTGTTACGGCTTTAGACGGCCGCCTTCACACTAAACGGCGAGGTATCAATCGAAACGCCCGGGCCCATCGTGGAGCAGACCGTCGTGCTTCTCACGTACTTGCCTTTAGCCACCGCCGGTCTCGCCTTAATCACTGCCGTGATCAGGCTCGAAGCGTTTTCTACTAGCTTTTCGGCCGAGAAGCTGACTTTGCCAACCGGTGCGTGGATGATGCCCGTCTTATCTACGCGGAATTCCACTTTGCCGGCTTTGATCTCATTGATCGCCTTGACCACATCCACCGTCACCGTACCCGTCTTCGGGTTCGGCATCAGGCCCCGTGGACCCAGCACTTTACCCAGCTTACCGACGGAGCGCATCATATCGGGTGTGGCCACCACGGCGTCAAAATCCGTCCAACCTTCGGACTGAATCTTGTTCACCATGTCTTCACCACCCACGAAATCCGCACCGGCTTCCAGGGCTTCCCGCAGTTTGTCGCCACTGGCGATCACCAGCACCTTTTTCGACTTGCCGAGACCGTTCGGCATGAGCACGGTGCCGCGGACCATCTGGTCGGCGTGCTTGGGATCCACGCCGAGACGCATGTGTACTTCCACCGTCTCGTCGAATTTTGCGTACTTGATTTTCTTGATGAGCTGAATGGCCGGTTCCAGGAGATAATCCTTGGCTTCGACCAGCTTGTGCGCGGCTTGATACTGTTTACCTGATTTGCGTGCCATGTATCCTCATTGGTGCAAGCGGTCCGTTCCAAACGGGCATACGAACCTCCCACTGAGCGTTATCGAAAGGGACAGTTCGTAGTGTATCAGAAGTTCGATCCTCCTGTCTACTTCCGGAACTTTTCCATCCGGCTTTGGACCATCCGCTAGCCTTTTGCCACCCGAGGGCTGCTGGGCGGACCCATGTGGATGTGCCCCTCCCCTGTCCCTTCCCAGCGTCTCATGCACAGGCGACCACCAACGCGCGGAGCGTCTGCCTATCCTATAAGGTCTTGCCCGCGCCTCGTCCTCGCGTCAAATTCACGCCCTCTCCGCCCGACAACCCCAAGTTCAAAATCCCCGCACCCGCGCCGATAAGGTTTTTGGGTGCGACCGCTGTCGGAAGTCCGGATGCCTCCAGCGGCAGGCGCACTGAAGAGGGGGGGTGGGGCCTTCGCGCCCTACCCCACTCCGGGAAGCCGTTGAGCCGCGTGATACCCTGAGGATTCCTCATGTGGGCACCCGATTCCTGGCGGCAGAAATCCGCCTTGCAACAACCCGAGTACGCCGACCCGGCCGAGTTGGAGCGGGTCCTCGCCGACCTGCACACTCTCCCTCCCCTTGTCACCAGTTGGGAAATCCTCCGCCTCCGCGACCAGCTTGCCGAAGCCGCCGACGGGCACCAGTTCGTCCTTCAGGCCGGCGATTGCGCCGAACGCTTCGTCGATTGCACCCCCGTCCGCATCACCAACACCCTTAAGGTCCTACTCCAGATGTCGCTCGTGCTCGTCATCGGCGCGCGCCGCCCCGTCATCCGCATCGGACGCTTCGCGGGCCAGTATGCCAAGCCCCGCTCCGCCAACCTGGAAACCCGCCACGGCATCAGCTTCCCCTCCTATCGCGGCGATAATATCAACCGCCCCGAGTTCACCGCCGAAGCCCGCCGCCCCGATCCTCAACTCCTCCTCCGCGGCTACGAGCGCGCCTCCATGACCCTCAATTTCGTCCGCGCCCTCGTCAAAGGCGGCTTCGCCGACCTCCACCATCCCGAGTATTTCGACCTCGACTGGGTCAAGGATTCCCCCCTTGCCGCCGAATACCACCGCATCGTCCAGACCATCAAGGATTCGCTCCAGTTCGTCGAGAACGTCCTCGGCGTTCGCGCCGGCGATACCGACAAGATCGATTTCTTTACCGCCCACGAAGCCCTGCACCTCGGCTACGAATCGGCGCAGACTCGCCGCGTCCCGCGCCGCCCCGGCTTTTTCAATCTACTCACCCATTTCCCCTGGGTGGGCCTGCGCACCAACCATCCCGAAAGCGCCCACCTGGAGTACCTGCGCGGCATCGAGAATCCCGTGGGCATCAAGGTGGGCCCCGGATGCACCCGCCAGCAGGTCGCCCGCTGGCTCGAAATCCTCGACCCCCATCGCCGCCCCGGCCGCCTCACCTTCATCCACCGCTTCGGCACTGGCAAGATCGCCGATTCCCTGCCCCCACTGATCGAGCACGTGCGCGCCGAAGGTGGCAAACCCGTGTGGATCTGCGACCCCATGCACGGCAACACTCACAGCCTCGCCAACGGCATCAAGACGCGCAATTTCGAGGATATCTACTCCGAGGTGGAACAAGCCTTCGATATTCACGCGGAATTGAAGCAGCAACTCGGCGGTGTACATATCGAGCTCACCGGCGAGAATGTGACCGAGTGTGTGGGCGGCTCCCGCGGCCCCAATGAAGACGACCTCGCCCGCGCCTACGAAAGCCAAGTCGACCCCCGCCTGAACTACGAACAGTCGATGGAGCTAGCCTTCCTCATCGCCCGCAAAATGAAAAGCGGAGCGCATTAGGTTAATCCTCCAACGTGCCTGCCGCCTTCGGTGGGACAGCCCACCGCCTGCCACCTGAGGCAGCGCACTTACCCCAAAAACAAAACCAGCGCGAGCCAACCCGCTTTGGGCTGACCCGCGCCTGAAACACCAACATCCTGGCGCTCGATGCGCCCGTGGACTTGGGCTAGTCTACCATCGGCAGCTTGGGGGTGGTCGGCGCCGGAGTCGACACCAGCTTCTTCACGACTTTCTTCACAGCCTTCTTCACGGGGGCTTTCTTGGAGGGTGCCTTTGCCGGCACTTTCTTGGCGGCCGGCTTCACCGCGGCCTTCTTCAGCAGCGCTTTTTTCACCGGCGCTTTCTTTGCCGACGCTTTCTTTGCAGGGGCCTTCTTGGCAGCGACTTTCTTTGCAGGGACTTTCTTTGCCGGAGCCTTCGTTGCTACTTTCTTTACCGGCTTCGCTGCGACTTTCTTTGCGACTTTCTTTGCCATTAGATTCTCCTCATCGTGTACTGACTTCCCAAAATAGGGACAATTCATCTTATACCCAAAGATTGCCAGCGGCTAGAGAATAACGCGCCAGATGCCGCGTCCGTACGTCGCCGCGGTCAAACTTCGGTCGCGATGGTGATAAACAAGATCCGAAATCATGGCATTCGGCAGCGTCGTTGAGATGTCGCTCCACGCCGCGAAATCTTCCGTCATCCACACACCACAATCGTTGGCGGCGAACAGGCGATAGGGTTCGTGCGTTTCAAACACCGCTGCGTGATACGCCACATTGGGCATCTCGGGAGTGTCGATCGGCCGCCACGAGAGGCCGTCGTCTTCCGTCAGAAACACGTGCGCGATGTTTTCCGTCCCGCTCGTCAGGGGCACCGCGCCAGACACCCGTGCGCGTGGAATCGCCCGCGATACTATGCCCGTGCCGCCGATCGTCACCACCAATCGCGAGGCTTTCCGCGGGTGGCTTTCGATCCGCGTGATCACGCGCGCGGGAATCTCGGGTCCCGAAAGATCCCCGGACCATGTCTCGCCGCCGTCCAGGCTGCGGAAGATGCCGCCGCGCCGCGTGCCCGCCCACACGTGCCCGGGCGCCACCGGCGGAATTTCGATGGCGGTGATCGCCGAGCCGTCGAACTCCGGCGAAACCGCCTGCCAATCGCGCCCATCCTTGGTCGTGCGCCACAGCCGGCGCGAACCCACCCACAGCGTTCGCGCATGCCCCGGGTCCATCGCCAGCACGGCAATCGCATTCTGATGGTGCTCGTCTTCCTTCATGCCTTTCGGGCTGATTTCTTCCCAGTGTTCCGCGCTCCAGTGCTGCGCCGCGGTGTGCCGGAAGATGTGGATGTCGGATCCCGACCCCACCACGTGGTTTTCGTCTTCGGGGTCGAACACCATCCACGCGCCATCGCCGCCCAGCACGTGCAGGAAGTCTCCCTTCTGGTCTTTCACGCCCGTCACCAGGCTCCCGTTGTCCTGCGCGCCGCCGCCGAAAACCTTGCCGTTGCTGGGCGCCACATCGATGTCGTAGAACATCGTATTGACCAGTCCCCGCACCCGCATGCTCCACGTTTCGCCAAGATCTTCACTGGCCGCTACACCGCCATCGTTGGCCGCGTAAATCAGTTTGCCTCCGGGAAGTACGATGGCGTGTTGATCCGCGTGCACGTATTGGGGGCTGCCCTCTTCGGCATCCCAGTGGCTGGCGCGCCGCCACGTCGCGCCGCCGTCCCGGCTGATGTGGAGGTCGTTGAGCCCGCAAACCACCGTATCGGGATCGTCCGGATGCACCGCGATAGTGTTGTTGTAAGAGGGTTGGCCTTCGGCCGCGAAATGGGCCCCGCCCACCTCTTGCCACCGCTCGCCGCCGTTGCGGCTGCGATAAACACCCAGCACCTCGCTGCCCACCCGGTTGGAGACCAGCGCGTAAACCGTGTGGGGTCGCGAGGCAGCCATCGCCAGGCTGATGCGCCCGGTCTTGTCGCCGGCCGGCAACCCGCCGTGCAGTTGCTTCCATATGCCGTTCTCGCCGCTCCGCCAGATGCCGGTCTGCGCACCGAACAGTTCCAGCCCGGCCAGTAGAAAGCCTTCCGGATGCGCCGTCAGCGAATGACACCAGTAATTGCAGGTCGAGGGAGAGTTCTCGCGCAGCCAGGTCTTGCCGCCGTCCGGCGAGCCATATAGGCCGGCGGGGTCCTGTTCGTCGTGCGTCACCCCGCCCAGGTACAGCTTCGAAGGCGCGAACTTGCACGGCAGCAATACGCCGATGCGGCGCGGCAGATTGTGGGTGTCGGCGGCTGCCAGTAACTCCCAATTCCCTCCCCCATCGCGACTGAGGTACAGGCCGCTGCCCGGATAGCAATCCGGCGATATGTTGGCTTCGCCGGTGGCGCAGTAAATCAGATTCGGATCGGCGGCGTCAAAAGCTAGCGCGCCGATGTTTGGACTGGCCCAGTTCGGCCAGCAGCTTTTCCAACTCGCGCCGCCATCGGCGCTGCTCCACACTCCACCCGCCGCCGCCCCTGCCCACAGCCGCTCGGGATCGGTGGGATGCGCGATCAGCGCGGCCACGCGTCCCGCGATGTTGTATGGACCAACGCACTCCCAACCCGGCAGCTCGGGTTGCAACGCGGATTGTGCGCGCTTTCTCCAGTACTCTTTCAGTTCGCCGCCGTGGGCCGCCGCCGCGCGCTGCGAGAACCACGCGCTGTGCCGCTTGAATGTCGAGAATTCGTCCTTCACCATTTCATGCCGCCCGTTTCGTTGCGTGGCATCAGTTGCTCATGACGCCTCCGGCGTCTCGGACGAATCATGGAAATGCGCTTCCGTCAGGCATTCGCCCGGCCTCACCATCTCATTCCGAACCTTTCGAAGTACCAGTCGTCGCTGCGCACCCTGCGTGCCAGCATTTCGCGGCGGCGCAGCGAAATATCGCCCGCCACCAAAAGCGCTATGGCTTCGCCGAAGGCCTCGTGTCTGTGCAGCGCCCGCACCACCTTGGCCAGGCGTGGCGCGGAGAAATGGGCGAAAGCCAGCCGTAGGCGATTGTGCAAATACTGCGGCCAGCTCACCGGATACGGCGAGGTGTCCCGGAACAGATGCCGCACCAACACCTGCGGAGCGATGAGCAGATCGTAGCCCAGCAGCCACAGGCGCACCGACATTTCGTTGTCCACCCCGCCGCGCTGCAACAACCCCCCGTCCCAGCCGCCGGTGGCCTCGAACGCCGCCCGCCGCATCATCAGGCAACAACCCGGTAGAATCGGCGCCGCGAATGGCGTCTTGGCTTTCCGCGGCAGCCAGTAGGCATCCAGGTCCGGTCCGGTGAGTTGCAGCCCGAAACCGCAACCCCGCGTGGCCGGTAGATGCGTCACCCCGGGAGCCACGGCCGCCACCTGCCGGTTTTCCACAATATCCGCCAACGGCTGCCACCAGAATTTGTCCAGACGGATGTGCCCGTCGGCGAACACCAGGATGTCGCCCTTGCTTTGCGCGGCGCCCAGGTTCCGCGCCCGCGCCACACCGATTCCGGGTGACTGGATCACACGCCGGAAGCCGGCCGTCGAACCATCGGTGGAGGCGTCGTCCACAATTACGATTTCGCAGCGCGCGGGCAGCGTGTCGCCCAGGTTTTCCACCGTGCGGCGCAGTTCAACGCCTTCGTTCCGCGTCACCACGATCACACTAATCTTCACGGTACTTTCTCTTCGAGCCAGATATTTCCGGTAAGTTCACCAAACGAAAAAACCATTCGGCCCGGAGCCACCGAAAGCCCGATCAGCCCGGTCGTGCCGGTCATGCGCTTGAGAGAGCGGCGCGCGCGGTGAAAGTGGCCCACGGCGATAGCGTCGCCCGTCGGGTGTTTGTCGGCGCCATTCAGACGCTGCGCCCAGATGCATCGGAAACCGTCGCGGTCCGAGAGGAAATAGAGCATTTCTCCGTTGGGGCTCCAGGCAGGCTCCATCTCCTCGCTGCCGCCGTTCGTGATCGCGATCCATCGCGAGCGCGGCACCGGAATCGCGCCATCGACGGGCACCACGAAAACCTGCGCGGTGGTCTTTTTGCTCCGCGCATGGAAGGCCATCCATTTGCCGTCGGGCGAGAAGTGGCCGGCGGTCAGTACGCCGCCCTCGGGACGCTGTGCCACGGTAACCCGTGCCTTGCGGTCCACGTCGTAGTAGGTCAGGTCTTCGAGCTTTCCGGGCTCGTAGGAGATCCGTCTGCCATCGGCGGAGAGCGCCATGGTGGTCCCGCAACCCGCGCAAAGTATTTCCACTGCGCCGCCCGTACGGGGCACGGAGAAGATGTTGCCGCTCGCATCGCAGTACGCCACCGTGGTGCCATCGCCGGAGAGTCTGGGATTGAAGAACGCGGCTGGCGAAACCACCAGCGTGACCGCTTTGCCCGAGGTCAAATCGCGCGCCCGCACCGACGTGGAACCCAGGTGGGTGCTGAGGTAGACCAGAAAACGGCCGTCGGCGGAAAGCGAGGGCGCGAGCGACGAGGGTTCGCCGATGGTGGCGGGCTGAAGTTCGCCCTTGACCGTTCCGAGGTCGGCATCGAGCGCCTGGCTCCACACCTCCGGCCTCCACTCCAGGGTGGAAAACGCCAGGCGGCCGCGCGCGCTAACCGCCGCGGTCGAGGCGTGTAACTGATACCCCGGAGCTTGCGTCAAGCGCGTGGCCTGGCCTTGCACGTGTCCGTTGGCCAGCGCCACCTCCCAGAGGTTGCCGGCGTCCCCCCGCCCGGCGGCGAACACCACGCGCCCGGACGAACGCCATTCGACCGGCAGGATACTGATCAGCCAGGCAGTGTACCCCAGCCGCTGTTCGGCCAGCGCCGCCAAGGCCCCGGTCTTCCGCGCCGCCCCCGGCTGCACCGGGATGGTCCACCAGTCGGCTTCGCCCCCGTCCTGGCGGCCCAGCACCAGCAACTCATCACCCGCCGGCGACCAGACGGGGTACAGCGCGGCGGCCAGGTCGGCCCCCACCTGCCGCGCCTGTCCCCCACCGCTTTCGATCACGAAAACCCGCGCCGTCCCGGGTAGCAGATCCGAACTTTCGCGGCCCTCCCAGTACGCGATCCAGCGCCCGTCTGGGGAGAAACGCGGACTGCGGCCGCGCGGTGCCACCAGCACGGCGTCGCCGCCCAGAGATGGCACCACA
The DNA here is from genome assembly GCA_025361425.1 of Candidatus Solibacter sp. GTDB lineage: Bacteria > Acidobacteriota > Terriglobia > Bryobacterales > Bryobacteraceae > Solibacter. The sequence goes on along the minus strand of JANYAH010000108.1, from coordinate 15,534 downwards.
TAGATGCCGCCGCCGGAGCGTTCGCTACGGAAGGCCACCCGGGCGTCATCCGCCGAGATCGTCGGCTCGCTGTCGTCCGCCTCGTCGGTAGTCAGACGGATGGGGTCGCGGCCGCCGATCTGCTGCATCCAGATGTCGAGGTTGCCCGCCTCGTCGCGGTCGCTCGCAAAGGCCAGCAGGTTGCCGTCGCGTGAGAGCGCCGGATAGTCGCTGAGCCCGCGCGTAAAGGTGACCTGCCGCAGCACCGGGGCCGGAACCACGGCATCGCCCGGACGCAACCACCAGCCGGTCGCGCCGACGGCAACCAGCCCGACCCCCGCCGCCAACGCCAGCGCCGGCCAGCGGCGTAGCGCGCGCACCGCGGGCGCGGCCAGATCCAAATCGGCCAGTGCCGAAGCCAGCAGCAGTTTGACATCGCTCATGGATTGCCACCTCTCCGCGCGCTTCTTGCACAGGCAGGTGTCGATGATGCGTTCCAGGGCGGGGGGCAGTTCGAGCGCGAATTGGCGCGCCGGCGTGGGATCCTTGGCAATCACGGCCGCCAGCGTGGCCAACTCGGTCTCTCCATGAAAGGCGCGCCGCGCCGTAATCATTTCGTAAAGCACGCAGCCGAAGGCGAAGATATCGGAGCGCCAATCCACATCCTGCCCCGCCGCCTGTTCCGGCGACATGTACGCCACCGTGCCAACGATCTGGCCAGCCTGGCTCAGGGTCTGAGTCGCGCTCGATTCGGAATCGCCGGCAGCGGTGACTTTGGCGATCCCGAAATCCAGAATCTTGGCCAGGCCGCGCTCGTTCACCATAATGTTGCTGGGCTTGAGGTCGCGATGCACTATGCCGGCGGTATGCGCGGCCGCCATGGCGTCGGAGATCTGTATGGCGATGGACAGTGTCTCGCGTAGCGGCGGCCGGCGCGCCGCGATTTCGCTCAGCGTCCTGCCTTCGACCCGTTCCATTGCGATGAAATCCACCCCCGCATCCTGGCCGATTTCGTACACTGTGACGATATTAGGGTGGTTGAGCGCGCTCGCCGCCTGCGCTTCGCGCATCAGGCGTCCGCGGCCGCTAGTGCCTTCCCACCGTTCCGGAGAGAGAACTTTCAGGGCGACGGCGCGATTGAGGCGCGTATCCAGCGCCTGATAGACAGTACCCATGCCGCCGGAGCCCAACTGGGCCTGGATTTGGTAGTGGCCCAAACGGCGTCCGGGATCCATCGTCTCCGAAGCGGTCGAACTCCTCATGTGTATTAGGGATTGTACCCAGAGGCAGCGGCAGTTTACAACTGAATACCGCACCAGGCGCAGTGGCTCCAGCCGGGGCTGGATGGTGCGATGGCGACCCTGACACGCGGGTGGTACACCGCCGCCGGCAACCCGGGGTCGCCACTCCGCAAGCGCGCGACCTGGGTGGGTTCCGCCACGGGGAAACTCTCGTCGATAGCCCCTTGGTAAATTATTACCGCATTGGGTATATGCGCGAGCCCCCGAAAAGGACGCAAGCGCGATTTGGGCTGCCCACGTCAGGGTGATAAGATGAGGGGCTATTCTGAACTTCCGTTATGGATCATATCCTCTCAATTGTCCTGTTCACACCACTGGTAGGCTTACTGGTGCTGCTGTTCCTTCCGTCGTCGAACCCACGTGCCATCAAGCTGTTTGCCAATGGGGTTGCGTTCCTCGGCTTCCTGGTTTCCCTACCCCTGGTGTTCAACTTCGACCACACCAAGGACTACCAGTTCGAAGAAAAGGCGCAGTGGATTCCCTCGCTCGGCGCCACCTACCATATCGGCATCGACGGCCTGGGACTCCTCCTCGTCATGCTCACCACCGTGGTCGGGTTCCTCGCGATTCTTTCCAGTTGGAACGCCATTGAGCACCGCCTCAAGGAATACTACGCCTTCTTCCTGCTCTTGCAGACCGCCATGCTCGGCGTCTTCATGGCGCTCGATTTTCTGCTCTTCTTCGTCTTCTGGGAAACCGTGCTGGTGCCCATGTATTTCATCATCGGCATCTGGGGCGGCCCGCGCCGCGGCTATGCGGCCATCAAGTTCATGATCTACACGCTGGTCGGCAGCGTCCTCATGTTCCTCGGCATCCTCACCTTGTACTATCAGCACTACACCCAGTTTCAGGCCTATAGTTTCGATATCGCCGATTTGATGCGGACGCAGATTCCCGCCGGCATGCAGTGGTGGGTCTTCTGGGCGTTCTTCGTCGGGTTCGCCGTAAAGGTCCCGATGTTCCCGTTCCATACCTGGCTGCCTGACGCCCACACCGAAGCGCCCACCGCGGGGTCCGTCGTGCTGGCCAGCGTACTTCTAAAAATGGGGACCTACGGGTTCCTGCGTTTCTCGCTGCCCCTGCTGCCGGAGTCGGCTAAGAATCCTGTGATCGTTAACACGATGGGGATTCTGTCCGTGATCGGAATTGTCTATGGCGCCCTGGCCTGCCTGATGCAGAAGGACTGGAAGAAACTGGTGGCCTATTCCTCCGTTAGCCACCTGGGATTTTGCACCCTCGGAATTTTCGCCCTCAACCCCGCGGGCATCTCCGGATCCATTCTGCAACAGATCAATCACGGAATTTCGACGGGCATGCTCTTCCTCATCGTCGGCGTGGTTTATGAGCGCCGGCACACGCGCGAAATCTCCGAGTATGGCGGCCTCATGAAGGTGATGCCGGTTTTCACCATCGTGTTCCTGCTCGCGGCGCTTAGTTCCATGGGCATGCCGCCCTTGAACGGGTTCATCGGAGAACTCACCATCATGAGCGGCGCTTACCAGATGTCCTTGAACTGGGCTTTCTGGGGTGCAGTCGGGATCGCCCTCGGCGCGGCCTACCTCCTCTGGCTATTCCAGAGGACCATGCTGGGTGAGGTCAAGGAGAAAAACTCTATCCTCAAAGATCTTTCCTGGCGCGAGATCGCCGTGTTCGCTCCGCTCATCGTATGGGCGTTCTGGATCGGTTTGAACCCCCAGCCCTACTTCCGCGTGCTGGAGCGCCCCGTGGCGAAGATCGTCGAGCGCGTGCACCCCGGCTATTACGCCGAGCGCCATCTGGTGAGCCCGCTAGACCCCGCAACCCCAACCCCCAGCGCCTCGCTGCGCTAGTTCGGGCGGTGGGCCGATAACTGAATCAACAGGATGACCCCAAGGTTCCAACTGACCACGGCGGCAAACCAATAATTCAGAAAGACCACCACGCGCGGCCGCTTGAACTTCATCGCAATCGTCACCAGCAGGACCGCGATGATCTTGGCGATCAGCAGCGCCGCCACCGGCCCTATGCGCATCAGGCGTCCCAGAAACATGCTGCCTTCCTGCGCGCCCATTTGCAAGCCCAGCAGCGTCGTCAATATGTCCAGCACTTGCAGAACCATGAACACGGTCAACGATGGCGTGGGGAAGGGTCTGCGCCCGCCCAGGGATATTGGAAAACTCATCTTGGCTGACCACCATTCTGATATCTCCGCCGCGCCACGGTCCAGGTTGTCTTTCGTTAAACTACTCCACGCGCTACAATCGGCCCTGCATGGCAATTGATCTCGTGGCATTGGCGAAGTTCGATACGCCGACCATTTGTAACACCATCGAACTGTTTCAAGTGCGGCCACGCACGGCTGGATACATGGACGGCCGCGTGCGTGCCTGTTTCCCCGAGATGGCTCCCGCTGTTGGATACGCCGCAACCGCCACCATGCGTTGCGCGCTGCCCCGCCAGGAAGGCGATGTCTACGGCTCGCTCGACCAGCAGGTGGCACGCTTTGCCGAACTGGCGGGGCCGGCCATCGTCGTATTCCAGGACCTCGACGACCCACCGGTCGCGGCTACCTTCGGCGAGATCATGTGTACCACCTATCGGGCGTTCGGCGCCGCGGCCCTGATCACCTCCGGCGCGGCGCGCGATCTGGATCAAGTGCGGCGCCTGGCGTTTCCCGCCTTCAGCAATGGGGTCATCTGCTCCCACGGCTATAGCCACATCGTGGATCTGCACCGTCCCGTGCGCGTCGGCGGCCTCACCATTCACGCGGGAGATCTGATGCATGCCGACGCCAATGGTGTGGCCACCATTCCGCTGGAAATCGCCGCCGATGTCGCCGATGCCGCCGTGGAGTTCGTGGCCGCCGAAGTCATCCTGCTGGATTATCTAAAAACCGGTGCGCCCCAACCGCCGGCCTTCGCCGAGGCCCGCCGCGGCATGATGGACGCCCTCGCCGCCCTCTCCCGCCGCCTCCGGCGCTTGGCATAAGCCTTCGGCTTGTCCATCCAAATGCTGTTCTCTGCGTTGCATCGCATCCGCCTGGTGAAGCACCATCCATGCCGGCCACGCCCCGAAGCGCATCGAAGATTTCGTAGGACTATTTGCAAAAAGATTGTCCCGAGTTCCATAAATCACGCCGCCGCGCCGGCGCGGTTCAACCAACTGCTTTAAATAGTCCATTTGTTACCTTTGGCGGTAAAACTGCTACAGGGTAAGCCAAGGAGGGTTCTATGCTCAGATATTGCTGGAACTTGGCTGCGGCTGCTTGTCTTGCCCTAGTCGCGATGCCCTCGGCGCACGCCGATTTGCTTTTCACCGGTTCTCAGACCGGTTTCTGCTGTTTCAACGTTCAACTGCACTCCGTGAGTGCTACCGATGTTAACGTTAATGTCACGCTGACTGGCGGGGCAACGGCGTTTGTGAACACCGGAAACGGTACAAACCATCCAGGCTTTGCGTTTAACTTGTTTGGTACCGCCATCACCAACGCAAACATCCTGAACCCCGTTAACTTGGGTGCCTTCCACGTCGGTCCGGATATTACCAGCGGTCCGGGCCTGGGCACCTTCGCCTATTTCTTCGATAATCTCGGCAATGGCGCAAGCGCAAATAATCCGGGTCCGCTCACCTTTGATATCTCGCGCGCATCCGGCGTAGCTCTTACGGATTTCATTGCCAACGGCAGCGGGTACTACTTCGAAGCCGATCTTCTCAACGGCACGACTGGCGAGTCCGGTATCAGCGCCGGCCCGCGCACGGTGGGCGGTACAGTCCCCGAGCCCACGTCCATTCTTCTTTTCGGAACGGTCGCGCTGGGTCTGCTCGGGTCGCGGCGCTTTCGTTTAACCCGGTAACTGTACCAGCTTACTTCGTTATCCACCATCGAACCGCGCCCAACTTTCCAGTTGGGCGCGCCTTCGTCTGGCCGCGAAATCTCGCGAATCGGGTCGCCATCCATCCCGCAACCGGAGGACACTGCCGGACTGCGCCCCTGGTCCTCAATCTCCTCATTACCTCTGCCCCAAAACCCGCTGGTCCGGATCACTCCGGGTTAAGTCCCGTCTGCCCCGATTCAACCGTGAACTTCCCAAACGGCAATGCATCCCCTAAATCGCCGGCTCGCGCGCGATCCCCAAACCCGCTTGACACCCGAGCCTGCACGCCATTATGGTGATCAAGGGAACGTTACCCATCTTATGATCCTAAAATCGCTTGTCATCTTAGCATTGCTTGGCGCGAACGCCCTGTTTTCGGCATCGCGCAATCTGGAGATCTACTGGATTGACGCCGAGGGCGGCGCCGCCACCCTGATCGTCTCACCCAGCGGCCAGTCCATGCTCGTCGATACCGCCAATCGCACGCCGGACGATCGCGACGCCAAACGCATCTTCGCCGCCACTCAGCAGGCCGGCCTGAAGAAGATCGATATCCTCCTCACCACCCACTACCACAGCGATCATGTTGGCGGCATGCTAGCCCTCTCGAAGTTGATTCCCATCGGCATGTACCTGGATCACGGCGACCCCATCGAATTGAACCGCCCGCCGATCGCCGCGGCCTACAAGGCCTACATCGAGTTGTCCCAGGGGAAACGCAAGACCCTCGTGGCCGGCGACCGTATCCCTCTCAAGGGCGTCGATATCCAGGTGGTCCTGTCCGCCGGCAAAGGGATTACCCGTGCTTTAAAAGGTGGCGGGCCCAATGCCGCGCGCTGCCAGGACTGGAAAGAAAAAACCACGCCGGAACCCGATCCCGATAACGACATGAGCGTCGGCTTCCTGCTCAAATCCGGAAAATTCAAGTTCCTCGATATGGGCGATGTTACCTGGAACTACGAGAAACAGCTCGTCTGTCCGGCCAACTTGATCGGCACCGTGGATCTCTTTCAGACCACCCATCACGGTCTTGATCGCTCCAATTCGCCGCAGTTTGTCTGGTCAATTCAGCCTCGCGTGGCGATCATGAACAATGGTCCCCGCAAAGGCGGTCCGGCCGCGGTTTTTGAGGTCCTGCGCAAGTCTCCCGGCATCCAGGACATCTGGCAGGGACACCTCGCCATGGGCACCCCAAAGGATGTCAACACGGACGAAAAAATGATCGCCAACCTCGGCCCCAGCGCTGAGTGCCCGGCCAATCTGCTCAAAGTCTCCGTGGCGCCCAATGGCAAATACACCGTGACCAACGCGCGCAACGGCTTCGCCAAAACCTATTCCGCGAAATAGCCCGCCACCCGCGCCCCCGCAATCTCATCCGCAACCCGCCAGTTTCCCATCAGCGGAAACCGGCGGCCCGCGGGGCACGTCTTCTGTAACGCGAGTGAGGGAATTATTCAGTCCGAAACCGGCCGGCATTGCAGGGCGCGGCAAGTCTGCCGCCAGCCTGCCCTCCCGGCGACGCCTCCTGCTCTCGGCTGCCGGATTGCTTGCTTCCGGCCCACTGGCGCGCGCCTCCCAGGAAGTGACTTTTTCCGCCGAGGTCAAGGTGGTCAACCTGCTAGCCAACGTGCATGGCAAAAATGGTGAGATCGTGCGCGGCCTGGCCAAGGAAGACTTCCTGCTCGCCGAAGACGGCCGTCCGCAGACCATTCGCTATTTCTCCCGCGAAACCGATCTGCCCCTGACCCTCGGCCTGCTCGTCGATACCAGCATTAGCCAGCTCCGCGTGCTCGACGCCGAGCGGATCGCCAGCTTCCGTTTTGTCGACCAGGTTCTGCGCGAAGCCACCGACAACGTGTTCGTCGTGCAATTCGACATGGCGGTCGAAATCCGCCAGCCGCTCACCTCGTCGCGCCGGGCTCTCGAGAGCGCCCTTGCCCTGGTGGACCGGCCGTCGCTTCGCCAGTTGGAGTTACAGCGCGGCGGAGGCACATTGTTGTATGAAGCCCTCGCCGTCGCCGCGCGCGATGTCATGCGCCTCCAAACCGGCCGCAAAGCCCTCATCGTACTTTCCGACGGCGTCGATACCGGCAGTGAGATCCCCCCCACCACCGCCATCGAAGAGGCTCAACGCGCTGGCACCCTGGTCTACGGCGTCGTGTTCTCCGACGCCAATGCCTATGGAACCGCGCTCGGACCCTTGCTAAGCGACGGTGCGCCCGACGGCAAGGCTGTTCTTCAGCGCATCTCCCGCGAAACCGGCGGGCGCTGTTTTGAGGTGTCGAAGAACCTGAGCATCGAGCAGATCTTCCAGGCCATTCAGGAGGAGCTCCGCAGCCAATACAACCTGGGCTTCGTCTCCGATCTCGCCGTCCGCATCTCCGGCTTTCGCCGCCTGCAACTCACCGCCAGGCCCAAAGGCCTCGTGGTGCAGTCCCAGTCCCGCTACTGGGCCCAGCGCTGAAGCAGCCCTCAAGCCCGGCGCCCAGACACTCTCTTCCCCGCTTCCTCCACGCTCGTCTTGCCTATTCTTATCTCTGCGCCGATCTCTGCGTCTCCGCGTCTCTGCGGTGAAGGGCGCCCCTCAAACTCCACGCGATCCCAGGGATACGCCGCGCCCATGCACTGATTGTTAGAATGAGGCGATGGCGGAAAACCAAAGCGACGCGAAGCCCGCGGAAACCTTCGAGAGTTGCCTCGATGAACTGGAAACAGTAGTGCGCGAACTGGAAGGCGGCGATCTGGCGCTGGAGCGTTCACTAGAACTTTTTGAGCGCGGCATGGGGCTCAGCGATTCCTGCCGCAAGCAGTTGGAAACCGCGGAATCCCGCGTCGAGATGCTGATCCGCAAAGAGGGCAAGCTCACCGCCGAGCCGTTCCGCCCGGAAAAATCCTGACATCCATGAACCTGCGCGAATATCTCACCCAGCAACAACGACTGGTGGATGACGAACTCGACCGCCTGGTCCCCCCGGAAAGCACGCCTCCGGAAACCATTCATCGCGCCATGCGCTACAGCCTGTTCGCGGGCGGCAAGCGCATCCGGCCGGTTCTCTGTATCGAAGCCGCGCGCACCATCGCCGGGGAGTGCTCCGGCATCCTCGCGGCGGCCTGCTCGTTGGAGTTGATCCACACCTATTCGCTGATTCACGACGATCTGCCCGCCCTAGACAACGACGATTACCGCCGCGGCAAGCTGACCAATCACAAAGTCTTCGGCGACGCCATGGCGATTCTGGCCGGCGATTCGCTGCTCACCCTGGCCTTTCAGGTGCTGGCGCAACTCGACGCGCCGGACTATTGCAAGACACGCCTGATCGCCGAGCTCGCGCTGGCCAGCGGCACCGTCGGCGGGATGATCGGCGGGCAGGTGGCCGATCTGCAAGGCGAGGGCAAGCCGCCCGACGCGCAACTGCTCGAGACCATCCATCGCGCCAAGACCGGGGCGCTGCTGCGCGCCTCGCTGCGCATGGGCGCAAATTTGGCGGGCGCCAGCGAAACGCAGTATGAAGCGCTCTCCCTCTACGGCGAACACGTCGGGCTGGCCTTCCAGATTGTAGACGACATTCTCGATATCGAACAGTCGTCGGAAGCGCTCGGCAAGACCGCCGGCAAGGATGCGGCGCAGCACAAGATCACCTTCCCCGCGGTCTACGGCTTAGAGGCCTCGCGGCGCATGGCGCAGCAGGAATCTGAGCGCGCCCACGCGCTGCTGGGGCCGTTCGGCGACCGCGCGCTGCGCTTGCACGAACTCGCCGACCTGATCGTCCACCGCAAATCATGAAGACACGGCTGGACCGTCTGATCGTCGACCGCGGTCTCGCCGAATCCCGCGAGAAAGCTCAAGCCCTGATCATGGCCGGCGCGGTCCGCGTCAACGGGCAGAAGGCCGCCAAACCCGGCCACCCGGTGGACCAAGATTGCACCGTGGAGGTGCTCGCGCGCCCCCCCTACGTCAGCCGCGGCGGATTCAAACTGGCCGGGGCGCTGCGCCACTTTGCGCTCGACGTCGCCGGTAAAATTTGCCTGGATATCGGCTCCTCCACCGGCGGCTTCACAGACGTCCTGCTGCAAGCGGGAGCGGCCCGCGTGCATGCCGTGGATTGCGGCGTGGGCCAGCTCGATTGGAAGCTCCGCACGGACCCACGGGTGGTCATGCACGAAGGCATCAACGCCCGCTCGCTCGCCTTCGAAGACATCGGCGAGCCAGTCGACTTCCTGTGCTGCGATGTCAGCTTCATTTCCGTCACTTTGATTCTGCCCGCGGTGATACGTTTGTTACAGCCCGGCGGGCATATGGTTATACTGATCAAACCGCAGTTTGAAGTCGGCAAGGGCCAGGTTGGCAAGGGCGGCATCGTTCGCCAGCCGGAATTGCACCGAGCGGCTTGCGAAAAAATCGAACGGGCCGTGCGCGAAATCGGGTTCGAGACCGCTATCATCGAGAGCCCCATCGCCGGCGCCGAAGGGAACAAGGAGTTTCTCCTCTATGCCCGTCATTAAAACCGTCGGCATCATTTCCAAGCCGAACTCGCCCGCCGCCGACGGCCTGGTGCCCAAGCTGATCGAATGGCTGCGCCAACGCGGCATCACCGTGCGCATCGACAAGCAGACCGGCATCTACGCCGGGGGTGTCGCCGGCCTCGCCCGCGAACTCGTGGTGGAAGCCTGCGACATGGTGATCGTGCTGGGCGGCGATGGCACGCTGCTCTCGGCGGCCCGCGCCATCGGGCGGCATGAGATCCCCCTGTTTCCGGTGAATCTCGGCAGCCTGGGCTTCCTCACCGCCATCACGGTGGAAGAGCTGTATCCCGAACTGGAGCGCGCCCTGCGCGGCGAGCACCGCATTGCCAGACGCAAGCTGATGACGGCGGAGGTGGTGCGCGGCGGCGAAGTGGTGGCCAGCTTTGACGCCTTGAACGATGCCGTGCTCACCAAGAGTTCCATCGCCCGCATGATCGATCTCGACACCTACGTGGATGAGCAGTTCGTCTGCGCCTATAAGGCCGACGGGCTGATCATCGCCACCCCGACCGGGTCCACCGCGTATTCGCTCTCCGCCGGCGGTCCCATCATTTTTCCTTCTGTACCGGCCATCTGCCTCACGCCCATCTGCCCGCACATGCTAACCAATCGCCCCGTGCTGGTGCCCGAAACCAGCGTGATCCGCGTCACCTCGCGCGGGCCCGATGAGAGCGTGTACCTCACCATCGACGGACAGGTGGGCTTGCCGATCCGCGAACACGACGTGGTGGTGTGCCACAGCTCGCACCATTCGCTGCTGTTGACCCGCCCGCCGCGCATGATGTTCTTCGATGTGCTGCGCCAGAAGCTCAAGTGGGGAGAACGGTGAGGAAGATTTCGCTGACTGCCTGGATCTTTATTGGCATGGCCGCCGGCGTGGCACTGGGCCTCTTCGCACCCGATTTTGCCAAACAGCTTGGCCTGGTGAGCACGGTGTTTCTGCGCCTCATCCGCTCCATCATCGCGCCGCTGCTCTTCGGCACCCTGGTCGCCGGGATCGCCGGCGGTGGCGACATCAAGCACATGGGGCGAATCGGGGCCAAGGCGATCCTCTATTTCGAGATCGTCACTACCTTTGCCCTGTTCCTCGGGTTGGGCGTGGTCAACCTCGTGCGTCCCGGGGAAGGCGTCCCCATCGCCCGCACGGCCGCCGACGCGCTTGCCCCCGCGGCCCCGGCGACACTGGCCGCCGTGGTGGAGCACACGTTCCCGGCGAGCATCATCGACGCTATGGCGCGCAACGATGTCTTACAGGTGGTGGTCTTCGCGTTCCTGTTCGGCGCCGCCTGCGCCGCCGTCGGCGCCAAGGCGGCGCCGGTGGTCGCGTTCTGCGCTTCGCTAGCCGAAGTCATGTTCCGCTATACGAAGTACGTGATGTACCTGGCGCCGTTCGGCGTGGGAGCCGCTCTGGCCGTCACCGTGGGAAGCAAAGGGGTCGCCGTGCTGTTCGGACTGGGCAAGCTGATCCTCACCATGTACCTGACGCTCGGGCTGTTCGTGGTGTTGATTCTAGGGGCGGTGGTGATGATCGCGCGCATTCCGCTCGGTGGATTCTACCGGGCGGTGCGCGAGCCGTTCCTCATCGCCTTCTCCACGGCGAGTAGCGAAGCCGCGCTGCCGCTGGCGCTAGAGAACATGGAACGCTTCGGCGTGCCCAAGCACATTGTGGGCTTCGTCATTCCCACCGGCTACAGCTTCAACTTAGACGGGAGCACGCTGTATCTCTCGATGGCCTCGATGTTCGTCGCGCAAGCCGCCGGCGTCTACATGACGTTGGGCCAACAGTTGGTGATGATGCTGACCCTGATGCTGACCAGCAAGGGCGTGGCCGGGGTGCCGCGCGCCGCCCTGGTCATCCTGGCCGGCACGCTGACCACCTTCCACCTACCCGTCGAAGGCTTCGCCATCCTGCTGGGCGTGGATGCCGTGCTCGACATGGCGCGCACCTCGGTCAACGTGCTGGGAAACTGCCTGGCGAGCGCCGTCGTGGCACGCTGGGAAGGCTTCAAGGTCGGCTAGCAACATTCCTTAATTCCGCTGTCTTACACTTGCATTACGCGGGCACAAATGTTAGCTTAGGCACATCGTTCGGCTGACCGAGTCGGCCGCTTACCGGGAGTACTATGAAAACACCTGCTGCTGTTCGGGTCACTGTTGCGACCTTCCTCCTTTGCCTGCCGGCCGCGGTTCTGTTCGGCCAATCCGAGCGCGGAACTATTGCCGGCACGGTGACCGATTCCACCGGAGCCGCCGTTCCCCTGGCAACAGTTACCGTCACCAATGTTGCCACTAATATTGTCGTGGCGACGGTGTCAAACGACGCAGGCGACTATACGTTACCGAACCTTCCAGCCGGCCGGTACAACGCAATTTTCGGGAAAGAAGGCTTCTCGTCGGTGGCGCACAACGGCATCACGCTGAACGCGGCCGCGACGGCCCGCGCAGACGCCAGCCTGGCTGTGGGCTCCACGAAACAGACCATTGAGGTGACTGCGACGGCTGCGCAGTTGCAGGCTTCCGACTCCAAGGCCAGCGCTACGGTAACTAACCAGATGGTCGATCAATTGCCGCTGGTGGTTTCTGGCGCCCTGCGCAGCCCCTTCGATTTGGCCAACATCACGCCCGAGTCCAAGAACCTCGGCGGCGATAACGGCTTCGTCCTGGGCGGCGGCCAGGCGGCCAGTTATGGCACCACGCTCGACGGCGTCTCCACCAACACGTCGCGCGCACTGTCGATGAGCTGGGTCTCCTCCAACGCGCCGTCGCTCGAAGCGGTTACTGAATTTACGGTGGACACGAACGGCTTTAAGGCCGAATATGGCCACGCCGGCGGCGGTGTGATGACCTTCTCGTCAAAGAGCGGAACCAATCAGGTCCACGGCTCGGCGTACGAGTTTGTGCGAAACACCGATTTCGACGCCAACCGCTTCTTCAGCAATGCGGCCGGCATCCGACGCGCAGTCTACAAACAGAGCGACTTCGGCGGAAGTTTCGGCGGACCCATCTACATACCGAAAATTCACAACGGCAAGGACAAAAGCTTTTTCTTCTTCGCCTATGAAGGCTTCCGCAACCGGGTGGGCGCTACGGCGTTCACCACCAGCGTCCCTACCCCGGAGATGTACAAGGGGGATTTCAGTAAGTGGGTGAATGCGGCCGGGGCACAGATTCCGATCTACGACCCCACCACCCAAGTGATAGCAAACGATGGTACGGTGACGCGCACGCCGTTCGCCAATAACCAGATTCCCCAGGCCCTGATCGACGGCTCAGCGGTTAAGGCTTTGGGAGCTTTCGCCAGCGGCGGCGGACAACTGGCGCCCAACAATAACGCGGCTCCTGGTACGTTGGCCTACGTCACCAACAACTATCTGGTCACCAAGGGTTCCCAGGTCAGTCCAATCAATAAGTGGAGTATCAAAGGGGACCACCTTTTCTCAGCGAAAGACCGTATCTCCGGTTACTACGGCTACGACCGTGAGAAGGTTGTGCCGGGTGCGGACGGGCCATCCACGCTGCCGGGCAATTACACCACCTACAACGACACCTCACAATCGAGCGACGTGTTCCGCATGAGTTGGGACCACACCTTCGGCGCCACGAAATACAACCATTTTTACGCCGGCGGCAACAACTGGCGGCAGAACCACGATTCGCCGCAGGAATACATCGGCAATTGGAAAGACAAGTTCTGCTTGCCGAACACTCCGGATTGCAGCTTAAATTTGGTCAATTTCAACTTCAGCAACGGCTACGGCAGTTGGGGCGGGCCCGCCAATAACGGATCCGAGAACACCATTTACGCGTTCAACGACGATTTCACCTGGGTACGCGGCGCGCACACAGTGAAGGCCGGCGGCATGTACCAGGTCACGCACTACAACGGTTTCGGACGCCAGTGCGTCAGCGGCTGCGTCAGCTTCAACTTCACGGGAACGGGACGCGGCGGCGACACCAACTTTAGCACCGCCGGCGGCAATCCATTTGCTTCGCTGCTGCTCGGACGGGCCGATAGCGGAAGTCTGGACACCATCCGCTTCATCGGGCAGCAGTTCCCCTACTTCGCCGGTTATGTGCAGGACGATTGGCGCGTCAGCCGCAAACTGACGATGAATCTGGGAGTTCGGTGGGAAACCCAAATGCCCACAACCGGCCTCGAAGACCGGTGGTCGGACTTTTCGCCCACCACGCCGAATCCTGCGGCCAGCAACATACCGGGCGCGGTGCTGTTTGCCGGTTCGGGCACTGGCCGGGTGGGTTCGCGCACCCTCGCCGACTCTTACTACAAGGCCTTCGGGCCGCGGTTTGGTTTCGCGTATTCAATGAACGAAAAAACGGTGATTCGCGGCGGCGCCGGGATTTCCTACGGCGCCATCTCCGCGGTCACCGGCTCCACCCACAACATGGGCTTCACCCTGTCGCAGACCTTCTCCAATTCCAGTAACGGGATTACACCGACTTTCACCCTGGCGCAGGGACTGCCGCCATGGACGGCCCCGCCCTTCGTCAACCCCTCGGTTTCCAACGGAGCGAATGTCGCGTGGTACCAGGGCCGGGAGGGAACGCGCCCGCCCGAAAATTTCAGCGTCAACCTTTCCATCCAGCGCCAATTGAGTTCCAGCATGGTTCTGGAAGCCTCCTACAACGGCGTGATGGGGGCGCACCTGCAAACCGGACTGCTGGCCTCCAACCAGCTCAACCCGATTTATCTGCAGAAGTATGGCACGTCCGTCCTCACCTCTTCCATCACGTCGCCTGCCGCCGTCGCCGCTGGCGTCACGGCGCCCTTCGCGAACTTTTCGTCGCTGTGGGGGAGTCGCGGGACAGTGGCGCAGGCGCTGCGGCCCTTTCCACAGTACTCGAATATCGATACGGCGGGGGGCGGCGGCGATCATAGTGGGCACTCCACCTACCACGCGGGCATCGTCAAGCTGGAAAGGCGCCTATCGAGCGGGTTGACCTTGCAGACTTCGTACGTCTTCTCCAAGATCCTGACGGATTCCGACAGTTACTGGCCGGGTTCTTCCGCGGCTGATTTCTACAACCGCGGACTGGAGAAATCCATCGGGCAATTTGACGTCACGCACAATTTCAAGATGTCGGTAGTCTATGACCTGCCGTTCGGCAAAAGCAAGCAGTGGCTGTCGCACGGCCCGGGGGCTCTCGCTTTGGGCGGATGGCGTCTCAGCGCCGTGGCCGCCTACTCCAGCGGCCAGCCGGTGGGCGTCGGCACATCCTACTCGCTGCCGATCTTCTCCGGGCGTGGTGTTCCTTACGTCTCCTCCTACGATGGATGGCGCGCGCCAACACAAAACGGCCGCTTCGACCCGTTCAAAGACAACTTCTTCGTTCCCTACGGCAGCAGCCCCTTCCCGATTCAGGGCACGGGCACCGCGCTGAATGGCGTTGGCAACGAGACTCGCTACAACCCGAAGGTACGCCTGTTCCCGAATCTCAGCGAGAATCTCTCCATCGCCAAGAGCTTCCCAATCAGGGAGAAGGTCCACCTGGATATTCGCGCCGAAGCGTTCAACGTGCTCAACCGCGTGCGCTTCGGTACCGGATCGACGCAACTGCAATCCACCACTTTCGGTAAGCTGACCAGCAATGGCGACCTGCTGAACACGCCGCGCCAAATACAGCTCGCCGCCAAGCTGTACTTCTAAAAGGGTGTACTTCTAAGCGCCTGGGGGAGGCGCTTTCGCCCAATGCCACTTACTTTTCTCACGCAAGCTGTGGAGAATGCCCGGTAGATCGTAGAAAGTAGCGACTCCCCGCTCGAAGCCTTTGATAGGCTGAGAGCAATTTCTTTTGCGGAGAAAAAAGGAGAGTCGCTATGAAGAAACCATACCAAATTGAGTCGCAGCGAGCTGTGA
>JANYAH010000311.1 GCA_025361425.1 Candidatus Solibacter sp. | reverse complement strand
TCCATCCACTTGTGGCCGAGGAATCCGGGGCAGTCCTCGGTGATGCCGTAGCCGCCCATCAGGCTGACCGCTTCACGCATCATTTGGGCGCCGTGGCCGGTGTTCCACAGCTTGCAGGCGGGGCAGAGGACGTTGGCCACGCTGTCGAGGATGGCATACTGCACCAGCGGGTCTTCCTCGAGGTCGGCACGTTTGCCGTGCAGGAACTCGATGGCATCCTTCTGCACCAGGCGCATGGCCTTCATCACCGAGGAGCCGCCGGTCAGGCCGCGCGCCGCCATGATTTCGGCCTTCTCCTTCTCCATCGGGTCCAGTTGGTCAAACACGCGCGCGGCTTCGAAGCCGAGGGCGGCGCTGGCCTCACCGGTTGCCCAAATGTCCACCAGGCGGTGGACCACGTCCTGCTTGAGTTGCAGGCCCAATTCGTAGCGCGGCGACCCAGGGGTGGCGATGGTGCCGCCGCGGAAGCGATTACGGTGATAGCGGATCACGGGCTCGACGGCGCTCAGCAGTTTGGCCGAGGTCATGATGGCCACGGTGACGCGGGTACGGCGGAACACCGCTTCCAGAACTTCCCCGTGACTGTACTTGGGCACGATCACGCCATCCTTCACGGTGTATCCGCCGATGATGCGGCTGGCCGGCACGGTGAGGGAGAAGATGGGGTCGTTCGTGGAAGAGAGCTGGTGGACCAGTTTGCGGGTGGGGGTGCCGCGGTCGAAGATTCCGGGGTCGGTTTCTTCCAAAATGACCATGCACGTGCCTTTGAGGCGCGGGTCGTCCGATTCCACGGCGGCGGACACGAAGTTGGCGAAACCCATGTTGGTGATGAAGCGGCCGCGCTTTTCGACGCGCAGCATGGGCTCTTCTCCCTCTTCCCATTGGCTGATCCGGACCTTGCCGCCGAGCATGCCGGTTTCCACGCCCACGTAAGGGATGGGTTCGGTGAGGCAGAAGGCGCCGCGCCAGGGCTTGCGGTCTTCCCCGGGCTGGGGCGGAGCGCAGAGTGCCATGTAGTGGTCGCGCTGTTCCTGGGTCCCGCGCTCATGGATGGGGGAGAGGGCGAGGCAGCCAGCCAGGCTGCCGGTGGCGGCGCCGGCGTCCACCCAGGCCAATTCGAAGGCCACCAGTGCCAGCGCCAGGTTCTTCGGCCCCTCAATGAAGCCACCCTGGGATGGCTCCATGAACACTCCGGTAATGCCGGATTCGTCGAAAGCTTGGAGCAACGCCTGCTTATCCGGCGTCCACTCATGGGTGTTGCGGGCGCCCGCGGCAACCAGCCGGGCCACCGGTCCGCGCGCCACGGCGCGGACGGATTGCACCAGCATTTGCAGGTCGTAACGGTCGGCGAAGCGCCATAAAATCTGCCGGACATCGTCGCCGGGCAGGGCGCGTAAGTACTCAGTGGGTGATTCGATTGCGGCGAGCGTCATAGGTGCCGTCCTTTGCATCAGCCGCCTGCGTGAAATGGCGCAAACTGGCATCAAATTGAGTTGAAGTAGAGGAAGAAGTGCAATCGGTGTGCCAGCGGGGAAAGCGTGGAGAATCAACACGCGTGTGGTGATTACCAACAGATTCTGCGGGCTCAACGGTGGGTGATAATTAGCGCCTGCCCCAGTGTATACTGACGACGTGGAAAGGAGTGTTTTGTATGAAATGGTTACCAATGCTGTTTGCATTATTCGCCTTCAGCGCATTGGCCGCGGACATTAGCGGCAACTGGAAGGCAACGGCGGAAGGGCCAAATGGCTCGATGGAGAGGACCTTTACCTTCAAGCAGGACGGCGCAAAGGTCACTGGCGAGACGACGAGCGAGTTCACCGGCAAATCTACCATCACGGATGGCAAGGTGGAAGGCGACACGGTAACGTTCACGATCGCGGCGAAGTTTGGCGATCAGGACATCAAGTTGAGCTACAAAGGCAAAATCGCTGGCAGTGAGATTAAATTCACCAGTGAGATGGCAGGCGGCCCTGGTGGCGGCGCGCCAATTCAGTGGACTGCAAAGAAGATATAGGGCTGGCCGGCTGGCTGGGAAATCGCCCTGGTGATGGACACGGAAAGCCCGGCGCTTTCGCACCGGGCTTTGCAAAGAACCTGCGGAACGCTCACGCGCGGCGGCGGCGTGTCATCACACCTAGGGTGCCTAAAACCGTGAGCAGCAGAGCGATGGAACCCGGTTCGGGAACCGCGCTCACACCGGCGCCAGACACCTTGTATCCGGCGTCGCCCGATATGTAGTTACTGGCGGTATCGCCGAAGACCCAGTTGACCCCATACGCTTCGTTCGTGCCAAGCGTGCGCGGCGCTCCGGAGCCAAGACCTGTCCAACCGGCGTATAGCTGAGCCGCCGTCGGCGCCTGAATCACGAACTTGGCTAGATCGATGAAGTGCAATCCACTACCGCTTTGGGGCAACCATGACTTGTTAGTAGTTTCAAAAATCTTAGCTGCCTTATCGCTAAGGTCGGCAAAACTCAAGTTGTACCCGTCGGCATACAAGGGCTGGAAATCGGGGTCGCTGGGTTCGTTCGCAACGACGGCAAAATTGCCGCTGCCGTCAGTTATCCAAATATTCAAATACGGAGCCGTATTCGGCCCGGTGCCAGACAAAAATCGTGTGCGATCGTCTAGCCGAGTGATTTTCACGGATGAGATGTCGCCCAAGGTCATGCCGTTGATGGCGTTCGATCCGAGTGCCGCTTTCTGACCACTCACAGCGGTAACGAATTCATATGTTCCGGCGGGGGATAGGGTATTGATAGTGGGAGTGCCGCGGATAATGAAGGGTGTGAACGAATCCGCGTTCGCGTTTTGACATGCTGCGATCACAATCGCAGCCCCGAAGACTATCCGGGCA
>JANYAH010000295.1 GCA_025361425.1 Candidatus Solibacter sp. | reverse complement strand
TCGTTGCCTTTCGAGCCAGGCAAAAAGAATTGGTGCAGTTCCTGGAGAAGCTCAGGGCTGATGGGCTGACAATCACCCCGCTCGAGGACAAAGACGAATCGGGGCGCCGGTTTCCGCTCGCGGAAATTGATCCATTCACCTTCTTTGGTAGCTTCAATCGCGGCATCGTGAAGGAGACGCGGATTCGCATTCTTCATGCGGCCAAGTCGGAGTTCAATGTCGCCGCTCCGGCGCCAACGGATTTCGCCGGTCTTCCCATCCTCAACAATCAGAAGTCATGGTTCTTCGGGTACCAGGCCGACCGAAAACCGGGCGACATAGACCGACTTTGGGAGGTCTTTACCCGAGCTTTGGGGCAATCGCCGCTGGCTGATCCGGACTTCGCTCTGGCTTTCGATGACGCGCTGACGGTTCGGAACACAAACGTAAACCTCACCATGGGGCTGTTTTGGATTCGGCCAAAGACTTTTCTGAGCCTGGACAGCACGATGCGCGACCACCTGAGCATTAAGCTCCCCAGCCAGGGTTTGTCTTTCCAGTACTACCGAGCAACGCTCGAACAGGTACTGAAGAACGCCAAGCAGGACTTACCACATCTCTCACAGGCAGCTTGGGTAACGGTCAAAGAAGGCGCGCCGCCCAACCCTAAAGTCGGAACCCCGCTTCCAAAGACGGACACTGATTATTGGCTGGTCGGAGCCTACTATAGCAGCGACGACCCCCCGGACCAGACCGAGCGGTTCCTAGCCGAGGGTATCTGGGAAAACGGGTACGAGGATCGCTACCTCGATCTCGTGAAGGCCATGAAGGTTGGCGACAAGATCGCCATCAAGTCAACTACAACGCAGAAGAACGATCTGCCGTTCGATAGCCTTGGGCATACGGTCTCACTGCTTCTGATCAAGGCCACCGGCACCGTAGTCTCGAATCCTGGTGATGGCCGGAGGATTGAGGTTGAATGGGATCCCACCCCACCTGCACCAAAGTCTTGGTACTTCTACACGGCACGTTCCACGGTCTGGCGATTGCGGAAAGACGATGAATTTGCTCAGCATCTTATCCAGTTCGCGTTTGGGAATGAATCACAGGACTACGGCTTCTTTGTAAGCAAGTGGTGGGACAAACCCGAGGATGCAAAACCATTTCTCATTGAGATTGGCGAGAACGCGGCACCCTACGCAGTTGCAGATCTGATCGCGGATGGCGTTTTCCTGCCGGAAGCGGATATCAAAACGATCTTGCGCCGCCTGAAGGCGAAGAAGAATCTCCTGCTCCAGGGCGCCCCGGGTGTCGGCAAGACCTTCATAGCAAAGCGCCTGGCCTACGCCCTGATGGAAGCGAAGGACGATTCCCGCATTACGATGGTTCAGTTTCATCCGTCCTACAGCTATGAAGACATGGTCCGCGGGTATCGGCCCGCCGGAGCGAGTGGCAAATTCGATCTCGTCGACGGCCCATTCCTGCAACTTCGGCGAAAGGCAGAAGACAATCCGGACAGAGACCACGTCCTGATTGTGGATGAAATCAATCGTGGAAATGTCAGTCAGGTTTTCGGGGAACTCATCATGCTCTTGGAGGCGGACAAGCGCGGAAAGGAGAATTACGTCGTTCCGCTTTACCGGCGGTCGGAAAACGAGACTTTGCATGTCCCGCCGAACCTATATGTTATTGGAACAATGAACATCGCGGACCGCTCTCTGGCGCTTGTCGACTATGCTCTGCGACGGCGTTTCGCTTTCGTGACGTTGACTTCTCGATACGGTGAACCCATGTATCGAAAGTGGCTTGAAGAGCGCGGCATGCCTCCGGCGCTATCCCAACTGATCATCGAGCGGATGACGGCGCTCAACGAGCAGATTTCTAAGGACTCTCAACTAGGAGAAGCGTTCTGTGTCGGCCACAGCTTTTTTTGCCCCAGTGGCAAGGATTTTTCCGCGCTTGATGAGCAGTGGTACAGAGAGATCGTCGAAACTGAAATCAAACCTCTGCTAGAGGAATACTGGCATGACGACCCTGCCAAGGCAAAGAGTGCCTTCGAGCAACTCTAACGCCGAATTCCGGACATTTGTGTGATTGCCGCAACCCATCTCGTAACCAAAGCGGCGGGCGAGATTCCCGTTCGCAACGCCTGGTACATTCTGCTGTATGCATGGGATATGGCTCGGTGGCGGGGGCGCTGGCCTGTAGCAGCAGAAGGGTCGCCAAGACTGTTGGGCTTACTGGCCCGTATTCTGAGCACAGCGACGCGCGATTTGCTGAAGCGTCAGTTGGGGCGCGCGCACACCGTTCACCATGAGACTCTCCGGGGGATCAGGGGCCGCGTCAACTTCGCCGGGAGTCTGAAGCGCCTCTCGTTCGAGCACGCCGAGGCACATTGCGTGTTCCCCGAGCTCAGTATCGACACACCGAAGAACCGGATCCTGCGGGCAACGATCCATCGTCTAGCATCCGATCCATGGTTGAAACACGTGAAACCGGAGGAAGAGGCCGGACTTCGTCACGAGTTGCGAACCCTTGTAAGGGCCATGGAAGGCGTTCCCCTCGTACCGATCTCGTCCGCCGATTTCAGCCGGCTACAACTAGGACGAAACGACCGCGACTATGCCGTTCCAATCGCCATCTGTGCTCTGATCAGGCGATTGGAAATGCCCACTGAGGATGTGGGCGATCACGCACTCACCGCGCTCCTGCGCGACGAGATCACGTTTCATTTGCTGTTCGAGCGGTTCGTGAGGAACTTCTACCGGCTCACTCTGCAAAATTTTGAAGTGGGACGAGAGAATCTCGACTGGCATGACGAACTGGGCTGCTCGCTTGTGCCTTCGATGCAGACTGACATTACGATTGTGGAGAGGCGCCCGCCCTGCCGCCGTCTCATCATCGATACGAAGTACTCGACCACCACCCTTGCGGCGACTCCCCATGGCGGGTTGAGATTTAAGTCGGAGAATCTGTATCAACTTTACGCCTACCTGCGCACGCAGGAGCATCGTAGCGACGCTCATCGCAGCGCGGAGGGAATGCTCCTATATCCGACGACAAGTCAGGAGCTCAACGAGGCCATGATCGTTCAGGGACATCGGGTGAGCGTCGCAACTGTGGACCTAGGCAACAAATGGGAGGCCATCGAGGAAAGGCTACTGGCCCTCGTTAGCTCCGCGCACGACTCCTGGCATCTGCAGCTGGCGACGATGCCACACGTCTCAAAATAGGGGATCGGCAGAATGGCGAAGATTCGAATTGACCCTTTGGTTGCGGAGACCCTTGAGTGTCTCGTTGGGACGGCTGCCTTTCTTGAGGCGATGGACAAAGCCATCCCCAAGGTCGAATGGCAAGAACGTGAGGCGCTCAAGGGAATAGCCGAGGAGCAGAACTGGGACTTCGGTGACTTTGACGTGGAGCGCCAGATATTGGACGAGAAGTTTGGGCGATGGATTCCGACCCTGGCCGCATACTCAGTTGTCATCCTTCTTTACTCGGCGATTGAAGCGCAACTGGACTCGTTTGCTAAGCGGGTCGGGCGAATGCAGGGCTCAAGCTTTGGACTGGAGAACACAGCCGGCCGTGGCAGAAGCATACCGTGCGCGGGTTCATCAGCACGCTCCCCAAGAAGACGGGGATCGAGATCACCAGCACCCGGTGCGAGGGCGACAAGGCGCGGGTCTACGAAGCGGCGAAGTAGCGCTGGAACGAAACCGCATCAGCCGCCAGGATCGCACCTGGCGGCTTTTGCCGTTCTTGGCGGTTTGAATGAGGCTGACAGTAGGCGAAACGTCACTACCTTGCTGCGCGGGCTGCTCTCTACTCCTGCTTCGGTTGAAGCGCGCAGGCCAACCGCCCCGCGCACCGTTCCTCGATCCGCTCCAGCCGCTTGTCGATCTGCTGCAAATCGTGGCCGAAGTTGGCGCGCATCTCCGCGACGAGAGCGGCTGTGACGTACTTCCCCGTTGATGGCCGAAAGCACCTCGTCCTTCGACCGCACGAACTGCTTCAGGAGAGACACTTCCAGGCCGGAGGAGTCGGCCTTCACCTTGGCTTGGAGCGCAGCGAGACGAAGGCCGACGTAGACGTTGATGCCTGTGGCGGTCAGCGTGATAAGCGAGATGCCGACACCGAGCAACTGCAGGTGGCCCGGTTCGTTGAGCACCTGCACGATTACACCATCCCGGCGGTAGCGGGCGCCGGGTTGCCCTTCGTGAACACGCCGGTCTTGTTGAACACGTCCACCACGCCGTTGATCAGGTTCGCGACCACCTGGACGTGCTCCTCCGGAACCGCTTCACCGGCGATGGCAGAGACGGTCTGGATCGTGTTCAATGCGACCTGCGCTTTGGTCGCTCCGGGCGCGTGGACGGACTGCTCGACGGCAATTACGGTGCCCATCACCACCGGCAGGTACTTTGCGATGAGGGAAAAAATGCTGAGTGCGTTCATTTCGTTTCTCCTTGGTTCGGTTGGGCCGGGAACAGCGTCTCGACCAGTGGTTGCAGCCAACGCCGGTCGGCGTTAGCGCCATACGAGTCCCACGTCTCGATTGCCGCCTTGATGCGGGTGACCTCCGGATCGGAGAACTCGAAATCCTTGGCGGCGGTAGTGAGCGCGGGGTTCCACACCACGCGCTCCTGGCCCGCCACCATCTCGCGCTTCAACTCGACGGCTTTCTCCTCGTCGGCGTCGAGCGCGAGGCGATCCTGGACTGCCCAGATCGCGCGAATAGAACCCACGTCCGTCCGCTGCGCGCCCAGCAAGGCGTGCAGGTTCAAACGCTGGGTGTGATCCATCGTGAACTTCATCGTTGGTGTCCTTCCTTCGGAACAAAGCGGAACTACGGGTTGGAGTAGAGCAGGATGTAGCCAGCGGTGGCGCCCGCAGGATTCTTGACCTTGAGCACACCCGACCAGCCGTTCGGGTTCGTCGCGCCCATCAACTCCGCGAACCGATACCCGTTGCCGGTGCTGCCAGCCAGGATCAACTCGCCGCCAGAGGTCACCTCGAGGAGCGTGTGGTCCGCGAGGTTGGAGCCAGGCCCGCGCACCTTGAACGGCGAGTCCGTACTGTTGACTGCGGAAACGACCATCGGGCCGCACGCCACACCCGCCAACACCTGCGCGGTCTGGTATCCCCACGTCCTGGCGTACGCGCGTTTCGGATCGTTGCCCTGTTGGAGACACGCGCCCCATGCATGGAACACGAGGCCCGCCGTCCAGCCATCCGTATAGTGGCCGATCGCCAGCCAGAGCGCCGTCGCGCCCCCGGTCATCGTGCCGGTCACCTTGAACCGCTGCCAGGACGTGGTGAGCGTGACTGCGGTGGGGCCGACGAGCCACGTGGTCCAACCGTTGTCGAGGATGCCGAGCGACACGGTCATCGTGCCGGAGGGAACCTTGAGCCAGACATAGAACGTGTACTGGCCGTTCGCCGCGAGGCCCGCGACGTTCTGCCGGATGAGTGCAGAACCACCGCTCGCGGTGACCGCGTCCGCTGTGGAGTTGCCATCGGGCGCCACAATCGAATTCGCTACCACGGTGCAGGTGCCGCCGTTCTTGTCCCACGTGCCGACGCTGAAGTCTTCGGAGTACTTCAGCATGTTCTCGTAGGGACCGCCGACCGTCCCGTACGGACCCGACTCGATGGACTGGAGATGCGAGTCGAGGTACGCCCACAGGTTG
>JANYAH010000273.1 GCA_025361425.1 Candidatus Solibacter sp. | reverse complement strand
GATCGCTTCACCGGCGGCGTCGCGCAGGTCCAGCCGGGCCTCGACATCGTTCAGGAATTCCGCTTTGAGACCGCCGGATCGGACGCAGCATCCTCACGGCCGTCGTCGGTCTCCCTGGTAGCTAAGAGCGGCTCCAATCACTGGCACGGCGACCTGTTCGAGACTTTCCGCAACAATTATGGCGGCCTTATCTCCCGGGCGCGGCAAGACACCTACTCCACGCCAGCCAAATACATCCGCAATGAATATGGCGGGTTGGTCAGCGGTCCCGTCGTCAAGAACAAAGCGTTCTTCATGTATTCCTACGAGGGAATGAAACTGCGCCAACAGAACTACGCCCAGACCCAGGTGCCCAATGCTGCCATCTGGAACGGGGACTTCAGTGGGGCCACCGACACGAGTGGCACAAAGTACATTCTTTACGATCCGCTCACAACCGCGGCCAACGGCACCCGCGCCCCGTTCGCGGGCAATCAGATCCCGGCGAACAGAGTCTCCGCCATTTCCAAGGTCATGCAGGGCATCACTCCGCTGCCGACGGACGCTTCTGCCAATCCATGGGTGACCCCCAACTTCAAGGTCTACTATCCGAACACGCAGGACTACAACACGCAGACCGCGAAGTTCGACGGGGTCCTGTCCCCGAAGGACAACCTGTCCGTGCGATGGACCCGTTCAAACCAGGAGAACGTGAGGACGGGCGGTCGGTTCGGCTTTCCGCCGCTCGGCTGTGCCGACTGCGGCGGTACCGGCCTTAGCACATTCGGCCTGACTTCCGGCGTTGCCCGTGAGGTTCACGTCTTCAAACCCACACTCCTGAATGAGTTCCAGTTCTCGGTCAACCGCTCGCCGAACCACCAGGGTCAACTCTCCGACAGCACGAACTGGGCTAATAAGCTGGGTTTGCCGAATCCCTTCGGCGCTACGGGATGGCCGAGCATTTACACGAGCGACTCTCAGTTCCTGTACTACGGGGGCTGGGACGCGGGCAACCCTAAAGATCAGAAGCTGACCCAATTCCAGCTCGACGACAATGTCACCTGGATCAAGGGCAAGCACAACATGCAGTTCGGCTTCCGCGGGCGCGCGGAGCAGAGCAATGTGCGTGAGATGCCGCATGCTCAGGGGAGTCATTCTTTCTACAACGACTGGACCGGCCTGTACGATCCCGCCTCTCAGTCGCAGGTCCCCTACACTGGATCCGGATTTGCCAGTCTGGAACTTGGGCTTCCGAACTACCTCAGCGCCCAGTACAACCGCGGCTACTTCTACTTCCGCCAGAAAGAGTTGGGGGTGTATTTCCAGGACAGCTGGAAGGTCAATAGCCGGCTGACGCTCAATTACGGGCTGCGCTGGGACAAGTGGACTCCTTATTCCGAGAAGTACAACCGCCTGGTGAACTTGAATATCGGTGGCATCACCGCCAACAACATGCAGGTGATCACTCCGCACAATGCGGCGCTGGCGTCCCTGCCCGGAGTCCCGCCGGCCGTGCTGGCAGCTTGGGCAGGGCGCGGTTTGACCTCGACTACGGCGAATCAGGCCGGCGTTCCGGGCGCGCTCACACCGGGGATCAACAATGATTTGGGCCCGCGTTTGGGGGCCGCCTATAGGCTGAGCAACCGGTTTGTTTTGCGCGCATCGTACGGCATCTACTACTGGACGACGCCGCTGTCCCAGATTCTTCAATCGTCGCGCACCAACGCGCCTCTGAACCTGCTGTTTGAGAACAGTGTATCGAACCAGAATGGGGCGAATTACAACCACTCGGTGGCCAACGCTCCGGCTCCGAACGATTTTGTCGGTAAGGCCACGATCTCGGCCACGTCGGTGTCTTCCGGTTCGCAGAGCTTCACTCCGTTCGACTATCGCCACTGGAACGACGACAGGATGCAAATTTGGACCTTCGTAATCGAGCGGGAAGTGTTGAAGAACACGTCCGTGCGGCTGAGTTACATCGGCAACCATGGCAGTGGTCTGGAGCAACGCTGGGCCTACAACGACCCCATCTCGATTTACAACTACCGGGCCTCGACAGGCTTGGTCGGGCCTACAAACCCCGATCTCCTGCGAACCAACCCCAACTGGAATGGCCAGGCAATCGCGCATAACGGGTATTCCAACACGCAATCGGCGCAGTTGGAATTCGAACATCGCTATTCTCACGGCCTGACCGTCCAGGCGTTCTACACCTGGGCGCATGCCATGAGTACGAGTGATGCCGGCGGCAGCAGTTCCGGAGACGCCAGCAACACCGCCAATGGTTCGGGTTACTCGTTCCTCGTCCCGATGAATGGCCAACTTATCGGTAACCCGAATCTGACCGACGCGCAGCGGCTCAGGCTTGGCTACACCAATTCCGGCGACGTTCCGCCCCATCACGTTCGCTGGAACGGGATTTATGAATTGCCGTTCGGAAAGGGTAAGAAGTTCGGCAGCAGCGCCCACGGCATCGTGAATCACGTGATCGGCGGCTGGTCACTCGCGTTCATCGGCGACTGGCATAGCGGCACTTGGATGGGTGTGAACTCCGGATACTTCCTCTTCGGCAATCCGGCACTGAGCAAGGGCCAGCGAGTCACCACGAACATCTTCGGCCAACAGCAGCAGGTGTACTTCAAAGGCTACTTCGACTCATCG
>JANYAH010000257.1 GCA_025361425.1 Candidatus Solibacter sp. | reverse complement strand
CGACCGCAGCGCAGTCGACGCGAAAGGACTGGAGTACTAACCATGCAAAAGCAGAACGTGAAGATCGGAACGACCTACATCGTCAAGGTCAGCAGCACGCTGGCCAAAGTCCGCCTCACCCGCGAACACGACCGCGGCGGGTGGTACGGCACCAACCTGGTCACCGGTCGCGAGATCCGCATCCGGACAGCCGCACGCCTCCGCTCGGAAGCACCTCCCGCACAGGGAATCAGCTACGACGTGGCCCGGAAGATCGTCGACAAGATTGAATTCTGAAACAGGAGACCAACCATGACCACTTTTTCCATAGACACTGATAGCAACATCACGGCGTTCGCCGAATACGAAGATGCGCTGAACCACCGCATCGACTCAATCGAAGGGACCTTCGCCAACGAGAAGGAACTCGCCACGCTCTCCGCGGGCTGGCCCATCACGCGCTTCGTCGACGTCTGGAACGCCTTCGCCGGCGTGGTCCCCTTCGACGCCCTCAAGCCGGTCAAGAAGTTCACGGACCGCAAGACGGCCGTGGCCCGGATCTGGAAGGCTCTCCAGGCACTGACGCCCGCCCCCGCGCAACACGCGGCCCCCGCTGCGCCGAAGAAGGCCAAGGCAACCAAGGAGGCCACCGCCAAGGACGCGGCGCCCACGGCCCGCGACGGCAGCAAGAAGGCCATCATCCTCGACATGCTCCGCCGAGCGGAGGGCGCCACGCTCGCCGACATCATGTCCGCGACTGCTTGGCAGGCCCACAGCGTCCGTGGCTTCATCAGCGGCGCGATCACAAAGAAGATGGGGCTCACCGTCGAATCCATCAAGACGCCCGAGGGCGCCCGCACATACCGCATCGCCGGGAAGTAGCCCCCGCGCCACTCCTCACACAGCCGCCGGCCTCAACCACCGGCGGCGTGCCTGTTCTTCGCATCCATCAAGGCGTCGATCCGCTCCTGGATTAGTGCCTCCCTCAATTGACATTCCGCCCCACGGACGTACGTTTAGGTTTCATACTGCACCTCACGATGCGATTCTCTAGTCTGGAACTCTTTGACGAGGTCCGGGCTGGGTGGGTGGTAGAGGAATCTGTTCGTGCCATAGGCCTCACCCTGCAACGCGCCGTGGCAGCGCCAGTACCATATCATCGTCGGCGAAGTATGGAGCATGGCAGCCATTTCGGCGGAAGTCAACAATCCGGATTCCTGCAACCGCTGCCGGCGGCTTTTGATTCCGTGCCTGCGCAGCGCGTGCTGGATGCCAACCGCGTTAAAGGAAAGGTCGTAGCCGGTGCGCAGCCCGCGTCCATTCAACATGGCCGCGATTTCCGCTTCCGTGTGCCGGTCCAGCAACCGGTCTATCTCCTGGACGACCTCGGGTTCAAGCTTGTGCAGTTCCCAGTAGGGGTGCGGCAACGGGATGGTGAGAACAGCGGTGACGCCACCCTTGAACCGCACGCCCAACGTGATCTCCTTCCCCTTGGTCATAGTGACATCTTCCAACAGCAAGCGGGCGATGCGTTTGCGCTCGCGATCCGGCGTGTTCGGATCCTGCCATAGCCGTGGGAAGTCACGGGCCAGCGCCAGGATTTGCTCACGCTGTTTCGCATCAACTTCAGCGGTGTCGGCCTGGCGCTGGCGTTCGTACTCTTGCTCAGCATCGGCCAGCGCACGCAGTTTGTTGTTCCAATCGGTCTCCAGCGCACCAGCCACGAGCCGATTGTCCGGATCGACTTGCAGGTAGCGCCGCTGTGCCAATCGCACCTCGTAGCGGGCGCGCTCCACTTGAGTGCGCCGCAGGTGATCGGCCTCCTCCACCCGGTTTTGGATTTCCTGCTGGACCGACAGCGCGACTTCCAGCGCCAGCGGAGTCACAGCTTCCACCAGCAGCTTGCTGATGGCCATGTCTATGCCCGCGCCGTGAATCACCTGGCAAGGCGGCTCGCCGCGCTGTTGCGTGTGGCGGTGGCACTCGTAGTAAGGGACTCGTTGTTGCCGGTAGACGTGATAACGCACGGACATGGGATCGCCGCAGCGCCCGCACAACGCCAGTCCCTGGAGCAAGGCCGGCCCTTCGCGAGCCGGGCTCCGATGGTCGACGCCCCGCACTTGCTCGTTGTCCCGCAATCGCTGCTGGTTCTCCTGGTATTGTTCCCAGGAGATGTATCCCGGGTGGGCATCGCGCAGCAGGATCTGCCACTGGTCCTGCGGTAGGTTCGTTACCACCATGCCGCCTTCCAGTTTGCGGCGGTAGCGGCTGCGCCCGTACACGTAGGCGCCGGCGTAGCGCGGATTGTGCAGGATGCTGAGCGCATAGCTGTAAGGCAGTTCGCCCCAGAGTAGCTGCGGCGTGGGCCCGCCACAACGTCGTCGCGGAAACCGCAGGCTTTGCCGGCGGAACTCCTGGACGACAGCGACCGCCGAGCCCAGTCGCCGGAAGGTATCAAACAGCAAGTGGATGCTCTGCTTCACCTGCTGGTCCGGATCGAGAATTACCCGCGAGGCGGCATCGTAAAGAAAACCGATGGGCAGTGGTATCGCCAGATCGCCGCGCCGGGCCTTGTTCAACAAGCCGCCCTGCATCCGCGCATGCAGGATGTGCAACTCGGCTTCGCTCATCGTGCCCTTCAAGCCCAGCAGCAGGCGGTCGTTGAACTGCGCGGGATTGTAGATGCCGTCCTCGTCGAGGATGAGCGTATCGGAGTAGGCGCATAACTCCAGCAGGCGGTGCCAATCGGCGGAGTTGCGGGCAAGCCGGGATACCTCCAATCCCAGCACCAGGCCGGCGCGCCCCAGACTGACCTCGGCGACGAGTTTCTGGAAGCCGGCGCGGTCGACGGCGGAAGATCCCGATTGCCCCTGATCGCTGTCAATCACCACGATCTGTTCCGCCGGCCAGCCCAGCGCGACCGCCCGCTGGCGCAGCGCATACTGGCGCGCCGTGCTCTCGCTGTTTTCCCATACCTGCTGCGGCGTGGACTGCCTCACGTACAAGTAGGCGTTTCGCTTCAGGTGTTCGGCGCTGACCTTTTGGGTAGCTTCGATCATGCGTGCCTCCACTGCTGCCAACCGTATAGAACCATTCCGGCGATCACGTCCGTGAGTTGGGTGCGGTATTCGCCGGGCACGGTTTGGAGCGGACCGGCATCCATCGCGATCTCCGGCCGTGGCGGCGTAGGGCTTACGTCGAGCGAACTGGCAACTTCGAGCCAGGCCTTCATCCCACGGCTCAGCAAGATCGCCAAACCCGGCCCGCGGCTGTCGCCGGCCAAAACTCGCCGGCGCAGTTCTTCGTAGCGGGACGTCCAGCAACTGCCGCTGGAGGAAGGCAGCGAAGCCGGGGTTAATTCGTTTTTTTTTGCTCGTGCCGCAGACGGCGTTCGATGCTGCGCGGATTCACCGCAAAGCCAAACCGTTCCTGCACGCGCTCGGCCATCTCCTCGTAGCGGATGGCCGGTTGCTCTACTCGAAGCTGTCCGAGGAACGCCAACACCTCGGCACTCAACTTGTGTGCCCGCCGCGGCCCGCGCTTCTGCGGTGCCAGGCCGGCCAGGCCGCCCGTTTCGAAGACAGTGCGCGCCTGGTAGAACGATGGCCGCGATAACCCGAAAGCCGCCGCCGCCGTGCTGACCGGTGCACCATCGACCTCGACCTTGCGCAGCAACTCGTACTTGACCTGCAGCAGGTCGCGGGCATCGAAGAACGGCTGATCCTGGAACAACGGATCGGTAACGAGTTGCGGATGCGGGTGCAGCGTGCCGGTTTGGCGCAAGGCATCGAGTTTGGCGGAACCGCGTGCTTTTGAGCGAGTCATGGGCACCTACTGTAAAGCTAATTATGTACCAATGTGAGCCGTTGTCAAGTGCTATTTTACCTTCCCTTTGCTCGTTGCCGTCGCTTTCATGCAATAACACGAGATAACTGAGCAACCACGCCTCCGCCACCAGACTGGCAGTGTACATAATTGACCTAACACTCGGCACATAATTCCCTTTACATCGCTGGCCGCCGGTCATAGCTGTAGATCCTCCGCCAGCCGCCTGATCGCCATCAGGTCCTCTACCCGGAAGTGGGATCGTCCGGCCCCGAACACCACCACCGCATCGGGTGTCCCCAAGCATGTAAAAGATGCTGATATTGAGCGCAGAACGCCGATTGCGTCCTGGTAGAAGATCCGATCCTTCCCTCTGATGCCGCGCCGTTCCACTACCTCAAACTCCTGGCCGACGTGCGGATGAAAGGGATGGGTGATGCGAAAGCTCTGTGAAACAACCGCACCATCAGGTGCAGTTGTGCGTGGGCTCTTAGGTGCCGTTGATGCGAGTGAAGATCCGGTTCTCCAACTCCGCAAGCTCCCTGCGCACCTCGGCGAGCAGCGCCCGGTTCTGCAAACCGACAAAGGCGCCAATCAAACCGGAGATGAGGCCAGAGAAGGGGATCAGGATCTGAAGAAACACGTTGTGCTCCATGGTAGTCCTTTAAGAATTCGCAGTTCCATCGACCAATCCGAGAGCGCCAGACAGAGCCCCATCAGGTCGGGGTTGCCGCTTCGTATTTCACGCTCGATCTCCGCAATCTCCCGGCGGCAGCGTTCGATTCAAGCCGCTACGCCCAAGCGCTCAGCCGCCACGTCGGCGAACGTTCGTCCGCCCACCTCCATCGTGGCTTCCTTGCCACTGAACTCCTGCCACCGGCGAATAATCACGTCGCAGTACTTCGGCTCTAATTCGAGGAGGCGCGCGTGGCGGCCGGTCTTCTCGCTCGCGATCAGTGTCGTGCCAG
>JANYAH010000165.1 GCA_025361425.1 Candidatus Solibacter sp. | reverse complement strand
ACGCCCTTCTCGCCGAAGGAGAGGAAGAAATCTGCGCGCGCGTAGGGGTCAATCACTTCCTGGAAGCCCACCTCGCTTTCGTGCATTTCGAGCGCGGGCGTGGCGCGTCCGCCGTGGCTGCCAACCGCGCCGATGAAGTCGCCGATCACGCTGATATCGGGGTTGAGTACTTTGGCGGCAGCCCCGCCGGCGCCGCCGAGGGAGGTAAGTTCGGGCGGCGCGGTCTGCGCCACCACCGGGGCCGCCATCACGGGTTGCGGTTGCGGGGCGACGGCGGCAGTCTGCTGCCCCTTCAGCGTCTGGACCTCGGTTTCAAGCGCATGGATACGGTCTTCCATGGCCTTCATGCGGTTCAATAATTCGGTGGTGTCCTGTGCCCCCAGTGCGGTGGCAAACAGCAATGCCGCGACCGGCGCGAGCATGAGCTTACACGGTGTTCTCAAAGTTCTCTCCTGGTTCCCGACAAAAAATACAAACATGCCAGGCCGGCCATAAAAGCCCGGACCGGCATGCGAATCAAACCGGAAGTGAGAATGGCGGCGCGCGCGACGAGCCTGCCGTGAGCAGCGCTTCGTGGGGCGTGTCGAAATCGCGGGATAAGGAAAGCCACGCCACCGCCACCGTCGGCGCGAATCCGGCCGAGGTCACGGGTTGCAGCAGCGCCAACGGTCCTGCGTGGCACAATCCGCAACAATGTTGCGACGAATGCTGGTGCGAATGTTCCGCGGCGAACGATGCCGTCTGCGCACAGATCAGCGCGCAAAGAAAGAGCACGACAAACAGGCTCCTCGTTCTACGCCACACCTGGAACATTGCGTCTATTATACACGGGAGAGTGTGGATCCACCCTCCGGCGCGGCCTGATGTCGCTACCAAGTCCAGCCCAGTTCCATCTGGTAGGCGCGCGGTGAGACGAAGTGCGTGCCGCTGAAGGTGGAAAGGAAGTTATACAAGGCCACCTTATTAGTCAGGTTAGTGACGGTGAGCTTCAAGGTGGTGCGCACACGTTCGGCGTGGAACAGGTTGTCCGTACCGGCGCCCAGGTCGAAGAGGTTCCGCGGAGCGATGCGCGGCGGATTCTGGTCTGGGTTCCCCGTTCCAGCGGCGGGGATGACCAGGCGGGTCGCCCCGTAGTTCGGCGACGCGCACGCGCCGATCGGGTTGCCCATCGTGGCAAACTGGCTGCCGCAGTAGAAGCCGATGGCGGCTTGTTGGGCGCCGGTGAGGCCCAGCGCATCGCCGAGGCTGCCCACCGCGCCGGCGACCAGTCCGCTATCGTAGCGCCACGTGAAGGCCATCCACGGTCCGTTGTGCGGGCGCCGGTAGATCACATGGCTGGTTTGCTGGAAGGCCTGGTCGTGGTCGATGCGGAAGACCGAGGTATCGAGCGGTGAGTTGAAGATCAGGCCACCGTTGGAAGGGGCGAAGTAGCGCGAACGGGTATGGCCCATCGTGGTGTACGCCTGGAACCCGTGAATGGAAATGGTGCTGAGGCGCAGGGAGACTCCGTCGATTTTGGACTTCTGCCAGGAGACGGGGAAGACCAGCGGAGTGTTGAGCAGCGTGCCGAAATCGAAGGCGTTGGAAGTGAATTTCCAGAAGTAGTCGGTGTCCAGTTGGAGGTACTTGCCGAGCGATTGTTCCAGCCCCAGGTTGTACTGGTTGCGCCGGCCGGGCTCGATGGGGCGCGCCGCGAATGCGCCGAAAATATTGGTGGCGAGTCCGCCGGCGCCGGTGGAACTGGAAAGAATCAGGTTCTCGTTGTACGGGGTTTCCAGGCTGCGCGAATAGGCGGCGCGCAACACCGTGCCGGTGGGCTTCAGCAGGTACGAGGCTCCCAGCCGCGGTTCGGCGGCGGTGGCCTTGCTGAGTCCGGCGTAGCGGTCGATGCGCAATCCGGGGGTGAAGGTGAAGTGGCCCAGGGTAATGGTGTCCTGAATGTAGAAGGCGTACTCGTTCACATTGGCCTTGCCGGTGAACTGGAAGGGCGAGCCGCCCGCGGTGAGGTCGTAGGGTGCCAGGCCCGGTTGGCCGCTGGTGAAGCCGGGGTCGGTGATGCCGAGCGAGAAGCGTTCGCGCAGGCGCGTTTGCATCACCTGCGTGCCGATCTTCACGTTGTGGATCTTGTGGACATAGTTATAATCCGTGCGAATTCCGTAGTTGGCGAGGCTCCGATATTCGCCGACCGTGGCCGGCGTGTCGGCCAAGGGATCGCGGGACGGATCGTAGTAGACTTGGTCGCGGCGCAAAAAGGCATTGACTGTGAGTAGGGCGCCGGCGCCGAAGGTGCGCTGATAGCCGGGCGCGATGTTGTAAGTGAGAACCCTCTGGCGCTGGTCCTGAGATGGCTGATCGTAGGTGTTGGGCACCTGAAACCAGTTGCGCGCGGCCAGCAGGTTGAGGTGAAACGAGTCCCTGCCGTCGGGCTGCCAGTCGACGCGATCAAAGATGGTTTCGCTGTTGCCCACGTCGTGACGGGGACGGAATTCCGGGCTGTCGAGGAAGCGTCCGCTGCGCAGGGCGTTGGCGGAGAGGAAATTGCCGAACTTCGCGCCGCCCAGTCCGAGGGTGGCTTCCTCGCCTACGGAGCCGAAGGAACCGTACTGCGCGGCGAAACTGCCGAAGGGCTTCTGGCCGAGTCCGGAACGCGTGACGGCGTTTACCACGAGGCTGGTCTTACCGCCGAACTCCGCGCCCGGTGCGCCAGTGATGAGTTCCATGGATTGGATGGCGTTGAGCGGAATCTGCGTGGAGAACTGCTTGCTCTGCTGATCTGAGATCGGCTGGCCATCAATCGAGAAACTGGTCTGCGCGTGGTCGCCCAGCGGGTGGAAGAAGCCGTTGGAATCTGCCACCACGCCGGGGCTTGCCAGCGTGATCGCGTCGCTCAGTCCGCTGCCGGGTGCGGAAGTGGGCAGCTTCGAATAGAGTTCGCGGTCCACGTCGCTGTGCGGGTAGGGGACGTTTTCGAGCATGGCGACACTGCCGCCTTCCACTGTGACGGTGGTCCGTTCGCTAGCCAGCGGGAGCGAAAATTTGAGCGCTACCGAGATGCTGGAGCGCACCGCCACGTCCTGGGAGTTTGCCGAGAACCCGGTGGAGGAGACCGTAACATGGTAGGGATTCGGCGGGATGTTGAGGAAGTGGAAAGCGCCGGAAGCGTCGGTGAGGGTGGCGCGCTGATAACCGCTGAGTCGGTTGTTGAGTTCCACCTTCGCGCCGGGGATGACGCTTCCGGCGGGGTCGGTGACGAGGCCATCGATTGTGCCCGCCACGCCGGAAGATTGCGCGGCGGCCGAAATAGTGAATGCAAAGAAGACGAATCCCGCAAGTGCGGGGATGGATTTCGAGAACATATTTACTCCTGCTTAGTCTGGTTGTCGCTATGAATAGAAATCGAGCCTCGCGCCGATTGCCCGGAGCGGGGCTGCCGATAAATGCGAACTAGACTAACCGGGAGGTGCGCGGGAAGGCGCCGCGGCGAGCAGAACCTGGCGGGGTGCGTCCGGTCCGCTCGACGGGGCCACCCAGACTGCCGAGAAGATGGGGGCTACGACGGCGACGGCTGCCGAGGGCACAATGGGGGCGGGACCGAGGTGACACAGCCGGCAACAGTGTTGGGAACCGTGGTGAGTTTCCTGTTCCGAGGCGAGGGAGTTAGTCTGCGCGCCTAATGTGGCGCACAGCAGCCATAGGATAAGCAGCAGTTTCCCGCGGAACTTCCCCTCGAATGACATTCTAACGGTAAGTGTACCCGAAAAAGAGGGCGCGCAGAGGGGCCAGATAGCCCCCTGGTTGGTCTGCGTACGGTATTCTCTCAGATGGTACTAGTATTTTCAACCACCTTTTCGAGAAGAGGCTTGCACCTTTGAACGAACCGGAATTGATAGAGAAATTGCGCGGTCGGGTGACCCTGCCGCGGGCGGCCGGAGTGGTGCTGGGGATCGGCGACGATTGCGCCATTGTGCGGCCGCGCGGGGCCACGGAAGACTGGCTCTACACCACCGATATGTTGATCGAAGGGACGCACTTTCTTCGCCCAACGCACGGGGCGGCGGATGTCGGCTGGAAGGCTCTGGCGCGCGGGCTCAGCGATATCGCGGCGATGGGTGGCGAGGCGCGGTTCTGTCTGCTCTCGCTGGCCGTGGCAAGTTGGGTGGATGCCCGATGGGTGGACGGGTTTTATGGCGGGCTGCTAACGCTGGCCGAGCGCGCCGGGGTGGCGTTGATTGGCGGGGACCTGGCGCGGACGGAGCGCGTGACGTGCGACATCGTGGTGGCGGGAACCGTGCCGCGGGGGAAGGCCCTGCGCCGGGACGGGGCGCGCTCCGGCGACGCCGTCTATGTTTCCGGTGCGCTTGGCGGGTCTGCGCTGGGTCTCGCGGCGGGGCGCGGCAGGGCTTGGCTGCGGCATAAGCGGCCGGAGCCGCGCCTGGCACTGGGGCGGTTTCTGCGCGCTCGGTTGGGCGCCACGGCGGCGATGGACCTGAGCGACGGGCTCTCCCTGGATCTGCACCGGCTGTGTACGGCTTCGGGGCTGCGCGCGGAGATTTCGGCGCCGCCGGTGTATCGCGGGGCCACGCTCGAACAGGCGCTGCACGGCGGGGAAGATTACGAGCTGTTATTCACGGCGCCGGCCCGCGTCCGGGTGCCGGAAGCATTCGAGGGGCTGGCGCTGACACGAATTGGTACGATGCGTAAGGGAACCGCCGGTGCCGTGGAACTGGACGGCGAGCCGCTCCCGCCCCTTGGGTACGACCACCTGCGCCGCTCATGAGCCTGCCAAATCCGCCAAGGCCCGAATTGCGGGGTAAACTTTAGACTTGATTGTTACTCTCACTATTAACCCAACGATTGACCGGGTGATCAGCGTCGACCGCCTGGCGTTTGAAGACCGCGCTTACATTAATTCCAACCGCGAATCGGCGGGCGGGCGCGGCATCAACGCATCCTGCGTGATTCACTCCTTCGGCGGGCAAACCCTCGCTGTGCTGATTTGCGGGGGCGACGCCGGGAAGCGTCTGCAAGAGCATTTGCAGCACGACGGTCTGCCGTTCCAAGT
This sequence comes from Candidatus Solibacter sp., assembly GCA_025361425.1. Classification (GTDB taxonomy): domain Bacteria; phylum Acidobacteriota; class Terriglobia; order Bryobacterales; family Bryobacteraceae; genus Solibacter. The sequence continues at coordinate 47,715 of JANYAH010000165.1, read as the reverse complement.
GGTGCCGGTGGAGAACGAGATCCGCACCAACCTCACCATCACCGACAAACACGGGCTCACGGTGAACCTCAACGCGGGCGGGCCTACGCTATCGAAGGTGGAAGTGGCGCGCGTGGAGCGGGCGGTGAAGGAGACCCTGGACCGCGCCTCGTGGCTGATGATCTGCGGCAGCACTCCGCCGGGTGTGCCGCCGTCCTTCTACGGGAGGCTGATCGCGGCGGCGCGTAAAAAGAAGGTGAAGACGCTACTGCATGCCGACGGAGAGGCGTTGCGCCTGGGAATCGAAGAGCGGCCGACGCTGGCGACGCCGAATCAGCAGGAGGCGGAGCGGTTGCTGGGGCGCACGCTGTTGACGCGCACGCACTATCTGGAGGCGGCGGAGCGGATGCGCAAGATGGGGCCGGAATCGGTGGTGCTCTCGCTCGGCAGCCGCGGCGCGGTGGGCGCGTTTCGCGAAGGTCTGTACGAGGCGCTACCGCCGAGGGTGGATGCGGTATGTCCCATCGGCGCCGGAGACGCGCTGTCGGCGGCCTTTACCTGGGCGATGGAACGTAAAAATAATGAGGTGGAAGCCCTGCGCTGGGGAGTGGCGGCGGGGACGGCGTCGGCGCGGTTGCCGGGCATGAACTTCGCCACTCTGGAGCAGACGCAGGAGATCTACAAGCAGGTGGAACTGCGGCGCTCGGAATAGGGTGTTACACTGCCATTAGTAATGCTCCTCGACTTGAAGTTGGTGGTCCGCCTGCAGGAAATCGATAATCGCCTTGCGGAACTCGCACGCGAAATCGCCTCCTTGCCCAAACACATCGCCGAAATTCAGAAAAAACTGGGGACGCACGAGCGCAAGCTCGATGCCGACCGCGCCGCTCTTGCGGCCAATCAAAAAGAGCGCAAGAAGTGCGAAGCCGATATTCCGTTGCAAGATCAGAAGATCTCGAAGCTCAAAGACCAGATGCTCACGGCCAAGACCAATGAGCAGTACGGCGCCTTCCAGCACGAGATCGAATTCTGCCAGGCGGAAACCCGCAAACTGGAAGACCGCATTCTGGAACTGATGGCCGAATCCGAACCGCTGGAGAAGAACGTGAAGGCGGCGGAGGCAGCGCTAAAGGAAGAGAAGGCGCAGGTGGACGCTGAGAAGGCGTTGGCTCGCGAGCGCACGGCAGTGGATCAGAAGGCGGCCAGCGAGTTGCAGACTGAGCGGGCAGGTGTCGCCAAAGAGATTACGCCAGCGACCTGCCAGCAGTATGAGCGCGTGCGCAAGGGTCGCAAGGGAATCGCGGTGGCAGAGGTGGTGGATGGCCGCTGCACGGTGTGCTACATGGTGCTGCGGCCGCAATACTTCCAGGACGTGAAGCGCACCGAAACCATTCTTTTCTGCGAGAGCTGCCAGCGCATTCTCTACTTCAATCCGCCGCAGTCATTTGACGATCTGGCGAACGCGTCGGACGGCACTCGCGTCGAGTTGGGCGACTAAGCCGCGGTCGTTGCATCTCGCCGCATTGTTGCGCCTACTATCTGTCGCCCATGCTGTAGCCAATCCAGACCATGGCTGACGGAGCCATGGTGCTGCCGAACTGGTTCGTAAAGTTGGGAACGTAGTGCAAGTCGACTTGCGGACGGATGAAGATGTGCTCGGTCACGTAGAGCTGGACACCTAGCCCAGTATGCACCTGGAAGTGTTTGGCGCTGCCATACGATTGCGACTGGGACTGGCACACCGCGTTGCCCACGCAAGAGTTCTGCGTGATGGAATAACTGCTGGTCGCGCCGCCAAGCCCACCCTCCAATCGCACTATGACTTTCTTCTGGTTCACCGGGGCGAAAACGCCATTCACATCGTAGAAAATCTGCCTCGATTGCAGGATGGCATAATCCTGCTTCTTGGGCTGAAGAGTGGCTTCGCCGCTAACGCCAAAATGCTTGCTGAGCATGATGGTGCCTCCGAAGCCCATGAAAAAACCGCCCAGCGACGGCGTTTGCAGGCAATTAGCGCCGGTAATGCAGGTGGAGCCAGTGCTGGCATCGATGCCGCCTCCGGCCGCCTTATCGTGGACGGTTCCGAAGCCCAGGTTGACATCTAGCGAGCTTTGCCCGTAGGCGAAGGAAACACAAAACAGCAGGGGAAGGAAACGGCAAATTCGATTCACGTTTGGAAATCTCCTCAAAATTAGTGCACCACACACCTTGAGATGCGTTGCGTCGCGCCGGGGTTTCAGCTTCTTACGAGACTACCGCTTCTGGCACTTGGGGCAGAAGTGCGAACTGCGCTGGGTGACCATCACGCGGCGGATGGGTGTCTGGCACGCGGTACACGCTTCGCCGGTGCGCCGATACACGCGGTGGCTGATCTGGAAGAAGCCTTTACGGCCTTCGGCATCGACGTAATCGGAGATCGAAGACCCTCCGGCGGCGATGGCTTCGGTGAGCACGGCGACGATGGCGTCGTAGAGTTTGCGGGCGCGGTAGCGCCCTATGCGTTGGGTGAGCGCCTGCGGATGAATGCCGGCGCGGAAGAGGGCTTCATCGGCGTAAATATTGCCGACGCCGCGCACGAAGGTCTGGTTGAGAAGCAGCGACTTGATGCGCGTCTTGTGGCGTTGCAGCGCGGCGGCAAACTGGTCGAAGGGAATTTCGAGCGGTTCGGGTCCAAGGCGGGCGACTCGGTGCGGGAAGTCTTCGCTGAACTCGATGCAGCCGAACTGGCGGCTGTCGTCAAACTGGAGGGTGGCGTGGTCGAAGGTGAAGATGGCGTGGGTGTGTTTGCCGCAAGCTCCGCCGAGCAGTAGACGGCCGGTCATGCCCAGGTGGATCGTCAAATAGCCGCCGTCTTCGATGCAGGCCACGATGAACTTGCCATAGCGTTTGACGGCGAGGATGCGGTGGCCCTGCAGGCGCGCGGACAAGCGCGCGGGGTCGCCGCCGCGGAGGATGCGGAGATTGCGAAATTCGGCGCGGAGGATGCGCTGGCCCGTGAGCGGCGCAATCGAGCGGACTACGGTTTCCACTTCGGGGAGTTCGGGCACTTAGGGAACCTGCAGGTAGATGTCTTCGCCTTCCACTTTCACTTCAAAAGTGGGTACGCGTTTGGTAGGGTCGTAATCGTACTCGCCGGTGGCGCAATCGAATTCCCAGAGGTGGTAGGGGCAGACCACGCGGCCATCGTGAATCTGTCCCTGGCCGAGCGGTCCGCCGCGATGGATGCACACGCCGCTGAGAGCGCGGATGGCCCCGTCGGCATTACACACGGCATAGGGCTGGTCGCCCACCATCACCTCCATGACGGAATTCGGTGCCAGCTGTGCCAGCGTGCCCACTTTGAGAAACGGCATCTTTATATTGTAAGGTGGAACCTGCGGGAGACTGCCGCGCTGGCTGAAGGAGAGGCATCGATGAACCTGAAACTGACAAGTGTAGCGATGGCCGCTGTGGTATTGGCGGGGTGCGCGCCAATGACGATCGGACGCATCAATGCCGATCCCTCGCGATTTCGAAACCAGACGGTGCGGGTCACCGGGACAGTGACCACATCGGTGGGATTGATGGGCAAGGGCGGGTACCAGATTGAAGATGGGACCGGTAAAATCATTGTGATCTCCGGTACCGGCGTGCCCTCGCGCGGGTCCCGGGTCACGGTGACGGGACGCGTGGCTCCCGGCGCCGAAGTGCTGGGTACCGCGATTGGCGTGACGATCCGTGAGGAAAGCCACAAAGTGAAGTAGCACGTTCAGCCGCCGTCGCAACCGCTTCCCGACAGTCCCGACCCGTTGTGTTGCTTGAGGCAGAGTGACACGTTTACCTCGCTGCACGCGCCCACATATCGGGCTCCGGTTCAAATTACGGCAGCTTCCCTGTAACAGCGGACCCGGTGGGATCGGATACAATCAGGAGTACCAACAATGCAGACGATTCTCGTAATCGATGACGATGAAAACCTGCGCGACACAATCGGGGTGATGTTGGAACAGGAAGGCTTTCGCGCAGTGCAGGCCGGCGACGGGCGCGAGGGCTTCGAGATGGCCCTTTCGCTGAAGCCCGACTTGGTGCTGGTGGATTTGCGCCTGCCGCGGATGAGCGGCACGGAGATCTGCAAGCAGTTGCGGGCCGCGGGAATGGCCACGCCGATTATCGTGCTGAGCGCCATGGGCGATGAAATCGACAAGGTCCTGCTGCTCGAAATCGGCGCGGACGATTACGTGGTCAAGCCGTTTGGCACGCGCGAACTGATGGCGCGCATCCGCGCCGTGCTGCGGCGAGCCTCCAGCGACGCGCGCAAGGTGATCCACTTCTCCGACGTCGAGGTGGATTTCGAACGCCGCATCGTCAAGCGCAAGGGTGAAGATCTCAAGCTGACGCCTGCGGAATATAATCTGCTGACATATTTCCTGCACAATCCAGACCGTCCGCTGACGCGCGACATGATTCTGAATTCGGTTTGGGGCTACGAGTTCTTCCCGAACACACGGACGGTGGATGCGCACGTGGTGAAGTTGCGGCAAAAACTGGAGCCGGATAGCAACGCGCCGCGGCACTTTCTCACCTTGCATGGGGTTGGCTATCGCTTCGTGCCCTGAATTTACAGGTTGTCCCCTATACCAGCGGGTCCGCGCTGTTCAGGATGGGCGACAATAGCAGAATGCCTGCCGTCCTGATTGTGGAGGATTCCGAAAACAGCGCGGCGATGTTGGAGATCGCATTTCTCGGAATTCCCGGCGTGAGCGTGCTGATGGCGCCCTCGGCGGTGGAAGCGTTGCGCATTCTGGACGGCGTTTCGGGGGCGGTACGGGTGATCGTCACCGACCTGAATATGCCGCGCATGGATGGGTACGAACTGATCCGCCGCGTGCGGGCGGACCAAAGGCTCTCGGGTGTGCCTATCATCGTAGTGAGCGCCGATACCGACCCGGCAACTCCGGAACGAATCGCGGCGTTGGGAGTGGAAGCATTTTTCCCGAAACCGTTTTCGCCGGCGTTGGTGCGCCAGAAACTGGAGCAACTTCTCGATGGCAGGACGCACTAGTTTAGTTTGCCTGGCGCTATGCCTGGCGCCGGTCGCATTGTGCGCGCAGACGGCGCCGGAGTTGGCCAGAATCCTGGAGCGGCTGGACCGGCTGGAACAGGAAAATCGCGCGCTCTCTGAGCAGGTACGCGCGTTGCAGGCGCAGTTGGGAACGCCCGCGCCGCCGCCAACCACGGTGGAGGAAAGGCTCGATATCCAGCAGCAGCGCATCGAAGAGCAGGCGCAAACCAAAGTGGAGGCGTCGCAAAAGTTTCCCATTCGGGTGACGGGGATGGCGCTGTTCAACGCGTTCCTGAACTCCAGGCAGAGCGGCGGGGCGGACTACCCGGTGACCGCCGCGGCGACCGGCGCCGCGCACTCCGGAGCGACCGTGCGCCAGACCATCGTGGGCCTGGAATTCAGCGGGCCGCGGGCGATCTGGGGCGGCAAGGTAAACGGCTCGGTGTACATGGACTTTTTTGCCGCGGCGGGGACCAACTCCGCGATGCGCATCCGCACAGCCTCGCTCGAAATCGCGTGGAAGAGTCGCAGCGTGATTGCCGGCTTGGAGAAGCCCATATTCAATCCGCGCGAGCCGAGTTCGCTGGCGCAGGTGGGCCTTTCTCCGCTCACCGGCGCGGGGAATCTGTGGTTTTGGCTGCCGCAGGTGCGCTTCGAACAGGAGGTCCGGCTAGGCGCCTCCAGCGGGTTGCGCGCGCAACTGGGCGCCGTGCAGACGCGCGAGATCGGGCCGTATACCGGGACCGTAGTGCCGGAAGCGGTGCGCCCCGCGGCGGAAGGCCGGGTCAACTTCCATCACAAGCTGGACGACCAGCGGCGGATGGAGATCGCGGCGGGATTCCACGCGAGCACCACTCATGCGGGCAGCCAATCGATACCCTCCAATTTATTCGCCATGGATTGGTTCTTTAATCCGTGGAAGGCGGTGGAGTTCACCGGCGTGTTCTTTTCCGGGCAGAACGTGGCTCACCTGGGCAGCGGCACGCGCCAGGGGTTCGCGATCGGCAAGAACTACGGGTACGCGGTGGCGAGCCGGGGCGGATGGGGACAACTGACGCTGCATACTCTGCCGCGGCTGGATTTCCATTTCTTCACCGGGCAGGTGGACGATGCCAACCACGATCTGCTCACGGGCTCAATCGGCAAGAACCTGCTATTTGGCGGCAACGCCTACTTCCGCGTGGCGCCGAATGTGCTAGTGGGGCTGGAAGCCTCGCAGGTGCGGACCATGTATCTGGGGCAGGGAGTGCGAATCAACAATCACTATGATCTGGCGCTGGCTTATCTGTTCTAGCGTGGCCTTGGGAGTGGCGCTCGGCGCACTCGTCTCGGGCGAAGTGGAGCTGACCAATTCCAAGAATCTCGCGGTGCGCAAGCACAAGGACTACGCAGGGGTGGTGCTGTGGCTGGAGCCCGTGGGCCGCGCCGTGCCTGCCCTGCCGCCGAAGCGCGTGGAGATGCGGCAAAAGGACAAACTGTTCCAGCCGCACGTGGTGGCGATCTCACTGGGCAGCACGGTGGACCTGCCGAATCTCGACCTGATTTTCCATAACGCGTTTTCCAATTTCAGCGGCCAGCCGTTCGACGTCGGCCTGTATCCGCCCCGCACCTCGAAGAGCGTGACGTTCCGGCACGCCGGCATCGTCCGCGTCTTCTGTAACATTCATGCCACGATGAGTGCGATTATCGCGGTGTTGAACACCCCGTGGTATGCCGTGACCCAGGCGACCGGAAAGTACGCCATCGCCGCGGTGCCGCCGGGGGAATACCAGTTGCGCCTGTTTCACGAGCGCGCGATGCCAGAGAACTTGAAGTTTCTGGAACGCCGCATCACGGTGCCGGAGAGCGGCCTGGTGCTGCCGCTGATCTCCATTTCGGAGACGGGTTTTATTCCGGCGCCGCATCTCGACAAGTACGGCAAAGACTATCCGCCCGTGGCCAACGACGGCACCTATCCGGGAGCGCCCAAGCGATGAGATGGCGATTCTCGCGACTCTCGCTGCTGACCAAGATCATGCTCTCCACGTCGGTCGCCATCACGGTGTTGTTCGCCATCACCGGGCAACTCGTGCTGCGCAGTATCACCAAGAGCATGTCGGACAGCCTGGAGGCGGAGGTGCAGAGCAGCTTTCACGCCTACGCTTCGCTGTGGGACGCGCGCACCGAACTGTTGAACTCGGTGAGCCGCTTGCTGGCCAGCATGTCGGATGTCCGGGCAGCGTTCGGCACGCGCGACCAGGCCACCATCCGCGATAGCGCGAGCGAGTTGTGGTCGCGGATTTCCACGTCGGCCGGACTCTTCCTGGTGACTGACCCGCGGGGCAGGGTGATTGCATCGCTGGGCGGGGTGACGGCGCCATCGCTGCGTGAGGACCTGGATCTGGTGCAGTCCGCCGAAGCGCGATTCCCGCAGCAATCGTCGGGCTTCTTTCTGGACTCGGGCGAACTGTATCACCTCTCGGTGACGCCGGTTTACGTACAGTCGGGGGGCGGACAAGATCTGCTGAATGTGCTGGTGGCGGGCGAACGCGTGGACGCGATTGTGGCGCAGCGATTGAAGGCGGCCACCACCAGCGAGTTTCTTTTCCTGGCGCCCTCGGGGGTGATCGCTTCCACCTTGAACCCGCGCGCCACGGCGGCGGTGGTGGCCGACCTGGCGAGGAAGAGCGGCGGCCAGAAGGTGAGCGACGGCGTGGTGCAATACGCGCGTTTCGAGACGCCGCTGACAGACATCATGGGCCGCCCCGTAGGCAAGATCTGCATTCTGCGTTCCTTCGAGGGCGCGCAGCGGCGCATCGCCAGCCTCTACGCCAATATCATTCTGCTGTGGCTGTGCGCGATGACGGTGGGGTTCGTGCTCACCTACCTGCTGGCGCGGCGCATTGTGGAGCCGGTGGAGCAGTTGGACCGGGCGGCGGCGGAAGTGGCGCGGCAGAACTACGCCATCGAAGTGCCGGTGCGCGGCGAAGACGAGTTGGGCCGGCTGGCAAGCACGTTCAACACCATGTGCGCCAGCATTCGCCAGGCGCGCGAAGAGCTAATCCGGCAGGAGCGAATCTCCACCATCGGGCGGCTTTCCGGATCAATCGTGCACGATCTACGCAATCCGCTGGCGGCGATCTACGGGGGCGCGGAGATGCTGGTGGATGGCGATCTGCCGCCCGCGAACGTGAAGCGCCTGGCCGGCAATATTTATCGCGCCTCGCGGCGCATGCAGGAACTGTTGCAAGATCTGCTCAACGTATCGCGCGGCAAGGGCAAGGCGCCAGAGATGTGCCGGCTGCGCGAAGTGGCGTCGGCGGCGTGCGAAATGCTGGCCACGGCGGCGGAGCAGCAGGGAGTGACGCTGGCGCTGGAGATCCCCGCGGAGATGGAAGTGCCCCTGGAGCGCAGCCGGGTGGAGCGTACGTTCGCCAACCTCATCGGTAATGCGCTAGAAGCGATGCCGGGCGGCGGCGAGGTTCGCATCACGGCGGAGATGCAGGATGGGGCGGCGGTGGTGCACGTGGAAGATACCGGCCCTGGGATCGCGCAGGAGATTCGCGCGCAATTGTTCCAGCCCTTCGTGAGCGCGGGCAAGCGCAACGGGCTGGGCTTGGGCCTGGCTTTGTCGCGGCAGACCGTGCTGGATCACGGCGGCGACATGTGGGTGGAATCGGCCCCCGGCCGCGGCGCGCGATTCAGCTTTCGCCTGCCCGGCGCGCACGCCACGCAGCCGCAAGAGCGAACGGTGGGGGAGAGCGGAACGTAGCCGCTTTGCCGGGGAGCGTGTGGACCTTTCTAAGTTATCACAGGAGTTTGGTCCTAAGTGGCATTTTTCACGATGACAGGACGGCATACCAACCTCAACCACTTGCCTGGACACGATAGACTTCGTCGAGTATTTGCTGAACATTCCGCTTCCCAATGAAGTTGCGGTATAACAGAGGCATGGCAAACCGAACCGAACCAAGAACTTTCTGGCAGTGGATTCGTTACATCACTGTCGGGATCATCGCCCTCTGGCTCGTAATTTGGATGTTAAGAGTATACGTTCTCTAAGAATTAGGCGCTTGTAAAGGCGCGGGATGTTTGTATGAATGTAGTAGTTACATTAAGACAGACTTACCGATATGGCCGCATGGCGTCGTAGTTTTACAAACCCATTATGTTGTTTCAATGTTTGCCACCGAAACTTCTAAGTGCGGCTTGCTTAAGTTGACGTTGTCGTACTAATTCTAATTCTTTCGGCTATTATGTCTGGAGTAAAGAACTATCGACACGCCGCGCTCCCGCAGTCGGGTACGCCCACTCGCTGCTTGGCCGCCTCCAGTGAATCCAGGGCACTCAAAGGCTTTCCAGCCCCATCGATACCATATAATGGTCTTGGGCGTGACGATAAGCAGGTATTTTCGTTCGCTGGTGGATTGCTGGACAGACGCTCTCATCCGTTCGGAAGTCTCGTAAAGTATTGATTCTAAGGGCGCGTAGCTCAGGTGGATAGAGCATCAGCCTTCTAAGCTGAGGGTCGCAGGTTCGAGTCCTGCCGCGCCTACCATGTTTTCAATCACTTGCGTGGCCTTCGCCTTTTTGTCGGCATTTACCGGAGTTCAATTGGCCTGCCGGCCCGGTAGGCGATGCCGACCCCTGCCGCAGGCGCAGCCGTCGCAATGCTTCGTCGCCAAGTGGAGGAGCCGCGTAGCGCCTCGATTTCCGCTCTGCCGCGCCGCCAGATTCGCCACCGCTTCCGCGCGCAGCGTTTCGAGCCGGTCGTAGCGGCCGCGGTCGCCGAGCCTGCTCTTTACCGCCCCTCACTTCCGGGGCTTCAACCGCGGCCGCAGCGTAGAGGCCCGCACCACCAGCTTGGGCTCCAACAGCACCGTCTTGGGACGCGACGGCGCGCCACCTTCCAGCAGCGCCAGCGCCATGCGGGCGGTTCGTTCCCCGATGGCGCCGCTCTGCTGGTCCACGCTGGTCAGCGGAACGCGCAGAAAATCCGCGTACGCCACGTTGCCGCACCCGGCGATGGCCACGTCTTCGGGCACGCGCAGACCGGCTTCCAACACGGCCTTCATGGCGCCCATGGCGGTCGGGTCGTTGTAGCAGAAAACGCCGTCCGGCGGCGGATTCAGCGTCAGCAAGCGTTGCATCGCAGTGTAGCCGCTGGCATCCCCGGCGTCGTCGCCGTGCTCCCGCATCTCGATATACTCGGGTGGCACGGCGATGCCCCGCGCGTGAAGCGCGCGCCGGAAGCCCGCCACGCGGCCCAGCGCGGTACTCACGTTGGGGCCGCCGATGTGGGCGATCCGCCGGCAGCCGGCGTCGATCAGGTGCGCCGTCGCCAGTTCGCCTACCGCCGCGTCGTCCACGCCCACGAAGTTCGCCGCCAGCCCGTCGAACTTGCGGTCGATTAGCACATACGGAATCTTCTGCTCTTGCAGGCGGTGGAAGGTCTCCACCGAGGACTGCGTGGAAGCCACAATCAGCACGTCCACGCGCCGCGCCAGAAGCTGTTCAATCTCCTGCCGCTCCAGTTCGGGGTCATCCTCCGAAGAAGACAGCACCAGGCTGTACCCCTTCTTGCGCAACCCGTTGGAAAGGCCCTTGGCCACCTGGCCGAAAAACGGGTGAACCAGGTCCGGCACTACCAGACCCGCGATGTAGCTACGGCCGGTGACCAGCGCGCGCGCCGCAAGGTTCGGGCGGTAGTTGAGCTCTTTCATGCGCTTCAGCACGCGCTCACGCGTTTGCTGGCTGATGTCCGGGTGATCTCGCAAGACCTTCGAGATGGTGACCACGGAGAGGTTAAGGTCTTGGGCGATATCCTTGAGGCGTGCGGGCATGTCGTATCCGCGAGTCTCCCATTCTATCCCCATGCGGAGGAAAAACGGAAACTGTACCGTTGACTGCCGCCTAACCGGGATACCGCCAGGCTATCGCGCCGCGGGCGGTTCCTGGTCCGTAGGAATTCCGGCGACTCGGCGGTAGAACGCCACGGACCGGTTGATCCAGGAAGACTCATGCCCGGTGGTAAGGCTGCTCGCGTTCTTGCCGGTGCGGGCTATGCCGTAATACCGCCAGACGTCTTCCCCTTCACGGTCCAGGTAGTAGATGGACTGCATCTCGCCGGGGTGGAAGAGCGGAAGAAAGAGATAGCGCATCAGCGTCACGTTGGCCACGTCGAAGACCAGCCGGTCGGCGGTGGCCTCCACAATGTGCAGCCGGAAGATGGCCTTACCGGAGAGGTTGTCCGCCTGCTGGAAGTAGACAACGTTACCCGGCTTCAGTTCCTCCAGCGTAAAGTCGTTGCGCCGCTGGTTCCCGTGCGCGTTGGTGACCGCATAGGCCTCCGGGATCAACGTCTGCCACTTTTTGTGCGTGGTGGACCAATAACGCATGCCGGCCAGTGAGGAGATCGCGCCGCTCTGGCGCAGCAAATCTTCCATTCCCGAGGCATGGCGGAATCGTGCGGCCGTGGTGACCAGCGTCGAAAAGCCCACGCCCGTCCATCCGGTACACGCAGGCGGACGCCAGTTCTCGCCGAGTTCCGCAGGGCTCCAGAACTTCACCGCGGGTGACTCGGCCAGGCTGGGATGGGGCGGAGTGGAATCCACGCCGCAGGGCGGCTGCGGCCCGGACGCCGCATACCCGTACGCGAGGCAACAAAAGACCGCCAGACAGTAAATGGACAAGGTCCGCACATCTCGATGATAGCGGCAATCCCCGCCCACGTCTGTGCGGAGCGGCCCGTTAACGCGGTTCGGGGCAGAAGTTGCAGGCGACGCTGGCACGCTTGCCGGCGTGGCAGTCCACACCTGCGGCCGTTAGCCCCTATTGCTTTTCGCGAACCTGCACGTAGCGCGCCGTCTTGGGGTTCTCCTTGTTCCATTGCGGGGCCTGTGCGCTGTTGGCCATATCGAGGATGCCGAGTGCTACCGTCACATCCACCTTGGCCAGGTTGTCGTAGTCCAACTTCTGCCATTCGTCGCCGGGCTGGTGATAATCCGGGAAGATGTAGCTCACGGAGAGCGTGGTGGACGGAATGCCGGCATCGGCGAAGCTCGCGTTGTCGCTGCGGTTGAAGAACGAATCGCTATTCTTCTCGTGCTTGATCGCCTGCACGCCGGTCACCGCGCCCACCTTGGCAAAGGTGGCGGCGATGTCCGTATAGTCGAAGCCGGTCAGATTGAACTGCGCCACCTTGGGACCTTCACTGTCATCGGTGCGGCCCAGTTGTTCCAGGTTGATATCGGCGACGGTTTTGGCGATCGGGAAGATGGGGTGGGAGGTATACCAGCGCGCGCCCAATCCGCCGAGTTCCTCGCCGAACACCGTCACGAAGACGATGGTGCGCTTGGGCTTCTCCTCGAGTTCCGCCAGCGCGCCGGCGATTGCGATCACGCTGGCGGAGCCGGAGGCATCGTCGTTGGCGCCGTTGTAGATGCCGTCGCCCTGCGCGTTGGGGCGCACGCCCAGGTGGTCGTAGTGGGCGGTCACGACGACGTAGGTGTCCTTCAACTCCGCGTCGGTGCCCCGCAGCACGCCGGCCACGTTGCGCAATTTCACGGGCTGCACGATGGGCGCGGCGATATGTGCCGATACCATGGCTTCCATGGGTCCCGGCTGGGCGGCGGCCACCGTATCGTGAATCGCCTTGTCCCACACGTTGAGGACGGGCACCTTGGGCGCCGGCGCGGTAGCGTCGCGCAGCGGCACGCGGGCGTTCGGATTGCTCTGCTGCCCGGCGGCGCGCACCATCACCACCATCGCGGGCTCCAGTTTTGCGGCCAGCGCCAGCATGCGGCGCTGCGCCTGAAACGCGGCCATGCCCCCGCCGCCGGCACCGCCAACATCTGGCACTTCGACTAGCAGGACTTTGCCGCGCACCTCTTCAGCGGTCAAGGCATCCAGCGCCGCCGTGTCGCTCAGCGTGATCTTGAAAGCGGCTGCGCGATTGAGGTCGGTGGCCACGGCCTCTTGAATCACCACGGTGCCCTGCTCCGCGTTGGCGGTGTCCAGCGTGAACTCAAGGCCCTCCGGATTCGGCTTCACCGATTGGAAAGCGGCGCTCTGGAAGTAGCCGTCATCGCCCACCGGTTCGAGGCCCGCACGGCGGAACTGCGCGGCAATGTACTCAGCCGCTATCTCGAGCCCGGGCGAAGGCGTGGCACGGCCCTGCAGGGCGTCGGACGCCAGGAAGGAGACGTCGGCCTTCAGATCGTTGGGGCGCAGGCGCGCGGCGATACGCTGGGCGAGCGGAGGCTGGCCCTGCGCAGCGAGCATGCCGGCGGCGGCGAGGGCGGTGAATAGGAATTTCGCGGAACGCACGAACCTATGATAACTGCCGCGGGCCTACTTCAACAGATTGATGACGCCGCGGCAGGTCTTGGCGCCGCAGCGGCACCGCGCCTGCTCAATGTCTTTGGCGAAGCGGTAGTCCACCGTCAATTCCTCGCCAACGCGAATAGCGCGCTTGCTCATGTAGAGGATGTGGCCCTTGGTGTTCATGGCGCGGAGATTGGGATCGCAGCTGTGGTTGATGATCTCGGCGCCACTGCCGCCGAACGCGCCGTCGAGCGTCCAGTAATCGTCCAGCGTGAAGAGGTACGTGACCGGTCCATCGCCCCGCCGCTTGGTCTCGCGGCGGCTGATTCTCTCGCCCGTGTACTCGATGACTTTGCGCTGCGCGGGGATAGGTTCTTCTGCGTAAACTCCGCGCCGGTGAATCTTGGACTCGCGGATGGAGAGCTTGAACTGGGCGTATCTTGGGTCGATCGCCGGTTTCTTGATGAGAACTGTTCCCATAGTGATCTGTGGTTTATCAGATTGTAGCGGAGGCAGAGCAGGCGATGCACTTTACCCCCCACGCGTAACTCTGCGATGATGAGCCAAACCATGTTGCTCACGCTCTTCTACGGCGCCACTATCTTCTGCAGTTCGCTGCTGCTGTTTCTGGTACAGCCCATCATGACCAAGGCGATTCTGCCGTGGTTCGGCGGTTCGGCCGGGGTTTGGACCACCGCGATCTTGTTTTTCCAGGCGTTTCTCCTGCTGGGCTATGCCTACGCACACGCCACCACCCGGTACCTCGCGCCGCGGCGCCAGATGGGTCTGCATCTGTTGTTGCTGGCGGCGAGCCTCATCGTGCTTCCGATTGCCCCATCGCCTATCTGGAGACCGGCCGCGGGGACCGAACCCGTTGCCCGGATTGTGGCGGTGCTGGCGCTCTCGGTCGGGTTACCGTATCTGCTGTTAGCCGCCACCGGGCCCCTCTTGCAGCGCTGGTACGCCCGTCGCGATGGCACGGGCTTTCCATACCGCCTATTCGCGATTTCCAATGCCGGCTCACTGGCGGCTTTAATGCTGTATCCATTTGCCATCGAGCCGGTGATTTCGGTGCGCCAACAGTTGTTCGCGTGGTCGGTGGCTTATGCCGCCGTAGTGGCGCTGGTTAGCTTGGCGGCTTGGCGGAGCGCCGCCAAGCTAGCGCCCGAGCCGGCCAATCGCGCGTCGCCTCACCTGGTGGACCGCCTGCTCTGGATCGCGCTGGCCGCCTGTCCCTCCGTCCTGTGGCTGGGCGTCGCCAACGAACTTAGTCAAAATGTGGCGCCCATTCCGCTGCTCTGGATCCTTCCCTTGAGCATCTATCTGCTCAGTTTCATGCTTTGCTTCGACCGCCAGGGTTGGTACCGGCCCGCGCTCTACCGAATCGCGCTCCCGGCGAGTTGGCTCCTGATGGGCTTTTGTCTGTCCCGGCAAGGCTCGACGCTGCCGCTGACATGGGTCATGGTGGTGTTTTCGGCCGCCCTTTTCGCTTGCTGTATGTTCTGCCATGGCGAACTGGCCCGGCGCAAGCCACACCCGGAGCAACTGACTTCCTTCTATCTGATGCTGGCGCTGGGCGGCGCCCTGGGCGGCCTGTTTGTGGGCGTGGCCGCGCCCCTGTTGTTCAGCCGGTATCTGGAGTTGCCCATCGGAATCACCGCCTGCGTCGTGCTGGCCGCCGGCCTTTTATACGGATACCCGCCACGCCGCCTCGTGCGCCTCGGAGTGATGGCAGCTCTCGGCTTCGTGGCAGCCACGCAGATCGGCGGATACGTGGCGGGCGACCGGCTCAGGCTTCGCAACTTCTATGGAGCTTTGCAGGTTAGCGATGCCGGCCTGGGCAACATGGCCGTGCGGATGCTCGGCAATGGACCGATCAATCACGGTAGCCAGTTCCTTTCCCCGGAGAAGGGCCGCTGGGCCACCACCTACTACGGGCCGGACTCGGGCGCTGGACTAGCCATCCGTTTTCAGCGCACCCGGCCGCAGCGGGTCGGGGTCATCGGGCTTGGGGCCGGCACGCTCGCCAGCTACGGACGGACGGGCGATACCTATCGCTTCTACGAAATTAATCCAGCCGTGATTGCGCTGGCCCAAGCGGAATTCCGTTATCTGCGCGAGTGCCCGTGCTCAGTGGCGGTGGTGCCCGGCGATGGACGCCTGGCGCTCGAGCGGGAGCCCAGTCAGAGTTTCGACGTCTTGATTGTGGATGCCTTCAACGGCGATTCGATTCCCGTCCACCTGCTGACTCGCGAAGCTTTTGCCGCCTATCTCGCGCACCTGCGGCAGGGCGGCATCCTGGCGATGCACGTCACCAACCGGTACCTGGACTTGGCTCCCGTGGTGCAAGGGTTGGCCGGGGAGCGCCGCATGCAATCGCGGCTGATTCGCAGCGCGGCGGACCCGGAGCGTGGTATCTCCGGGGCCACCTGGGTGCTCGCCGCCACCGATCCGGAATTCCTTGCCAGCCTGTCGGACAAGGCTACTCCGCTCCCGCCGGCCCGTGGGTTGCGCCTCTGGACGGACGACTACAGCAACTTATTCCAAGTGTTACGATAGCCCTTAGCACCCTCCACTTTCCGCGAAAGGTCGATGGCGCCAGCCCACTTATCTCCGCTCCCTCCGCTTTCTCCGGTGTTGACTATCTCTAGTTTTCTCTGCGCTTTCCTCTGCGCCTCTGCGTCTCTGCGGTGAACACACACTCCCGCATAGTTCCGTCTCCCCGAGTTAGAACGTGATCTTCGCCGCAAGCTGGAACGTACGCGATCCCAGGCCTTCGGGCTGCGTCGTCTGCTTGAACAGGAAGTTCGTGGTCGGCGTGAAGACGCCGCGGCTAAAGGTGTAGAGGTTGGTCTGCACGTTGGCGAAGTTTGCCCGGTTGGTGAGATTGAAGCTCTCCACGATCAGGCGCAGGCGTACGCGCTCCTTATACAGCGGGAGATCCCGCGTCATGCGCACATCCACGGCCATCAGTTCGGGACCGCGCAAGGTGCCGCGGCCCACCAGTGGCGCGCGGTCGTTCGCCGTATTGGTGTCGTTGCCGGGGTCGCCGCTGGTGGTGACGCTCAGCGCGCGCCCGCTCTGCAATTGCGAGATGCTGGAAAGCGTCCAGCCGCCCAAGAGCGCTTTGGCCGCGGCGTTGGACATCGACTTGGCGTAATTCAGATCCCACACCGCCGAGAAAACGAAGCGCTGGCGGATGTCGTTCACGCCCGGGCCGCGGTCCAGGTTCGGCAGCAGTGTGTCCTGCGCCACCTTGGAATCGTCGCCGCCGTTGCCAGAGACCACGCTGGTGGCGTCCGGCGCGGTATCGATCACTTTGCTGAATGTGTAGCTCGCCAGCAACTGGAAGTTGCTGCTGAAACGTTTAGTGACTTGCAGGAACCCCCCGTGATAAATACTGGAAGCGCCGCTATCGAATTCCGTGATGCGGCCGAACCCGGTGTTGGCGCGCTGCGGCGTGCCGAAGCCGCCGGGATGGCGCCAGTAGGCGATGTTGCCGCCAGTCGATAGCGTACCCTGCGTCAGCTCGCTGGGGTAAAGATTGAGGTCGCGGCTGCGCGTGAGATGGGTGCCATGCACGCCCAGGTAGCCCGCGGTCAGCGAGAAGTTCCCGCCCAGCGCGCGCTCCACCTGGAAGTTCCACTGCGCCAGGCGCGGCGTCCGGTAGTTCGGATCGGCGATATAAATATCGGCCGTGGGGTTATTGACCGGCGCGGCGCTCAAGATGTTGGGGTAAGCCGGAAAACCCGAGGTCAGCGCGTAGGTCAGCACGTCGATGCCGTTCTGCAAAAGCGCCGTCGAAAGCAGCAGGCCCGGGGTGCGGCCGAAGAAGAAGCCGTAACCGGCGCGGATCACCGTCTTGTCGTCGTTGAAGGGTTTGTAGGCCAGGCCGAAGCGCGGCGCGAAGTTCTTCTTGTCTTTGGCGATGCGGTCTGTCCGCAGGTTGGCGGCCAGCAGTTGCGCGTTGCCGTTCAGCGTGGTGGGCTGCTTGTAATCGAAGAAATCGTAGCGCAGCCCCATGTTGATGGTCAGCAGCGAGGTGGCGCGCCAGTTGTCCTGCGCGAAGAACGCGTATTCGTTCACGTTGGGATGGCTGATGGGCGGCGTGGTGGAGCCGGCCGCCGCAAAGGCCTGCCGGTAAATGGAGGGCGTGCCCGCCAGGTAGGCGTCGTAGTTCGGGAAGGTGTAACCGCCGGCGAAGTAGCCGGGGAAGAAATTCACCACGCGTTCGAAGTTCATATCGGTGCCGAACTTCAGGCTGTGCGCGCCGCGCTGGTAGCTCAGCGTATTCACCGGCTGGTAGGTGAATGCGTTGGTGTACCGCGGGCTGTAGTTGTTCTTGCCGAAAGTCACGCCGTTGGTGATCGCCACCTCCGGGCCGGTCGTATTCGCGGCGCCGGGTTCGCCGTCGCGCACATAGTTGAAGCGCGCGTCCCACACCAGGCGGGTACCGAAGATTCGGGTATACAGGCCGGCGATGTTATCGGTGTTCACTTCGTTGTCGCCGGTGTGTTCCAAAGCGCTGGTGGCGCCGTTGCTTTCGAAGTTTTTGCCGGTGTAGCGGCTGGCGTTGTAACGCACGCTGATGCGGTTATTGGCGCTCGCGTTCCAATCCAGCTTGGCCAGATATACGTTGTTGTTCAGACCAAGCTGGTAGGGCGCCAGATACTTGGCGAGCGCCGCCAGGGCCGCGCCCGCGGGCAGAATATTGGGCGCGATCGGCTGGTTGCTGGTGTTGCGCTGCCCGTCATAGCTGCCGAAGAAAAACAGCTTGTCCTGCACCACGGGCCCGCCCACCGTGCCGCCAAACTGGTTGAAGTGGTAGGGCTGTTTCTTGATGCCGGCTCGATTGTTGGTGAAGCTGTTCGCGTTCATCCCCTTATCGCGGTAGTACTCAAATGCCGACCCGTGCACCATATTGGTGCCGCTCTTGGTCACCACGTTGATGGCGCCGCCGCCGGCGCGCCCCATCTCCGCCGGGTACCCCACGGTGTTGACCTGGAATTCCTGCACGGCGTCCTCGCTGAAGGCGTAAGGACGCAAACCGGTGCGGCCGGTGGCCTGCCCGAAGAACAGGTTGTTGCTGTCCGCGCCATCCACCAGAAGCGTGTTCCAGGTTCCGCGCTGCCCGGCGAAAGAGATGTCGCCCTGGTTGCGATTGTCCCGCACCACTCCCGGCGTCAAGAGCGAAAAATCGATGAAGTTGCGCCCGCTCACCGGCAGATTCGCTACTGCCTTCTCGGTCACGTTAGAGGCCGCGGTGGTGCGTGTCGTCTCGACCACCGAGATATCCGCCACAACGCTGACGGTTTCCTGCGCCGTGCCCACTTCCAGGCGGACGTCCAGCGTGGTCGCCGACCCCACCGTGAGCTGCACAGCCGTGCGTTTGGTGTTCTTGAAACCCTGCGCGTCCACCGTCAGGTCGTAGATTCCCACCGGAAGACCGGCGAAGGTGTAAAGGCCCAGGTCGCTGGTCTGCGTGTTCCGCACCAGGCCGGTTGCCGCGTTGTGCGCGGACACCTTGGCGGTGGGTACGGCGCCGCCCGAGGCGTCCGTGATGGTCCCGTTAAGCGATGCGCTGCCGATCTCAGACTGCGCGAAAGCCGTGGCCGCCAGTGCGAAGACACACATGTAGCGCGTTAGTAATTGTTTGTTCATAGCCCCTTATGTTCCCCTCCCGTTATTGTACCCTGGCGGTTCATCCAAGCAAGAAAAATAGGGGTGCCTGCCGGAAACGGGTGCGCCCGCGGAGAGGGCCTCATTGGCAGCTGTCTCCTTGCCGAAGCCAACCTGGGCCGACGATCTATGGTCGTAGCCCAATTCAAAGTGGGAGGAATGGCACAGCGGTACCGTTGATGGTTTTGTACACTGGTAGATCGGTTTATGCGGATCCCACTTGAATCAGGCCGCGCACTTCAGCAGGCCCGCGAGCAGACGGACGCACTGTTCCGTGTGGTGCGGCCCGGCTCGCTCTATAAGCGCCCCATCGGGGAGCGCCATCGCGTCATTTTTTACCTGGGGCACATGGACGCCTTCGACTGGAACCTGCTGGCGCGCTACGCGCTCGACGTTCCCGCCTTCCACGAGGCGTTTGACCGCCTGTTCGCCTTCGGCATCGATCCCCCGCCCGGCGAACTGCCCAGCGACCAGCCCACCGATTGGCCGGGCCTCGCCGAGCTGCAGCACTACCAACGGCGCACCAGAGCAAGCATCGACCAACTGCTGGGCGACGTTCCGGAGCAATTCCTGCACGTGGCCATCGAACACCGCCTGATGCACGCCGAGACCTTCGCCTATATCCTCCATCAGTTGGAATACGGCAATAAGGTGGCACCCCACCAGGGGCGGCCAGCCGACCGCTCCGCGAACCACGCGGCCTACCGGGCGGAATTCTTCCCCATCCCGGCGGGGCCCGCCGATTTGGGTCTGGCCTCTGGCGACGCCTCAGGCGACGCCTTCGGCTGGGATAACGAATTCCAGGCGCATACGGTGGAGGTCCCTGAGTTTTCGGTGGCACAGCATAAGGTCACCAATGGCGAGTACCTCGAGTTTGTCAAGCAGGGTGCCGATCCGCCATTCTTCTGGGCTGACCGCGGCGCCGGCTGGGTCTTCCGCGGAATGTTCTCCGAATATCCCCTGCCGCTCGACGCGCCGGTGTACGTGACCCACGGCCAGGCCACCGCATATGCCCTCAGGCTCGGCATGCGCCTGCCCAGCGAGGCCGAATATCATCGTGCGGCCTACCATTCGCCGCGCTCCAGCAATCTGAATTTCCGTTACTGGGATCCCATCCCCGTGACCGCCGATGACGATGGCACGCCGCGACCCATGCAATTGGCGGGCAACGGCTGGGAGTGGACGTCCACCGTGTTTGCGCCTTTCCAAGGCTTCACGCCGTTCCCGTTCTACCCCAACTACTCCGAGCCGTTTTTCGATGGCGCGCACTACGTGTTGAAAGGCGCCTCGCCGCGCACCGCGGCATGTTTTCTCCGCCCCAGCTTCCGCAATTGGTTCCGCCCTTCGTATCCTTACGTCTACGCGACATTCCGCATGGTGAAATCCTGATGCTGGCTCAAGCGCTGGACACCCAATTCGCGCTCGACGTGCGGGCCGGCCTGACCCAGCCCGAGCAAAAGACCCTGCCCTGCCGCTATCTTTACGACGACATCGGTTCGGCGCTCTTCGAAACCATCACGTTGCTGCCCGAATACGGACTGACGCGCGCCGACGCCCGCATCATCGAACAGCACGCGGAAGATCTTCTCGATTGCCTGCCTTCCCACCTGATCGTCGCGGAGCTGGGCAGCGGCTCGGGCGCCAAAACCCGCACCATCCTGCAAGCCGTGGGCAAGCGGCAGCGGGCGCTTTACTACCCCATCGACGTGTCCGCCGCCGCGCTCGCCCGCTGCGCGAAAGAACTGAGCCCAATGGGCATCGTCATGCCGCTGGAGATGAGCTATCTCGATGGGCTGCGCGGAGTCGCCGCCCTGCGCGCGCCGGGTCAGCACCTGCTGGCGCTCTTCCTGGGCAGCACCATCGGCAATTTCCAACCCGAAGCCGCCATCGAGTTTGTGGATTCCATCCGCCAAGTGCTGGCGCCAGGCGACGCACTGCTGCTCGGTACCGACCTGGTGAAACCGACCGCGCAACTGCTGGATGCCTACGACGACCCAACCGGTGTCACCGCCGCCTTCAACCTGAACCTTCTGGGCCGCATCAATCGCCAACTCCAGGGCGATTTCGATCTGCGCCAGTTTGCCCACGTCATCCGATACCACGAAGAGGCGCAGCGCATCGAGATGCACCTGCGCTCGCGCGTCTACCAGATCGTCAGCATACGCCAGGCGGACCTGATTGTGGATTTCGCCGCGGGCGAGACCATCTGCACCGAGGCCTGCCACAAGTTCTACCGGGAGCAGGTGGAAACCATGGCGGGTGCCGCCGGGTTCCGGCTGGAACGGCAGTGGGTGGACGAAGAGTGGGGCTTTGCGGAAAACCTGCTGGTGTGCCGGTAGTTCTCTGCCCCTACAGATCGATATCTCGTGTGGGCGGCTTGCTGTCCGGATTTTCCTTGGCGCGCTTGAAGAGCTCGTCGAATTTCTTTTCCAGCACCTTGCCGTGCGTCTTTTCGGCCTCAAACTGTTTCTGGAAGAGCTGCTCGCGCCGGTCGCCCGCACCCTTGAGCTTGGCCACTTCGGCAGCGAGGTCTTCGATCAGAGGAGCCTTCACTGGAACCGTGTGCGCAATTACGGCGCACGTTTCCGGATCGATCTTCAGAACGGCATCGCAGCAGGGACATGCCACATCGAACATACCTTGTGCCATTCATCTATCCTAATCGAGATTGGGTAGGCGTCGCCGGCGGACTGTGCGGCGGCAGCGCGTGCCCCCATCGGTTCTTAAAGAAAGCGCTTTATTTCGGGGCTTCCAGGGCGGCAAAGACCTCGCGGTAGAACTCCGGATGCGCCTCCCAGGATTGCGCCGTGATCAGGCGGCCATCGCGAACCGCCATCTTCTCGCTGTACGTGCCGCCGGCGCGCTCCACTTCCACGCCGACGTGCGGGTGCCCCGTGACCGTGCGCCCGCTGGTCAGCCCCGCCGCCACCAGCACCTGTATGCCGTGCCCGATGGCGCAGACGCACTTGTTCTGGGCGGCAAACTCGCGCACCAGCGAGAGCAGGCTGGCATCGTTGCGCAGGTATTCCGGAGCACGTCCTCCCAGCACCAGGATGGCGGCGAATTCCTTGGCCGAGACCGCGGTGATGGCCATGTGGGCGTCCACCGTGTGGCCCGGCCGTTCCACGTAGGTGTCCCAGCCCGGCTCGGTATCGTGGAAGACCATGTGCAGCCGGCGCCGCGCGGGCGCCGCGATTACGGGTTCCCAGTGCGCCTCCCGGAATCTCTGGCAGGCGTACAGCGCTTCGTAGCTATCGCCGCCGTCACCGGTGACAATCAGAACCTTGCGAGTCATCCGAAGCCAGCATACCGCGCCGCTCTGCCAGAATGTAAGGGGATGGCGCAAGAGACGGCGGACGCGGTGATCGTGGGGGCGGGTGCCGCCGGGCTGATGTGCGCCATTGAGGCGGGCAAGCGCGGGCGGCGCGTGGTAGTGCTGGAGCACAGCCCGTGGATCGCGCGCAAGATCCTCATCTCCGGCGGCGGGCGCTGCAATTTCACCAACCGGCACACCACGGCGGAGAACTTCGTGTCGCGCAACCCGCACTTCGCCAAATCCGCGCTGGCCCGATACACGCCGCGGGATTTCATCGCCATGGTGGAGCGGCACGGCATCGCCTACCATGAGAAGACCCTCGGCCAGTTGTTCTGCGACGGTGCGGCCAGCGAAATCGTACGGATGCTGGAGGCGGAGTGCGCGTCGGCGGGCGTGCGCATCGAAACGGCGTGCGAGGTGGCGCGGATTGGCCAGACACACGGCGGCCGGTTCCAATTGGAGACGTCCCGCGGGGTGTTCCAATGCGCGGCGCTGGCGATCGCGACCGGCGGGCTGTCGATTCCGAAAATCGGGGCCACGCCGTTCGGCTACGCCGTGGCGCGCCAGTTCGGACTCAACACGGTGGAGTGCTATCCCGGCCTGGTGCCGTTTACCTTCGGGGCAGCGGAGCGCCAGCGCTTCGCCGGCCTGGCGGGAGTCTCGGCGGATGTCACGGCGGGCGCGGCCGGGCACGCGTTCCGCGAAAAGCTGCTGTTCACGCATCTCGGCCTCAGCGGACCCGCGATATTGCAGGTGTCGTCCTACTGGCGCGCCGGGGAGTATGTGGAGATCGATCTGCTGCCCGGCGTGGATTTCGCGGCGGCGCTCGCCGCATGCCGGGCGGCCGGCGCGCGTACCGAGGTGCGCACGGTGCTGGCGCGATATCTGCCGAAGCGCCTGGCCGACCGGTGGTGCCAGGTGCCGGGCGTATCGCCAGCCGTCGTCGCGCTGAGCGATCGCGAGGTAGCGGCAATGGCGGCGGGCCTGCACGCGTGGCGCGTCCAGCCGGCCGGAACCGAGGGGTATGCGAAGGCCGAGGTCACCGGCGGCGGCGTGGACACCGGCGAGTTGTCGTCAAAGACGATGGAGTGCCGCGATGTGCCAGGTCTCTACTTCATCGGCGAAGTGGTGGATGTGACCGGCCAGTTAGGCGGCTTCAATTTCCAATGGGCGTGGGCCTCCGGCGCAGCGGCCGGCCGGGCCCTGTAGTGCGGCAGGCGCTTTCACCTGCCAACCCCGCGCTGGCCCAAGCCCACGTAGTTTTGCCACTACGGCACCGTCCGCATTGATTGTGGGGCGGACCCCCCGGTCCGCGGCCGACGCCCCCGTCGGCCTGCTTGCCCCCGGCGTTCCCACACTCGGCAAACGCCTGCGCCAATCGTGCGGCAGGCGCTTTGGCCTGCCAACTCCGCCCTGACCCAAGCCCACGTAGTTTTGCCACTACGGCACCGTCCGCATTGATTGTGGGGCGGACCCCCCGGTCCGCGGCCGACGCCCCCGTCGGCCTGCTCGCCCCCGGCGTTCCCACACTCGGCAAACGCCTGCGCCAATCGTGCGGCAGGCGCTTTCGCCTGCCAACCCCGCGCTGGCCCAAGGCCAGGCCCGTGGATTCGCTGCCACGCCAGCGCTGACTGGCGGCTAGAGGCGCCCCCGTGGGCGGGAGGGGAGGTGGAGCCCGCGGGAGGGAACCGGCCAAACGCCAGGCAACAAACAGGAAGGATGCGTCGGTGAGATCCGGATGCCAGTGGGGAAGCTTTCCGCGCTAGAACATCACGGGTTGGCAGGCGAAACGCCTGCCCCACAAAAGCGCGAGCCCTTTCGTGTCAACTTGTGCCAGACGCTCTCGTCTGTCCACACGGCGGTCCCAGCGATTCGTTCCCAGCTTCTTACGGTCGCGGCTCCAATCGGAGCCGCCAGGCATTTAGCAGAGTGCGGCCATCAGGGCGCCGCGGGCGGTAGAATTCAGCGGGTCCTCCGCCAAGCGGATTTCGGAAATCTTGAGAGGGAAATCATCGGGCCGCAACGCAGTGGCAAAGCGCTTCAAAAAGCCCTTGGGCATTGCCGTCCCGCCGCTCAGTACAATGGGCACGGATTGATCGAGCTTGGGCAGACGCTGGGCGGAGGAAATCGTGGACCGCAAAGTGTTCGCCAGGGTCTGGATCACGTCGTCGTAATACACCGCCAGCGCGTTCTGCACGCGGTCTCCCGAAAGCCCGTTCACGGTGAAGTTCAATTCCTTCAGTACGCGCATCCGGGTGGCCAGTTCTCCAGTGACCGCCGCCGCCTGCGTGTCGATGAAATCGCCAGCCTTCGCAATGGCGAAATTAATTACCGGCACCGAAAGCACCGCCAGGCAGACGTTGCACAGGCCGCTGCCGCACGAAATTCCGATCCCCGTATAGTTGGAACTGCCCAACTCGCCGAACACTACGGCTAAGCCTTCTTGAATCGGCTGGGCGTCGAAACCCAACTGCTTCAGAATCTGCTGGAGGGAAGCTTCATGATAGGCGATCGACTGATCGCCCTCAGCGCACGGCGCCGGAATGCTGAAGAAGACCTTCCGCCCCGCCACCCCGGCCTTTCCCACCAGTCGCGTGATGATGCTGCGCATCACCGGCAGACTGTGCGGCTCCTGGGGGTTCAGCACGCCCCGAAGCATAGGCCGCCGGGTCTCGACGTGAAAGACCTCGGCGAATCGCTGCGCGTCGTTGCCCGCCACCACCAGCTCGCCGCCGCATACTTCGTGGAACACGCCTTCCCGCTCCAACAGGCTGTCCGCCAGCTTCGAATACGGCATCGTAATGAAGGCGTTCAATTGCGATTCGTATTGCGGCTGCTGGGTTTTGTCCACGCTACGCGCTACCACGATGCGGCTGGTGCCAACGTCCAGGCCGAGTGGCAGGTTGCTTTCCTGTTCACCGTTGCTCATTGCCGATTCTCCTAAAGTATTCGCCAGACCAGAAGTGCCGTCCCGATCGCGGCCGCTATCGCCGCGGCGATCCTTCTTACTGGCCGCCACCGGGATTCCTCCGGCGGTTCCCTTGAGTCCATCCGGTCGCGCACGTAGCGCAACCGCTCCACCGGGTCCGCGGTCTCGCGCGCCCGTTTTTCGATCCAGCGCAAGGTCTCCGGCTGTCTCCACCGAAATCGCACCGTCATGTTGGTTCTCGCTCATCAAGTCACATTCACTCGCCAAACTCCCTATCCGGCCTAAAAGACCGGCCCGGAAGCACGGCAGCGCCAGGTGCGCCGTGACTGCTTACCTGGAGAAGTACTGGAATAGTAGGGGCGGCACTCCATTTCTCTCATCAAGATTTCCATATTTATGTAGTACCGGATACTAAGGTATTTTTGGGGTTCAGCCGATAGAGTGGGTAGTCATGAGCCAGCCAGACGAAAATCAACTCACCCGGCCATGGGTGGATTGGACAGCCCGGCAGATTCACGACCCTGTGTGGCGCTTACGCTACCTGCAATCCGTGGCTCCGGTGCCGCACCCGGTATCCCGCTGGAAATCACGGAAAACAATCGGGCTTCTCACTCTTTTGGCGCTCGGGTTGGTGGCCGCGCCGTTGTCTCTGCGCAGGCTTGGCGCGGCCAATGCCGCACCACCCACACTGCCCACACTGCCCATGCTGCCCGCGCCGCCCAAGCTGCCGCCGATCCATCTTGTGGAACCTGCGGTGGCCCCCTCCGCGGACGTCTGGTCGGTGGAAAAGGCCAGCGACTTTGAGGCGTACAGCAACGGCTTGCGCATCGAAAACCAGTATGCCGTCAGTAACCGGCCGCGCGCTTACGTAGCATTTTCCATGGCAGACGCGGAAGGGAGCGGCGGTGAGAAGCGGACCGACCCGGCCGGAATCGTGTATCACACCACCGAAAGCCTCCAGGCCCCGTTCGAATCGAGTGAGAACAACCGGCTGAAGCGGGTCGGCGAATCCTTGATCGACTACGTGCGCCGCCGTCGCTGCTATAACTTCCTGATCGATCGCTTCGGACGAGTATTCCGCATTGTCAAGGAAAGCGATGCGGCCTACCATGCGGGTCACTCGGTGTGGGCCGATGACCGGTATTTCTACGTCAATCTGAATGATAGTTTCATCGGCATTTCATTCGAGGCGCAAACCGGAGCCGGCGAGGCCAGCACCAACGCCGGCAACGCGCAAGTCCGCGCCGCGGCCATGCTCACCGAGATGTTACGGAGCCGGTATAAGATTTCGGGGAGGAACTGTGTCACGCATGCGCAGGTTTCGGTGAATCCTTCTAACATGCAAATTGGTTATCACGTCGATTGGGCGTCCAGTTTCCCATTCGAGAAGCTGGGACTGCCCGATAACTACGCCATGCCTTCGCCCGCCATCTCCCTGTTCGGCTTCGCCTTCAACGCGAGTTTCGAACATCGGGCCGGGGTCCGTCTTGCTGCGGGGGCCATGGATGCCGATCGCGCACTGGCCGCACGGGCCCAGGCGGTGCACCTGAGCCTCGCAGCGTACCGGAAAGCACTACACAGACGCTATCTGAAGATCATGGCGAGCTATCGGGTGGAGTAGAAGCCCGCCAAGAATCAGTGACGCTGGCGGAAGCGCCTGCGCCGCCAGTTCCGCTCACACCCATTTTTCCTCCGTTCCCCCTACCAATGCGCCGTTCAATGGAATCCTATTTCGTTCAATCGTTTAAAGCGGCAAACTTGCACCAAACTGGGAAGGAAATATCTTAATGAGCACTCAGACTGTAGATCCGAAACCCCAAGCGTCTGCCAACCTCGTACAGATCGGCTCCACCATCGAAGACACCATTCAGCAGCGACTGGCGGAAGAGCGCGCCCGCCTGGAGAGTGAAGCCGGTGTGGCCAAACACGAGTTTCACCACTTCAAGCGTCCCGCCGAGCGTCACTTCACCAGAGATCAGCGCGCCCAGACTACCCTGCTTTTCGGCGGACTGACCTGGAAGCACGAGAAGCTGGTGCATGGCGCCCTGGAAGGGCTCGGCTATCGCGCCGAAGCCGTTCCCACGCCGAACGTCAAGGCTTTCCAGGCGGGAAAGGAGTATGGCAACAACGGCCAGTGCAACCCCACGTACTTCACCGTCGGCAACCTGGTGCAGTATCTGCAAACCTTGGAAGAGCAGGGCATTCCCAAGCAGGAAATCATCGACCGCTACGTCTTCTTCACCGCCGGCGCCTGCGGACCCTGCCGTTTCGGCATGTATGAAGCCGAATATCGCCTAGCCCTGCGCAACGCCGGGTTCGATGGCTTCCGCGTCCTCCTGTTCCAGCAGTCCGGCGGCCTTTCGCAATCCGACGCCGAAGCCGGCCTGGAAATGAACATCGATTTCTTCCTCGGCATCCTCAACTCACTCAACTGCG
The DNA here is from genome assembly GCA_025361425.1 of Candidatus Solibacter sp. GTDB lineage: Bacteria > Acidobacteriota > Terriglobia > Bryobacterales > Bryobacteraceae > Solibacter. The sequence goes on along the minus strand of JANYAH010000165.1, from coordinate 20,031 downwards.
GCGACGTGATGAACGAAGTGGCCTACGCGCTGCGCCCCTTCGAGGTGAACGCCGGTGAGACCGACCGCATCCTGGACGAGCAAATGGACTACCTCCATGAGGTGTTCCGCAAGAAGCGCCCCTGGAAACTCGACGAAGGCATGGGCAAGTACCTGGGTGGTTTCAGCGATACCGCGGAATACGTCGGCAAGTTCGTCAACCAGTTGAAGGGCGACGAATACGTGCCCGCTCTGGAGAAGTGCCGCGACAGCTTCGACAAGATCGACGTGGATCGCCTGCGCGTGAAGCCGATCGTCAAGATCACCGGCGAGTTCTGGGCGCAGACCACCGAAGGCGACGGCAATTTCAACATGTTCAACTTCCTGGAACGCGAAGGCGCGCAGGTCCTGGTGGAGCCCATCGGCACCTGGATCATGTACATGATTCACCAGGTCATCCAGAAATACAAAGACTTGAAGGGTCTGGAAGAAGGCGCGGTGCTGCCTCCCCTCTGGAAGCTGGGCACGCGCGCGAAAATCGAGTTCGGTTTCCGCCAGAAGGTGGCCAAACTGAAGCTCGCCGAAGCCATTTTCAAAAGTGAATATCACAAGATTGTGAACTCGCTGGGCGGCATCGCGCACCACCTTGCCGACCAGTACGAGTTGCAGCGTCTGGGCCACCCTTTCTATAACTCGCGCGCGGGTGGCGGCGAAGGCCACCTGGAAGTAGCCAAGAATATCTATTATTCGAATAAGGATCTGGCGCACATGGTGCTTTCGCTGAAGCCCTTCGGCTGCATGCCCAGCACGCAGAGCGATGGCGCGCAGTCGGCCGTGGTTTCCAACTACAAGGACATGATCTATTTGCCCGTGGAGACCTCGGGCGAAGGCGAAATCAACGCCCATAGCCGCGTACAGATGGCGCTCGGCGAAGCCAAGAACAAGGCCAAGAAGGAATTCGCCGCTGCCCTGGAAGAGACCGGTCTCACGCTGGACCAGTGCCGCGCCTGGGTGGAAGCCAACCCCGAAACCAAGCGCCCGCTGTATCGCGTCCCCCACAAGAAGGGCGTAGTCGGCGGCGCCGCGAATTTCGTTCACCACATCGCAGCGCGTAGGGCCTCCGCGGGGGCCAGGGCGAACTAAGCAGGGTGGGGCGGACCCCCGTCCCGCCGCGTGGGTTACGGTGCGAGCAGGCCGACCAGGGCGGCGGCCGCGGACCAGGGGGGCCGCCCCACAATCATTGGCTTGACGAGATCACAACCATGGACAAAAACTTCCTGATTGGAATGGACGTAGGCTCCACCACGGTAAAAGCCGTGGTGATCGACGCTGCAACGGATGCAATTCTGTGGTCCGACTATCAGCGGCACGACACCAGGCAGCCCGAGAAGGTGCTGGCATTCTGCAAGCGTTTCGAAACTGAAGTCGAAGGTTTCGATGCGACGCGTTCCAGAATGTTCGTTACGGGTTCCGGCGGCAACGGCCTCACCAAGTATCTTGGCGGCAAGTTCGTGCAGGAAGTCAACGCCGTCTCGCTTGCCGTGGAAAAACTCTACCCTGAGTGCGGTAGCGTCATCGAACTGGGCGGGCAGGACGCCAAAATCATCATCTTCAAGACGGACCCGGAGACTGGCCGCAAGAAGAAAATGCCCTCGATGAACGATAAGTGCGCGGGCGGTACCGGCGCCGTTATCGACAAGATCAACGCCAAGCTGCGCATCCCCACTGAGCAGCTTTGCGAGATGGGCTACAAAGGCGTCAAGCTCCATCCCGTGGCCGGCAAGTGCGGCGTCTTCGCGGAAACCGATATCAACGGTCTGCAAAAAATGGGCGTCCCGCCCGACGAATTGATGGCCTCCCTGTTCGAAGCCATCGTCATGCAGAACCTGAGCGTGCTGACGCGCGGCAACACGCTGCTGCCCGTGGTGCTTCTGCTGGGCGGCCCCAACTGCTACATCAAGGGCATGCGCGATTGCTGGAAGGCGAACATTCCCAAAATCTGGGAAGAGCGCGGCACCTCGCTGCCCGACGGCATTCCGCCGGAGGACCTGATCAAGACCCCCGATAACGCCCAGTATTTCGCCGCCATCGGCAGCGTGGAGTTCGGCAAGAGCGAGGACGACAACGTCGGCCAGTACACCGGCTACGGCAAACTCGAGTGGTACGTCAACGTGGGCCGCGACGAAGAAAAAACCAAGCGCGGCGGCGGCGTGGGGCTCGCCAAGGATGATGCCGACCTCGCCGCATTCAAGGAAAAGTACCGCACCAGGAAATTCACGCCGCAGCCCTTCCACAAAGGCGAAATCATCGAAGGCTTCATCGGGATTGACGGCGGCTCCACCTCCACCAAGGCCGTGCTGATGTCCAAGGATCACAAGCGGCGCATCCTTGCCAAGACCTATCAGCTCTCCAAGGGCAACCCGATCGAGGATACCGTGGAAGTGCTGCAAAAGCTGGACAGCCAGATTCGAGATTCCGGCGCGGAGCTGAAGATTCTCGGCGTCGGCACCACCGGCTACGCCAAGGATATCCTGAAGGACGTGGTCGGCGCCGATGCCGCGCTCGTGGAAACCGTGGCCCACACCGAAGCCGGCCTGCACTTCTATGAAGGCGTGGATGTCATCTGCGACGTGGGCGGGCAGGACATCAAGATCATCATTCTCAAGAACGGCCGCGTCAAAGATTTCAAGCTCAACACGCAGTGTTCGGCGGGCAACGGCTACTTCCTGCAATCCACCGCGCAGGGCTTCAACGTCAAGGTGGAAGAGTATGCCGACGTCGCTTTCGGCGCCAAGGGCTTCCCCAGCTTTGGCTACGGCTGCGCGGTGTTCATGCAGAGCGACATTGTGGATTTCCAGCGTCAAGGCTGGAAGCCGGAAGAAATCATGGCGGGTCTCTGCAACGTGCTGCCCAAGAACATCTGGCTGTACGTTTCGCAGATTCCGAACATTTCCGCCATCGGCACGCGCTTCCTGTTACAGGGCGGCACGCAGTACAACCTGGCCGCCGTCAAAGCGCAGGTGGATTTCATCGAATCGCGCTTCAAGGGCAAGGATGTTCCGGCCGATGTGATTGTTCACGAGCATTGCGGCGAAGCCGGAGCCATCGGCGCCGCGCTCGAAGCCGGACGCCTCTGGGATAACGGCCGCGTCAGCACCTTCATCGGTCTGGACGCGTGCGCCAACATCCAGTACAAGACCACGCGCGAAGAGGCCACCCGCTGCTATTTCTGTAAGAACAAGTGCCTGCGCACCTTCATCGACGTCAAGACCAACCAGATTCCGGCCGACTACAAGCGCCCGGCCAAGACCAAGGTCCCGCTGGAAGAAGGCGCGCAGCGTCTGATCATCGCTACCTGCGAAAAGGGCACCGTCGAAAACATCGAGGAGATGCGCGGCATCAAGGGCGGGCTGGACAAAATCAAGAAGGCCAACCCCAACTTCGTCGAGATCGCCGCCAAGCAGGTCTTCCGCGTCCCGGACATCCCAAGCCTGGCCGACCCGCTGCCCAAATTCCAGATCACCGCCGCGCAGAAGAAACGCGTGGAACTGATGAAGAAGCGCGCCGACATCCGCATCGGCATGCCGCGCGTCCTCAATATGTACTCGCAGACGCCGATTTTCACCGGCTACTTCGCCGCTCTCGGCATCAAAGCGGAGAACATCGTCTTCAGCGATTACACCAGTGAAGAGATGTACAAGGAAGGCGCCAAACGCGGCGCCATCGACCCCTGCTTCCCCAGTAAACTGGGCATCCCGCACGTTCACAACCTGCTGTATCGCGCGCACGCCAAAAAGCCGCTCGACCTCATCTTCTTCCCGATGATCGATTGCCTCACCAGCCCGCTCTCGCACGTGCAGGCCACGCGAACCTGTCCCACCGTCGCGACTACGCCGGCCGCCGTCAAAGCGGCGTTTGTCAAGGAAGGCGACCTCTTCAAGGAGAAAGGCATTCGCTTCCTGGATACCTTCGTCAACCTCTCCAAGGCGGACCTCTTCGAGCGCCAGATGTACGAGGAGTTCAAAGATATCCTGGGCCTCAGCCCCGAAGAGAATAAGCGCGCCGTGGACGCCGGCTACCGCGCCCTGGAATTCTTCGATAACGTCACCATGCGCGGCGAGGCACGCCAGGTGCTGGAGCAACTGGAGCACGAGGACCGCCTCGGCGTGGTGCTGCTGGGCCGTCCGTATCACAACGATCCCGGCGTCAACCACGAAATCCTGGAAGAGTTCCAGAAGCTGGGCTACCCCGTCTTCGCACAGGATTGCCTGCCCATCGACGACGACATTATCTGGCGTCTCTTCGGTCCGGAAGTGGTAGCCGGCGAGTGCTCCGCGCCCATGGCCATCAACGATGTCTGGAAGAACAGCTACAGCGAAAACACCAGCCGCAAGGTGTGGGCCGCCAAGTACGTGGCACGCCACCCCAACCTGGTTGCGCTGGAGCTTTCCAGTTTCAAATGCGGCCACGACGCGCCGATTTATTCGGTGGTCGAAGAGATTGTGGAGCACTCCGGGACGCCGTACTTCTGCTTCAAGGACATCGACGAAAACAAGCCCACCGGCTCCATCAGGATTCGTGTGGAGACTATCGGTTACTTCCTGAAGCGCTACCGCGAAGACATGGTGCGCAACAAGCGGAAAACCAGCAACATCGACCAGCAGCTCAAGGAATTCGAAGCCAAACTCCGCCGCCAGATGCTGCGCGACCGGATGGAAGACTCGCGCGTTCAGGAGAGCTTCGAACACGGTTCGATGCCGCAGATTCACGTTTCCATCGCGGCCTTGGCCGCGAGCAATCCGCCGGCCGCACGCCTCAGCGGCGAGTAGTTTGGGGCAGCCAATCCTGGCTGCCGCCCGCTGTCAGCCAGCGACTGGCAACGTGTAACCTGATGGGCTCGTCGGGATCTTCGAGTGGTGGCTGAACGCGCCATGGGACCGGAGCCAGATAGAAGTGGAGGGAGTTATATGAACGCCGTCGCGCGCGACGTCATGGCCTACGCCACACGGAAATCCACCGTGGAAGGGGATGTTACCGCATGGCGAACGTAAAGGCCGTCCACTTTGTCGGCGAATCAATCGTGCGGTTGCTGGATAACAGTTATCCCGACGACTTGCGCCACGACTTCCCATGTATCTTCAAGCAATCCTCGACTGGTTTTCTCGCTAGCGCCGATGAAGCCGATACTACCCTATCGCTTTTGCTGTACCGTATTCAGTCGAACGAGCATCTGCGGCAGGCGCGCCCCACGCCATTTTCCAACCGGCGGCCCCCGCTGGCGCTCGATCTTGAGTACCTGCTGACCGTGTGGTCGAAAGCGCCGGGTGACGAGCATGTGATCCTGACTTGGGCGATGCGGCAATTGCAGCTCCACCCGATTCTGGACGGATCCACCCTGCGCGGCGACGCGTCGTGGAAGCCCACGGAGAAAATCGAGATCATTCCCGCGGAGTTGACGCTCGAGCAGATGGCGCGCATCTGGGACAGAATGCATTCTTCGTACCGGCTGAGCGTGGCGTACACGGCGCGCCTCGTACTAGTTGAGGAGGCTTCGATGCCCGAGACGCTCCAGGCGATTGCGGAACGGTTTAGTACCGGCGAAATGGGGGAACCCGGAGAGACGTCGTGAGAGTGCGGCTGGACAACCGAATTCTCGGCGCAGTTGAGTTCGTGGACGCCATTACGCTCCAGCGGTGCCGCGACCGCTCAAGGTGAGCTCGAACGAGATCCCATTCAACGCAATCGCAGCGGCCGGTATGTGGTCATCGCGGCGACGGGAGTTGCGGAGGACTACACTGCCTCATTTTCCACTGCTTTGGATGCCCCCGAGCCCGCCAGTCAGACTCCTATGGCCAAGGTGGAAGACCCCGGTGAAGAGTACTTCCCCCGACAGTTTGCGCTGGGAATGCCGCGCGATGCCGACCCCAAGAAGGCGGCGACAAGCGCATCCATCTTTCAGCCGGTCAATGGCGCGCAGCCCTGAATCGCTTGCAACCAGACGCAAGGTCAGGCCATCTGTCACTGTAACCTCGGTACAATGGAGTATGCACTCAGTCTGTAACCGGCAGCCCGCTGCTGTCTCCTGGCGCTCCGGCGGGAGCGCCCAGCGTCATCCACCTGTTATAATTGAACCTTATAACTTCTATGCCTCTTAAGCCTTTCGCACCGAATCACGGCGCGGGTAAGAAGATTTTTTTGCTCAAGCCCCGTGGCTTCTGCGCCGGTGTCGTGAGGGCTATCGATGTGGTCAAGATCGCTCTCGATTTGTACGGTCCGCCGGTCTACGTCCGCAAGGAAATCGTGCACAACAAGCACGTCGTGGAGGAGTTGCGCGCGGCCGGTGCGGTGTTTGTAGAGGAACTGGACGAAGTCCCGTCGGGCGCGCGCGCCATTTTCAGCGCGCACGGTGTCTCGCCCGCGGTGCGCCGCCAAGCCAAGCAACGCCGTCTGGACGTGATCGACGCCACTTGTCCGCTGGTCACCAAGGTACATCTGGAAGCCGTCCGTTTCGCCCGCGACGGCTTCAGTATCGTGCTCATCGGGCACCGGGATCACGATGAGGTGATCGGCACGCTCGGCGAAGTGCCCGAGCGCAGCTATCTGGTGGAGACCTTGCAGGACGTGGACAACTTGGAACTCCCCGACCCCACGCACGTCCGCTACCTCACCCAGACCACCCTCAGCCTGGATGAGACCACCCATCTCGTCAACCGCCTGAAAGAACGCTTTCCCCTGATCGAAGGTCCGCAATCGCAGGATATCTGCTACGCCACGGAAAACCGCCAGATGGCCGTGAAGGCTGTCTCGGCAAACGTGGACCTGCTCCTGGTGGTGGGTTCGGAGAACAGTTCCAACTCCAAGCGCCTGGTGGAGGTGGGTGAGAATTTTGGCGTGAATTCCCACTTGGTGAACGATCGCCGTGATGTGGATTCGGCTTGGCTGGACGGCGTGACCAACGTCGGGGTTACGGCCGGGGCATCGGCGCCAGAGCACCTCGTGCGGGAACTGATCGAGTTTCTGCGCGATCGCGGGTTCCAACAAATGGAAGAGATCGATCTTGTGGACGAAGATGTGCGGTTCTCTCTACCCGCGGAGTTGACCGTCTCCATCCAATGAGTGCGCCGTCCCAAGTCGGCAACACGCTACAGCACGAGGCCGGGCGCGCCTGTCGCAAGGCGGCGGACTACCTGACTTGCCTCCAGGAACGCGACGGCCACTGGTGTGCGGAACTCACCGCCGACACCACCCTGGAATCCGATTACATCCTGTTTCAGCTCTGGCTCCACCCGCCGGTCAACGGCCAGTGGTCGCCCGAGACCCGCCCCCTCATCGATAAGGCCGTGATCTCGATTCTGCAGCGTCAACTGCCCGATGGCGGTTTCAATATCTGCACCGGCGGCCCCGCCGAAGTCAGCGCCTCGGTGAAGGCCTATTTCGCTCTGAAACTGGCCGGCGTGGCCGTGGACAGCCAGCGCATGCAACCCCTCCGCCAGCGCATCCTGGAACTCGGCGGCATCCAGGCGGCCAACAGCTACGTCAAGGTCAACCTCAGCCTCTTCGATCTCTATCCGCGGGAATATTGCCCCAGCATTCCACCCGAAGTCGCGCTGATGCCCTTCGACCTGCTTTACCAGATGTCGGCATGGACCCGCGCCATCGTGATCTCGCTTTCCATCGTGCACGCCGCCAATCCGCGACGCCCCGTGCCCGCCGGCCTTACCCTGGAGGAACTCTGGCTGCCCGGTGTCAGCCCCGCCTTTCACCACGACCCCTCGCTCTTCACCTGGCACAATTTTTTCCTTAGCGTGGACAAGCTGCTCAAGTGGTGGGAGCGCAGCGGCAGTAAAGCCGTTCGCCGCCGCGCCGTGGAGAAGGCCAAAAACTGGATGCTGGAGCGCCTTCACCACTCCGACGGCCTGGGCGCGATCTATCCGCCAATGATGTATTCGGTTATGGCGCTGGATGTCCTGGGCTTCGCCAAGGACGACCCTCTGCGTGTCGATGCGCTGCGCCACTTCAACAACCTCATGGTCGATGACGGCGACCGCTTCTTCTTCCAACCCTGCTTCTCACCCGTGTGGGATACCGCGATCGGGGCTTACGCCCTGGCCCTGGCAGATCCCCAGCACGAGTCGCTGACCCCGGCGGCGGACTGGCTGCTTCACAAGGAAATCCGGCGCAAGGGCGATTGGAGCGTTAAACGTCCCAATACCGAGCCTTCCGGCTGGGCCTTCGAGTACTCTAACGAATTCTATCCGGATATCGACGATACCGCGATGGTCATCCTGTCGCTCAGCGAAATCCACGCCTCCGATCCCGCGGCGCAGCGGTCGGCTTTGCAGCGCGGGCTCGATTGGCTGCTGGCCATGCAATCTGGCGATGGCGGCTGGGCCGCGTTTGACGTCGATAATAATTGGGAATTCCTCAGCCAGGTGCCGTTTTCAGATCACAACGCCATGCTCGATCCCACCTGCGCGGATATTACCGGCCGCGTGTTGGAAGCTCTGGCGGCCCACCAGTTAGACGCCAGCCATAAGGCCGTGCGGCGCGGCATGGACTGGCTAATCAAACACCAGGAGGCCGATGGCAGTTGGTACGGCCGTTGGGGCGTGGCCTACATTTACGGCACCTGCTTCGCCCTGCGCGGACTCGCCGCCGCGGGTGAGAACGATCGCGAGGCCCACATCCTGCGCGCCGGCGAGTGGCTACGCTCCATTCAGAACGCCGACGGCGGCTGGGGCGAAAGCTGCCAGAGCTACGACAAGCGCATCTTCACCGCCGGACCCAGCACGCCTTCGCAAACCGCGTGGGCCATTCTCGGGCTGATCGCGGGCGGCGATCCGGCCAGCCTCAGCGTGCGCCACGGCATCGAATACCTGCTCGAAACCCAGCGCGGCGACGGAAGCTGGGAAGAGGAACTGGCCACCGGCACCGGCTTCCCGCGCCTTTTCTACTTGAATTACCATCTCTACAAGGACTATTTCCCGCTGCTTGCTTTGTCTTCGTTCGTGAAGGCTCGTGCAACTTCGAATGGATAGATTATGAAATTTCCTATCTCGATGACCGCCAGCTTGGCCGGGTACATTTTCAAGAATAAGATGCGTCCCCGCCCGGAGTGGCAGAAGACCGTCGCGGCCGTGCCGGATGCGTCTAACCCGTTCCGTATCCTGTCCACCATGCCCGCCAAGCCCGGCGAGAAGCGCCAGCCGCATCCCATGATCAACAAGCGGTTCCCCATCGTGCTGATGCTTGAACCCTTGCACGCATGCAACCTCACGTGTACCGGCTGCGGCCGCATCCGTGAGTACGAGAGCACCATCACAGAGCGCGTGCCGCTCGAAGAGTGCCTGATGGCGGTGGATGAGTGCGGGGCGCCGGTGGTCTCGATTTGCGGCGGCGAGCCCATGATGTATCCGCAAATCGGCGAACTCGTGGCGGGAATCCTGCAACGCGACCGCTACATCTACCTCTGCACCAACGGCATGTTCATCAAGAAGCGCCTCCACGAATTCAAGCCAGACAAGCGCCTCTACTTCAACGTGCACCTCGATGGCATGGAGAAGAATCACGATATCGCCGTGGAGCGCGAGGGCGTATTTAAGCAAGCCATCGAAGGCATCAAGCTCGCTAAGGCGGCCGGCTTCCAGGTCTGCACCAACACCACGGTCTATAAAGAGACCGACATGAAGGAAATTGAGGAGTTGTTCCTGTACCTCGAAACCCTCGGCGTGGACGGTCACCAGATCGCCCCGGCTTACGGCTACAGCGCGGTCAACGATCGCGAAATCTTCCTGACGCGCGATGACGTCCACGAAAAATTCAAGGACATCGCTCGCCTCGCCAAGCGTTTCGCCATCCGCCAGACGCCGGTCTATCTGGAGTTCCTCAAGGGCGAGCGCGACTTGCCCTGCACCGCCTGGGGCAACCCCACCTATAACGTCAAGGGCTGGAAGGGCCCCTGCTACCTGATCACCGACGGCCACTACAAAACCTTCGAGGATTTCATGACGCAGACCCCCTGGGAAAACTACGGCCACGGGAACGATCCGCGTTGCGACCACTGTATGGTGCATTGCGGGTACGAACCCTCGGCCGCCCTCGGAATCAATGTCGGTCTGGCCGACAACCTCAAGATGTTGGCCTGGACCCTGAAGTAGCGAATGAAGCCCGTACTCGTCACCGGAGCCTCCGGGTTCCTCGGTTGGCATGTGGCGCGCGTACTTCTGGAACGGGGGTTCCGCGTGCGCGCCCTGGTTCGCCCCGGCAGCCGCGTGGACGCTCTCGATGTCGATAGCGTCACCGGAGACCTGCGCGACCCCGCGTCGCTCGAACGTGCACTGGCGGGCTGCGGGCTCCTCTTCCATGTGGCTGCCGATTACCGCCTGTGGGCCCGGGATCCCGGCGAACTGTACCGCTCTAATGTCGACGGCACCAGAAATCTTTTGCAGGCTGCGAAGCACGCGGGTATCGAGCGCGTCGTCTATACCAGCACCGTAGGCTGCATCGGCGTGCCGCCCGGCGGCGTCGGCGATGAACAGGCGCCCGTGACGCTCCAGGATATGGCCGGAGATTACAAGCGTTCCAAGTTTCTCGCCGAGCAGGTGGCTATGGAGTTTGCCCACGGCGGGCTGCCCGTGGTGATTGTGAACCCCACCGCCCCGCTGGGCGATCACGACGTCAAGCCCACCCCGACAGGCAAAATCGTGCTCGACTTCCTCAATGGCGATATGCCGGCCTTCATCGATACCGGCCTCAACGTGGTGGACGTCCGCGATACCGCGCAAGGCCACTGGCAGGCCTGCCAGCACGGCCTCTCCGGCGAGCGCTACATCCTGGGCTCGGAGAATCTCACCCTGGCGGAGATCTTGCAAAAACTCGCGCGCCTCACCGGAAGAAAAGCGCCCACCCTTCGCCTTCCCTATCTGGTGGCCTATTGCGCCGGCGCGTGCAGCACCGCCTGGGCCGGCGTTTCCGGCAAGCCGCCGCGCGTACCGCTCGATGCCGTCCGCATGGCGAAGAAGAAAATGTGGGTGACCCACGAAAAGGCGAAGCGCGATCTTGGCTTCAGCCCCGCACCGGCCGAACAGGCCCTCTCTCGCGCCGTCGAATGGTTCAGTAGCACACGCCTCCGGCCTCTCCATAAGCCGGCCGCCTGATGAGAATCCTCATGGTAGCCTCAGACCCCATGGAGTTCCCCGGCATCCTGGCGCACGCTGCCTGCGTGTCCTCCGGGCATCTCGCGCTAGATTGGTCGCGCTCCGCCCGCCTTGGCACCCACGAGCTGGTGCTGGCGGCCAACGGAGCGGGCGCCCAACGCGCCGCTTCCGCCGTCGAAGCCGCCCTGCAATACTTTCCCGCGGAAGTCATCGTCAGCACTGGCTTCTGCGGTGCCCTGGCCCAGGAACTCAAGATTGCCGACGTAGTCGTGGGTACCGCAATTTCAACCGGATCGCGCACTTTCCAGACTTTGCACCCTGCCAGTGACCGGCAGCATCGCATGGGTGTGGTTTGTTCTATAGATCACGTTGCGCAGACCGCCGAAGAGAAGAGCCGGCTGCGCGCAGCCGGTGGCACCGTGGTGGAAATGGAAGCCGGCGGGGTGGCCGAACGCGCCGCCGCGCGCGGCGTTCCCTTCTACTGTGTCCGGGTCGTAACCGACCTGGCGGACGAAGACATGGCGAACAACTTCAACCGGGCTCTGCGCCCGGACGGCCACTTCGCTACAATAAGTATTTTAAAAGGTGCATTGCGTCATCCGCTGGTTCGTTTGCCGGAGTTGCTCCGCCTGCGTAACCGTTGTCTCCGGGCCGCGCTTGTACTGGGAGATTTTATTGCCGACTGCCGATTCTAACGGATTCGTCATACCGGAAACCATGCACGCAGCGGTCTACCGCGGTAGCGGTGTTGTAAGCGTTGAGGAGATCCCAACGCCCGTGATCGGTCCCGGCGAGATCCTGATTCGCGTGGAGGCCTGCGGCATCTGCCACACCGATCTGAAGAAGATCGAGCACAATCTGCTGGCCCCGCCCCGCGTCTATGGGCATGAAACCGCCGGCGTCGTGGCTGCCGTGGGCAGCGGTGTTACCAAGTTCAGCCTCGGTGATCGGGTAGTCGCTTTTCATCACATCCCGTGCCGCCAGTGCTTCTACTGCCGCCGAAAGATCTACGCCCAGTGTCCCGTATACAAGAAAGTGGGGATCACCGCCGGGTTTGAGCCCGCCGGCGGAGGCTTCGCCCAGTACGTGCGCGTGATGGATTGGATTGTGGAAGACGGCGTCGAGAAGATTCCCGACGGAGTTTCCTTCGAACGCGCCACCTTGGTGGAGCCGCTCAACACCTGCCTCAAAGCCGTGGTGCAATGCAACCCCCGGCCCGAAGAGTTCGTCGTCATCCTCGGGCAGGGGCCCATCGGCCTGATGTTCACCATGCTGACCCGCCGCACGGGGGCGCGCGTTGCCTCCACCGACACAATTGACGCCCGCCTGGAGTTGGCCTCCCAATGCGGCGCCGAATTCGCCTGGGATCCTCGCAAGGTCGATGTCGCCGCCGAGACCCGTCGGCTCACCGATGGCCGTGGCGCCGATCTGGTGATCGTGGCCACCTCGGTTCCCTCTATCGTGGACCAGGCGATGGCCTGCTCGCGGCCCGGCGCGCGCATTCTGCTTTTTGCCCAAACTTCCGCCACCGAACGCATAGAAACTTCCGGCGCGGACCTTTGTGTAGGTGAACGTACCCTTTTTGGGTGCTATAGTGCTTCAGTAGACTTGCAAAAAGAATCGGCGAAACTGGTTTTCGGTGGCGAGATTCCGGTGGAAGCGCTGATCTCTCATCGTCTGCCGTTGGTTAAAATCCGTTCAGGATTTGAAATGGCATTGCATCCAAGACCTAAATCGTTGAAAATAGTGGTTCAGCCACAGAGGTGGTCATAAGTGAATAACCACATGATGGCTGCTGTGCTTTACGGCAAGGAACACTTGCAGGTAGAGCCGGTAGCTGTTCCCACAATTCAAAGCGGAGACATCCTCGTACGCGTAAAGGTGGCACTCACCTGCGGCACCGATGTCAAAGTCTTCCGGCGCGGCTACCACGCTCGGATGATCGTGCCCCCGGCTGTGTTCGGGCACGAACTGGCCGGGGATGTCGTCGCAATTGGCGAGGACGTCAAGAATTTCACCGTCGGGCAGCGCGTGGTGGCGGCGAATTCGGCGCCCTGCGGAGAGTGCTTCTTCTGTGGCCGCGGCCTGGAGAATCTCTGCGAAGACCTGCTCTTCAACAACGGCGCCTACGCCCAGTACATCCGCATTCCGGCCCGCATCGTGCAAAGCAATACTTACTTGATCCCCGACAAAGTCGGCTATCAGGATGCAGCCCTCGTCGAACCCCTGGCATGTGTAGTGCGCGGTTTTGAGGAATCGGCTCCCCGCGCCGGCGATACCGTCGCCATTGTGGGCCTCGGTCCCATCGGCCTGATGTTCGTCAAACTGGCGAAGCTTTACGGCTGCCGCGTGATCGCCGTGGGCCGCAGACAGACCCAGTTAGATCGCGCCGCCGCCATCGGCGCCGATGACCTCATCGTGGCCGGTGAGCACAGCGACCCCGTGAAATCCATCCGCGAAATGACCCACGGGCGCGGCGTCGACGTGGCAATCGAAGCCGTCGGCAAGCCCCAAACCTGGCAGTGGGCCGTCAACATGGTCCGCCGCGGCGGTACCGTCAATTTCTTCGGCGGCTGCCCCAATGAGAGCAAGGTGAACCTGGATACCGCCCTCCTCCATTACTCCGAAATCACCTGCAAGGCCAGCTTCCATCACACCCCGGCTTACATCCGCAAGGCCCTCGAATTGGTTTGCGCGGGTCACATCACCGCATCCTTCTTCGTCAACAACGAGGAGCCGCTCGCCAACCTGCTGGAAGTCATGCGCCACCTGATGAGCCACAACGGCCACCTGAAAACGGCCATCGTTCCGTAAATGTCCGGCGTGGGCTCACCCGCGTTTTTGCCCCCCGCGGCCTTTGTCCGGTCGCCGGCGGCGATGACTCGGACTTGGTCGGCCTCGGAAGGTCGTGCCTATTCCCGCTGGTTGGCCACCAACCACTACGAGAACTTTCACGTCGTCAGCTTTCTCCTCCCCAAGCGCCTCCACCAGGATTTCTACAACGTCTACGCTTATTGCCGTTGGGCCGACGATCTCGCCGATGAGATCGCCGATACCGCCGAAAGCCTCCGCCTCCTCGCCTGGTGGCGCGGCGAACTGGATGGAATGTACCACGGGCGCGCCACTCACCCCGTCTTCGCGGCCCTCGCGTCCACCGTCACCCAATACGCCATCCCCCCGCAGCCCTTCTCCGACCTGATCGACGCCTTCATGCAAGATCAGACCGTGACCCGCTATCGCAATTGGGACGAGTTGTTCGGATACTGCCGCAATTCGGCCAGCCCCGTCGGACGCCTCGTGCTCTATCTCGCAGGCTTCAGCGACCCCGCGCGCCAGAGCTTAAGCGATGCCACCTGCACGGCACTGCAACTGGCCAACTTCTGGCAGGACGTGTCCGTGGATCTGCTCAAGAATCGGGTTTACATTCCCCTCGAGGTCATGGAGCGCCACGGCTACACGTTGGAGGAACTCTTCGCGCGGCGCTTCACCCCCGCCTTCGCCGGCGTGATGCGCGAAATTGTCGCCCGCGCGCGCCAACTTTTCCTCGAGGGTCTGCCGCTTGCCGGCATGGTGGACCGGCGCCTGGCGATCGATCTGGATCTCTTCAGCCGCGGCGGCATGCGCGTGCTGGAAAAAATCCAACAACAGGGCTACGACGTGCTTGGCGCCCGCCCAGCCATTTCCAAAATGGAGCGCGTCGGCCTGCTAATCGGCTCGGTCGTGCGCGTGGCCTTCTCCACGCGGGCAGCCTGATGGTCACCGTCGAGCAATCCTACCGATACTGCCTGCAAGTGGCCCGCGGCCGCGCCAAGAACTTCTATTATTCGTTCGTCCTGCTTTCCGCCCAGCAGCGTAAAGCCATGTGCGCCATCTATGCCTTCATGCGCTACTGTGACGATTTGAGCGACGAACCCGGCGCCTCCCGTTCCGCCGTGGACCACTGGCGCGCAGACATGGAAGAGGCGCTCCAGGGCCGATTCGCCGACCATCCCGTGTGGCCCGCCTTTCACCACACGGTGCGCCGTTTCGCCATCCCGCACGATTATTTCCGGCAGATGATCACCGGCATTTCGTCCGATCTGGAACCGCGCAGCCTGCAGACGTTCGACGAGTTGTACCGCTACTGCTACCAGGTGGCGTCGGTGGTGGGCCTCGCCATCATCCACATCTTCGGCTTCGATACGCGCAGCGCTCTGCCGCTCGCCGAAAAATGCGGCGTGGCGTTTCAATTGACCAACATCCTGCGCGATATCCGCGAAGATGCCGAACTAGGCCGCATCTATCTGCCGGCCGAAGACCTGCGCCGCTTCGGCGTCACCGAAGACGATTTGCGCGCCGGAAACCTTACTCCGGCGTTTCTCCAACTGATGCGCTTTGAATCCGCCCGTGCCCGCGCCTATTATGACGAGTCGCTGCCCCTGCTTGATCTGGTTCATCCCCGCAGCCGTTCATCCCTGTGGGCGCTCATCTCCATCTACTCCCGCCTTCTAGAGCGCATCGCAGCCACCAATTACGACGTCTTTTCGCACCGCGTCCGCCTCAGCCTATTCGAAAAATCCTGGATCGTGGTTCGCGCCCTGTCGTCGTAGCGGCTAATCGATCAGACGCATCTGGCGCGGGTCCACAGCCGGCGCCTTCTCCACCCGACGCCGTAGGTCGTCGTACTTGGGGTCAAAACTGCGGATCAGTTTGTTCAAACGCAGGGAGGCTTCACAGATTTCAAACAGCAGGATGCATCGCGGGCAGGCGCCTCGGATGGCGCCGAACCCATCGACAGAGGGATTGTATCGCTTGTGCCGGGCACAGCGGCCTTCAAATTTGCGGGCTCGGATCTTCAACGTTTCTCTCCATACATTAGCAGGTCGCGCCCGCATGGTATGAACCAAAATGTTTTCGAAACGCTGTGTGGCTGGTTGGCGTGCCCCCAACGCTGGCCGCGTGGGAGAGCGGCCATAGCCCAAACGCGGCCTCGCGGCTAGGGCTTCTCGCCCTTCACTGCCTCCGCGGCATCCGGCTTTTCGGGATCGCCCTTCAACGCAGTCTTAAAATGACGAATCCCTTCGCCGAGCCCTTTGGCCAATTCCGGGATTTTCTTCCCCCCAAACAACAGCACGGCGACCCCCAGGATCACCAGCAATTCCGGGAAACCAAGTGACGACATCCGATTACCTCGCTATCTTTATACGCTTTCATTGTAACCCGCGTTACCGGCAAGGTCGCGGTACAATCCGAAGTGAATGCCGTCGGCTCAGCAGGTGAATTGGGCGAAAGTTCGCGCTTCCGCCGTGATTCTAGCGGGACTGGTGATTCTGGGAACCGTGGTCTACCTGCTCACCGGGGGCACTTTCCTTGAGCCCAGGACTCAAATCTATCTCTACCTGCCGGATGCCACCGGCGTGGCCCCTGGCTCTCCCGTGCGCGTCGATGGCATCGGCGTCGGCAAGGTCATACTGGTCGAACTTTCCGGCTCCAATGAGCCCAATCGCGTGGTCAAAGTCACCATGAGCATCGAGCGCGACCGGCTGACCAGCATCACCGACGATTCCACCGCCCAGACTACTTCCGACACCATCATCGGCGATAAATTTATCGATGTGACCAGCGGTGCCGGCCCGAAGCACCTGATGCCGCGCGGCGAGATCCAGTTCAAAGGCTCGGGAGACGTGATGCAGCGCCTGGATCTCGCCCAGTTCCAGCAGCGTCTCCATTTGATGGAGGTCCTGCTGGACGAGATCGAGCAGGGCAAAAGCCCGCTCGGTGAATTAATCATGGGCGAGACCATCTACAACGGCCTGCGCGACAAGGTCACCGATCTGCAACGCGGCATCCACGTCGCCGCCGACACTACCACGGCCGTCGGGCAAGCGCTCTACACCGACGCGCTGTATCGCAAGATCACCGAACCCTTGCGCCAATTGGACGCAAGCCTGGCACGCCTCCAATCCGGGCAGGGAGCCGGCGGGACTCTGCTCCGCAATCCCCTGCAGTATGAGCAGGCGCTGACCCAGGTGTCCGCCCTGCGGCGCTCCATCGATGGCCTGCACGGCGCCGAAATGATCACCGGGGAGCGCTCCTATAACGATTGGACGCGGCAGGTGGCCGCCCTCATCCGGCAGGTGGATCAGTTCAACGCCGGACCGCTGCTCACCACCTCCGCCGTCTATGACAATTTACAGGGGATGGCGAAGGAACTCCAAACCACCACTAAGGAGTTTCGCGAGAATCCCCGGAAATTCCTGCGCATCAAACTCTTCTAATGCAGCGTGGCATAAACCGCGCCAGCGACCAAGGCCAGGCCCGTGGCGGTGCATGACCTTCCTCTCCAGGCATTTTGTCCTCCCCCAGGCAGATCCGCAGGGGGACTGCCCTGGGGGAGACAATCCTTTTTTCATCTTTTCCAATAAGCGTCTCAGCTAGAACGCGCACGCCAGAATCACAGCGCTTTGGAACTCGCGAAGCGCCGCCGGATACCGCCTCCGACTAGCAGAACAGCGCTCGCAAGCAGCAGGACCGAGGAGGGCTCCGGAACCGTGCTGTTAGAGGCTGAGACGTGGAAGTTGTCGACACCGACCTCATAACTGCCGGAACCCGGCACCCCTTGAAAGTGGAAGGTAACCGATGAGGCGTTAGCGACGAACGACATCGACTCATTTGTCCACCCATACCAGAACTGATTGCCGCCCGGGTATGGAGCAGTAGTGAAGATCTGGCCTGGAGTCGAGGATCCGGAAGTAAAGCTGCTCCGGAGCTCGTCTGAGGGAATGTACTCCGAGGACTGGGCCCACGTCAGGAGATAAGTATTTCCCGCGCTAAATCCTGCAACGGTCTGTTCGATCCATGAGGACGCGCCATCTTCAATCCCTCCGATTGCAAGGAACTGGTGTCCGTAGGGTGTGTTCCCGTAAGTTGCGTTATTGATGAGATACGGCGGTCCGAGGGTACGGTTTGTGACCCAACCGGTTGCATTCACCGATTGGAAGCCCGTCGTCGCATCGATTTCAAAACTTCCGTTAATGAAATCATCGGCGAAAGCCAACGGACAGAGCATTACAATCGCGCTCGTAAAGTGAAACAGGCGTCTCTTCATTGTTCTCCTCCAGAAAAAATCCTTCTGATATAGCAATTCAGTTTCCATGTCCTAACTTGGTGATGGTTCTGGACTTTGCTCTCAGAGTCGGCTCGCAATGTTCCCAATATTCAGGAATCGGTCGAAGATTCTGGGCTTCCATGGCAAAGCGCGGCAAGCGGCCCCAATGGGGAGCCAAAGGCCATTCTCTGGCGGCCGCTATATTACACAACCGACTTGATTCTTCCTCAGATTAATACGACTGGCCCGTGCTACCGGGAACCGCACACTGCGCGCCAGGCTGCACACGGTGGGCGCGGGCAGTTGGCTCTTTGTCCACAGCGCTTTTTAGATAGGTAATGGCTGACCGGTAGTTGCCCTTTCGGTAATAGACCCAGCCGAGGGTATCCTGCGCCGCCGCGTCTTCTGGATCGGCGCCCACCGCCCGTTGCGCGTATTCGAGCGCCTCATCCGGGTGATTTACAATCAGTCCGAATGCCAGATTGTTGAGTGCCTGCGCGTGAGACGGATTACGGTCGATGACTGCCCGGTACAACTTCGCAGCCTCCTCACGGTTACCCGTTTTCTGTTCGACCCGTCCCAGCAGAAACTCGGCTCGAAGATTGCCGGGCTGATGCGAGAGGCCCCCGTTCAATCCAGTTCGGGCCGTCTTCAGGTTCCCTTCAGACAGATCCATCTCCGCAAGCAGAAGTGCCGGGCCGACGTAATTCGGACCAGCCGCCACGGCTTCTAAAAACGCCTGGCGCGCCAACCCGGCGTGGTTTGCCTTCAATTGCCAGATTCCGACTACGTATTTCAGATACGCCGATTTGGGCCGGCGCGAAGCGTAGTCGTTGACCACCTGCCGCGCGCGGAGCATGTTATTGTCTTGCGCGGCATAGGTTTGGGCGAGTAAGTCCAGTGAAGATACGCTTTCTGGATACTCTTTCATGAGTTCCTCGAGCACACCGCGCGCGCCGGCGTAATCTTTCTGAGTGGTCCGCAGCAGCGCATCCTGATATCGAAGCTCGGGTGTCTTCGAGATAGCCAGCCCGGCGTCGATCTCCTTGCGCAACTCAGCGGTGTTGTCCAGCGACATGAGAATCCAATTTCGCGCGGCGAGGTATGCTGGAACGGTCTTCTGCGGGGCGGGAGCCTGGTTCAACAGATCCAGCGCCGCCTGCGTACCTTGGCACGCTGGCCGTCCGCCTCAATTGACCTGTAGGTGTTTGATTTTTTGGAGCCGGCGGAGGGATTTGAACCCCCGACCCTCTGATTACAAATCCGAATCAATCCTGTCTGGTGCTATCTACCCCTATCTAGTTTCCCTGTTTTTTCAACAGTTTACGAAACAACGCCATCTACTTTTATCTGCTTCTATCTGGTTGGCGTGCTACGATTTTGCTACAATGGCAGGATTTCTGTAGCAGATATAACGGACTTGTTCTCCTTTTCTGCTACAGTGGGTTCGTGGCAACCAACCTTGGCAAGAATGGTCTACCAATTGGTTCGGGCTTGTACTGGAACGGATCAAAAATCTACTGCACGGTCTCGCTCCACGATGGCCGTCCCGCATTGAGGTTTGCGACTGGCACCGATGAATGGAAGAAGGCTCTGCTAGTTCGTGATGCGAAGATCAAGGCACTCAACACTGGTGAACTTTCCGAGAATGGACGGCGGGTGAAGATCAGGGAACTACTTGACGACTACATTGCTGACCTCAAGCGTAAAGAGCAAGGCCGAAACGACTACGCCAAATCGGATTCGACATCTTACAAAACAGCAAGCGGCATCAAGCATGTGAGGCTGGCCTTCGATGAAATGTTGGCGC
>JANYAH010000145.1 GCA_025361425.1 Candidatus Solibacter sp. | reverse complement strand
AACCTGGTGGGCGTGGTTTCCAACGGCACCGCCGTGCTTGGCCTGGGCAATATCGGCGCATTGGCCGGAAAGCCGGTGATGGAAGGGAAGGCGGTCCTCTTCAAGCGATTTGCCGATATCGATGTTTTCGATATCGAGCTGGACACCAAAGACCCGGAGGAGATCATCCGCACCTGCCAGATTCTGGAGCCGACTTTCGGCGGGATCAACCTGGAGGACATCAAAGCGCCAGAGTGTTTCTACATCGAAGAGACGCTGCGCAAGACGATGAAGATTCCGGTCTTCCATGACGACCAGCACGGCACGGCGATCATCAGCGGCGCGGGCCTGCTCAACGCGCTGGAACTGGGCGGCAAGAAAATCGAGGACATCAAGGTGGTGTTCAACGGCGCGGGCGCGGCTGCGATTTCCTGTGCGGCGCACTACGTCCGGCTGGGTGTGCGCATCGAGAACATCGTGATGTGCGACACCAAGGGCGTAATCTTTGAAGGCCGCGCCGAGCACATGAACGCTTACAAGGCGCGGTATGCCTCCAAGACGAGTGCGCGCACGCTGCAGGAAGCCATGGTGGGCGCGGACGTGTTCTTCGGGCTTTCGAGCGCGGGTTGCGTGACGCAGGACATGGTGAAGGGCATGGCGCCGGACCCGATCATCTTCGCGATGGCGAATCCGGATCCGGAGATCAGCTACGAAGACGCGCTGGCGGCGCGGCCCGACGCCATCGTGGCCACGGGGCGCAGCGACTATCCCAACCAGGTGAACAACGTTCTGGGCTTCCCGTTCATCTTCCGCGGGGCGCTGGACGTTCGCGCCACCACGATCAACGACGAGATGAAGCTGGCGGCGACGCTGGCGCTGGCGGCTCTGGCCAAGGAAGACGTGCCGGACAGCGTGCTGCGCGCCTACTCGATCGACCGTCTGGAGTTTGGGCGGGAGTACATTATTCCGAAGCCGTTCGACCCGCGGGTGCTGATCTGGGAGGCGTCGGCGGTGGCGCAGGCCGCCATGGACACGGGGGTGGCGCAGCAGCCGGTGGACATTAAGCAGTATCGCGAGGAACTCGAAGGCCGTCTGGGCAAGGCCAACGAAGTCATGCGCGGGATGATCAACAAGGCGCAGAGGCAGCCCAAGCGGATTGTCTTCACGGAAGGCGAGGAAGGCAAGATTCTGCGCGCCTGCCAGATTCTGCTGGACGAGAAGATCGCGCTGCCGACTCTGCTGGGCAATGAAGCGAAGATCCGCGCCAAAATTGAGGAGTTGCACCTCCACCTGGACCCGGTGCAGATTGTGGACCCCAAGCATTTCGCGCGCATCGAGGAGTACACCGAGGAGTTCTACAGTCTGCGGCAGCGCAAGGGTATCACGCGCACCGAGGCCGAACAGACCATCTTGAACCCGATCACATTCGGCAGCATGATGGTGCGGCTGAACGATGCCGACGGGCTCATCGGCGGGCTGACCACGCACTATCCCGACACCATCCGCCCCGCGCTGCAGGTGATCGACGTGCGCCCCGAGCTACGCCGGGTGGCCGGGGTGTACGTGTTGATCACGCCGAAGGGAGACATCTACTTCCTGGCCGACGCCACGGTGAACATTGAGCCGACGGCGGAGGACCTGGCGGAGATCGCCATCATGGCGGCCGAGAAGGCGAGGCGCTTCAACCAGGAGCCGCGGGTGGCGATGCTGAGCTTCTCCAACTTCGGCAGTACGCGTCACGCGCTTTCCGATAAGGTCCGCCGGGCGGTGGAACTGGTCCGCCAAAAAGCCCCGGGGCTGATGATCGATGGCGAGATGCAGGCCGATACCGCGGTGACGCCGCACATCATCGAAGAGACGTACCCGTTCAGCACGCTGAAGGGCGGCGCCAATGTGCTGATTTTCCCGAATCTGGAATCGGGGAATATCGCATACAAGCTGCTGCAGCGGATTGGCGGGGCCGAATTGATCGGGCCGCTGTTGACGGGGTTGAGCCGCCCGGTGCATGTGCTGCAACGCGGCAGCGAAGTCAACGACATCGTACACGTGGCCGCGATCGCGGTGGTGGACGCTCAGGAAGTCGGCAAGCCTTATGTCACGCTGACCGGGGCTGTGGCAGAGAAATAGGCTATTCTCATCTACGGGAGATGTAAACTATGAAAGCACTGACGATCGGTCTGATTGCCTCCGCGCTATTGGCCTCATGCGCCATGGCGGCGGATGATAAGGACGGCTGGATCAGCATGTTCGACGGCAAGACTCTTACCGGCTGGAAGGCCAACCAAAATCCGGAATCCTGGACCGTGCGCGACGGCGCCATCACCGGCGACGGCGAGATCAGCCATCTTTTCTGGATGGTCCGGGAGGGCGAAAACCTCGAATTCAAGGCCGAAGTGAAGATCGGCAACGGCGGCAATTCCGGAATGTATACCCGGACCGCGTTTGGTCCGGGCTTTCCCAAAGGCTACGAAGCCCAGGTCAACACCAGCCATAAGGACCCAGTGAAGACCGGCAGCCTCTATGGCTTTCACAAGATCTTTGAGCAGTTGATTCCCGACGACGTGTGGGGCACGCAGCATGTCATTGCGCAGGGCAACCACATCATCATCAAGGTGAACGACAAGGTGGTGACGGATTTCGTGGATGAGAAAAACACCTACACGAAAGGGTACTGCGCACTGCAACAGCACAATAAAGGCAGCGTGGTACAGTTCCGGAATCTGATGTTCAGACCGTTGAAGTAGCGTGGGCTGTGGGACAGGCGACCAAAGGAGGTTGCCTGTCCCACAGTGCGGCGATCACGGCGCTGGTGGAGTGTTCGAAGGGCTCTTCGCCAGAGACCACCACGCCGGCGTACTTTTCCGTGGGGTGGACGAACCATTCCGCGCTGGGTCGCACGGTGCGTTCATACTGCTCGCGGACACTCTGGGGAGTGCGCCCGCGCTCTGCCACGTCGCGCGTCAGGCGGCGGTGATAGCAGATCTCGGGACGGGTCCGCACGTACACCGTGGTATCGAGCATGGCGCGGAGTTCCGGCCAGTAGAGCACGAACAGACCCTCGACGATGAGGAATTCGGTGGGCTGGATGTGGCGTGTTTCGGTGGTGCGCGCGTAATCGGCGAACGAGTAGACGGGCTCTTCGAAGGGGCGCCCCGCGGCGATGGCCAGCAGGTGCTCATGCAACAGCTCCCAGTCGAGAGAATCGGGATGGTCGAAGTTGACCTTTTTCCGCTCTTGGAGTGGAATCTCTTCCATGCCGCGATAGTAGGAATCAAGAGAAACAATCGAGGTCCCAGGCAGTTTTTGGACAAGCTGCTTTGCCAATTCGGATTTCCCGGAGCTGGACGGACCCGCAACACCGATGATGTGCGATCGCATTATTATTTTGACGGGGGAGCCATTTCAGTGTACAACCCGAGGACGGCGGCGACAAGACCCTCGACGGTAAAGACCTCGGCTTGGGTGGCGACCTCGACTCCGAGTTGGCGCGCCGTTTGCGTGGTGATGGGTCCGATGGATGCCACCGGGATGCCGCGCAGGGCGTCCAATCCAACGGCTTGCACCAGATTGCGCACGGTGGAGGAACTGGTAAAAGTGAGGCAATCGGTGTGGCCTGCCAAGACCTGACGCGCCTGCTCCGCCAGATGCTCTGGCGCGACGGTGCGGTATGCCTCGACGACGTCCACGCGCGCGCCGCGGCGGGCGAGTTCGACGGGCACGAGGTCGCGGGCCACGGCGGCGCGCGGAAGCAGGACGCGCTTGCCGGCCAGAGCGTGCGATTCGAACGCTTCGAGGAGACTTTCGGC
>JANYAH010000144.1 GCA_025361425.1 Candidatus Solibacter sp. | reverse complement strand
TGGCCTTCATCTTGAACGGCGTGCTGCGGTGCTGCGAGCCGATCTGCACCAGCTTCTTGGTTTCGCGCGAAACCTGCAGCATCTTCTGGCCTTCGTAGATGTTGTAGCAGGCCGGCTTTTCGCAGTAGACGTCTTTGCCGGCTTTCATTGCCCAGATGGTGGCAAGCGCATGCCAGTGGTTGGGCGTGGCGATGGATACCGCCTCCACCGAGGAATCGGCGAACATGGCGCGCATATCCTCAAATTCCTTGGCCTTCTCGCCAGTGTTCTTCAACAAGGTCGTCTGCGCGACCTCGCGGGCGGCCTGGTTCACGTCGCACAGTCCCACCACGCGCGCGCCGGCCATGCGGGAGTAGTTGTTGAGGTGATTAGTACCCCGGCCGCCGATGCCGACGATGCCGACGTTGATCTTATCGCTTGCTCCCCATACGCGGGTGGCGGCGGCTGCCGAGAGGGCGCCGAGAAAGAATCTGCGAGTTTTAGGATCTGTCACTGCGAAACTCCTTGATGCGGTGATTATATCAGGCGGTTCGCCGCTCAGCGCGCCTTTAAGTCTGGTCCCAGGTTGTAGGCCTGGCCGGCCTTGGCGTGGATTTCGATTTCCCGGCCGGCGTAGCGCACTTTGAGCGGCTTGGATTGGCGCGCCGCGATGGTGGCATTGACCAGCTTTCCGTTCTGCCAGTCCAGGGCCACTTGGAAACCGCCGCGGGCCAGCAGGCCGCTGACCTTGCCCGTGGCCAGCGCGGAGGGCAGGGCAGGGAGGAGGTGAAGGAAGCCAGCCTCGCCGCTCTGGACCGCGGTCAGGCTGGTGGGCGTACCGTACGGGTCGTGGCTTTGCAGCAGCATTTCTGCGATGCCGGCGGTGGCACCGAAATTGCCATCGATCTGGAACGGCGGGTGCGCGTCGAACAGATTCTTGAAGACTCCGGCCTTCGCGGGCTTAGCGTCCGACGCCGGGGTGATCAGGTTCCGCATGATCTGGTAGGCGTGGTCGCCATCCAGGAAGCGGGCCCAGAGGTTCAGCTTCCAACCCATCGACCAGCCGGTGGCGGCGTCGCCGCGAAAAATGAGCGATTGCCGCGCGGCCTTGAACAGGTCCAGGGTTCCGTAGGGCGTGATCTCGCTGCCCGGATAGACCGCCCACAGGTGGGACACGTGGCGATGCTGGTTGGTGGGTTCGTCGGTGTCTTCCATCCACTCCTGCAACTGGCCGTGCTTGCCGATTTGGAGCGGCGCGATTTGCTGGCGCATGGTGGACAGCCGCTGGCGGAGATCGGCGTCCAGATTGAGAGCTTTGGCGGCGGCGATGGTTTCGCCGAAAAGCGTGCGCACGATCTCGCGATCCATGGTGGGGCCCATCACGAGGCCACCCTGCTCGGGAGAATTGCTGGGGCCGGTGTAAAGGAAGCCGGTCTTGGGATCTTTCACCAAAGTATCGACGAAGAACAGGGCGGCGCCTTTCATGAGCGGGTAGGCGGTGGTGCGCAGGAATTCACGATTACCGGTGAACAGGTAGTGCTCCCAGAGGTGGGTGGAGAGCCAGGCGCCGCCGGTCTGCCAGATGCCGTGATTGCTGGCGTTGATGGGTGCCGTGCCGCGCCACAGATCGAAATTGTGATGCAACACCCAACCGCCCGCGTTATAGTGCTGCTTCGCGGTGATGGCGCCGGATTGGGCCAGATCTTTCAGAGCGTCGAACAGCGGCAGGTGGCATTCGGAGAGGTTGGTCTCCTCTACCGGCCAGTAATTCATTTCGGTGTTGATGTTGTCGGTGTACTTGCTGTCCCAGGCGGGCGTATTGGAATCGTTCCAAATGCCTTGCAGGTTGGCTGGCTGGCCGCCGGGGCGGCTGGAGGCAATCATCAGGTAGCGTCCGTACTGGAAGAGGAGCGCGACCAGCGCCGGATCCTTGCCGGTGGCGAAGGCGGCGATGCGCGCATCGGTGGGCAGTTTGGCGGCGGGCGTTGTGCCGAGATCGAGCGCGACTCGGCGGAACAGGGCCTGATGATCTTTGATGTGCGCGGTGCGCAGGGTCTCGTAGGGCTTGTTGCGTAGGGATGCGAGGGTGGCGGTGTTCCGTTCAGCCGGGTCGCCGGAGACATCCTTGTAGTTCTTGAAATTGGTGGCGCCTGCCAGCATCAGGGTGACGGAGTTGGCGCTCGCGATTGCAATCGACCAGCCTTGAGTTCGGCGCCCGCCGCCATCCGCGTTGACTGCCAGGCGAGCTTCGAAATGGATGGCCGAGTCCTTCACTTGGCCGCTCATCCCAATCTCGCCAGACGGAAGGACGGGGTTCGAATCGAACGATGGGTTGTTTTCGTGCGCGCCCTTGAGCTTGACTTCGAACGAGATGCTGCCGGGTTTATTGGCCGTCAGCCGCACCACCAGGGCGTTATGGGGGTGCGATGCGAAGACTTCGCGCTGGAACGTGACGCCGCCTTGCGTATACTCGACGCCGGCGATTCCCGTGTCCAGGTCAAGCCAGCGGCGGTAATTGGCAACTGGGCCTTCGGGGAAATCGATCCGCAGGTCGCCAAATGCCTGGTAAGCCTTTTGGTTCAGCGGTTCGCTCATGAATTCCCGCATGGCGAGGGCCTCGGCTTCTTTTTGTTTGCCGGCCCAGAGCAGTTCGCGGATCTGCGCCAGTGACTTGGACGCGCCCTTGTGCGCGTAGTCGTGGGGCTCGCCGGTCCAAACGGTGTGCTCGTTGAACTGAATCCGTTCGTGGGCCGCGCCGCCGAAGATCATGGCGCCCATGTGTCCATTGCCCACTGGCAGCGCATCTGTCCACAAGACGGCGGGTTTGTCGTACCAGAGAGTGAGGGGGGATGGCTGGGCCACCGCGGCAACCCCAGCGGTGAAGATGACGAGTGCCAGGATGGTCAGTTGTTTCATAGAAGAAGGGCGGGGCAGTACTCCGGCGCGGAAGTTGTGGGGCGAAGGCCGTGGTTGCGCTTTTCGAACAATAGGGTTGGCATCCTGACAGGGTGCGAGCAGGCCGACGAGGGCGTCGGCCGCGGACCAGGGGGTCCGCCCCAGGAACAGCCAACGCAGGCGCGCGCAGGATTGCCCGCCACAAAACCGGCAGGACTGCGGGCGCACTACACTAGCCTTTTATGGCAATGGGTGTCAGATCGCGGCTGAAGATGACGCGATCGATCATGCCGTAAGCGACGGCCTGATCTGGCTCCATGATGTAGTCGCGGTCCACATCCTTGGCAACGCGCTCAACCGGCTGGCCGGTGGCGCTGGCTAGCATCCCGTTGAGGATTTCCCGCATGCGCAGGATTTCGCGGGCGTAGATATCGATATCGGCCGCCTGTCCGGCCAAGCCCTGCATGGAAGGCTGGTGGATCATGATGCGCGAATTCGGCAGGCTGAAGCGCTTTCCCTTGGCGCCTTTGGCGAGCAACACGGCCGCCATGGAAGCCGCCTGACCCACGCAAATGGTGACGATGTCGGGCCGGATGAAGGCCATGGTGTCTAGAATCGCCAGACCGGCCGTGATGGAGCCGCCGGGCGAATTGATGTAGATCGAAATATCCTTTTCCGGATCTTCCGCTTCGAGGAACAGCAATTGGGCGATGATCAGATTGGCGACCTGGTCGTCAATGGGGGTCCCAAGAAAGATGATATTCTCTTTCAACAGCCGGGAATAGATATCGTATGCGCGTTCCCCACGGGAGGTCTGTTCGACCACCATGGGGACAAGGACAGAGTGTCCCATCTTGCCTCCGGATTATGTAGGGACCGGGTAAGCCCGGCCCAGAATGTTAAGCCCGCTTCGCGACCGCTCTCTTGGCCTTGGGTTTTTTGGTTAACGCCAGAGTCTTCTTTTTCTGTTCCAGCGCCTTGGCCAGGTCGGCGATCGTATTTTTCCCTAGATAATCCATGATACGCGAACGGAGGGCGATCCAGCTATCGTGCATGGAGCACGGCATGTCGTCGGAGCACTCGCTCAGACCGCTGGCGCACTGTTGGTAGGGGGCCAGCCCGTCGAGGGATTCGACGATATCGAGCAAGCGAATCTCGCTTGCATCCACCCGAAGCGCGAAACCGCCAGTCGGGCCCTTGCTGGAGCGCAGCAGGCCCTTGCGGGCAAGCTGTTGCAGAATCTTGGCTAGGAAGTGAGCCGGGATCACTTCTTGCGCCGCGATGTTCTTCACCATGGCATACTTGCCTTCTGGAACCTGCGCCAGGTGAACAAAAGCGCGAATTGCGTATTCGGCCGAACGAGAATAGATCATGAAATCCCCCGCATAAATCGGAGTAAAGCTACTCCGTTATCTTAAATGTTCTCAACACTCCTGCGCAAGTCAATTTGTTTCGGCGTAAATCGGCTGAGGCGTGTGGGGCACGGATTGGGCTTCGCGGCCGCTGGCGCCGGACTACCGGCGGGCGGTGAAAGTTGCGGTTGATATTCAGAGCGCGCGCGAAATGATTTCACGTAATTCCTCTTCGGTCAGGACCACGGGATTCCCCTTCATGCTGCTGGCCTGCGCCGCCTTTTCCACCAGGATAGGGAGATCGCTTTCGGTGACGCCGTAGATGCACAGCGGCGGAATTTCGAGCTTTTGGCACAGGGCTGAGATCCACGCGACACCATCCGGGGCGGTGGCGTGGGGCCTTCCAGTTAAGAGACGCGCGACTTCGTCGTAGCGTATCAAGCTTGCGGGGGCGCGGGTGCGGAGGGCGCGGACGTTGACTTCCATGGCGTGGGGCAGCAGGGCGGCGCAGACGGGGCCGTGGGGGGCGGGGAACATGCCACCGAGCGGGGCGGCGAAGCCGTGGACAGCGCCGAGGCCGGCGTTGGCCAGCGCCATGCCGCCGAGCAGACTGGCCCATGCCATGTCGCAGCGGGCATCGCGATCGCCGCCATTCTCCCAAACACGCGGCAGGGCGGAGGCGGCGCGGCGCATGCCTTCGACACAGAACTGGTCGGTCATGGGGTTGGCGCGGAGGGAGACGTAGGGCTCAATCAATTGGGTGAGGGCGTCGAGTCCGGTTGCGGCAGAGATGGCGGGCGGGAGTCGGTAGGTGAGTTCGGGATCGACGACGGCGAGGCGGGGGAGCATCGACGGGCTGCGCAGGCTGGCTTTGACGCGGTGGATGGGGCTGGCGAGGACGGCGTTGCGAGTGACTTCGCTGCCGGTGCCGGCGGTGGTGGGGATGGCGATGCAGGGGGCGGCGGGGAGGGCGAGGGGGCGGCCGAGGCCGATGACTTCGAGGTAGTCCAAGGGGTCGCCGGGGTTGGTGAGGAGGGCGGCGATGGCTTTGGCGGCGTCGAGCGCGCTGCCGCCGCCGAAAGCGATGACGAAATCGCAATCGCGAGGGGCGGAGCGGATGAGGTCAAGCGTGGGCTCACCAGGGACGGCGAAGGGGACGGTCGAAACGTGAGCGGCTTGGAGGGCTCTTTGGAGGGGGGCGGCGCGATCTGGCGAGGCTCCGGTGACGAGAAGGGCGCGGCGGCCCAGGGACGCGGCGGCGGCGGGGACCTGGCGGAGGGAACCCTCTCCGAAGAGGATGCGGGCGGCGGTGGCGAATTCAAAGAGTGGCATCCATACATAGGATACAACGGCGATTTTCGACCCTGCCTGACAAGCCCTTTTGTTATCAACAAACAATAGCTGAAATCACGTGGGAGCGAACTGTGGCGTGTGATAAAGTGGGCTCACCATGTGCGGAACATCGCTCCTTATGAAGACGGGCCAATGCGCCCTTTTATTGGGTATATTGCTGCCGCCGCACGTCTTGCGGGGGCAGTTGCGCCACGTCGAGCAGCGCACCGCCAATGGTGTTTTGGAGGGCGTAGTCAGCGCCGATGGCAAGGTCCGCACCTTCAAGGGCATCCCGTATGCCGCGCCACCGGTTGGCGCGTTGCGGTGGAAAGCGCCGCAGCCGGCGGCGGCGTGGAGCGGGGTTCGGAAAGCCACCGAGTATCCCGCGCGGTGCATGCAGGCTCCGATCTATTCGGACATGATCTTCCACGACTCGGGGCCCAGCGAAGATTGCCTGTATCTGAACTTGTGGATGCCGGCGGCACCGGTTCAGCCGCGGCTGCCGGTGATGGTCTGGATCTACGGCGGAGGGTTTGCGGCGGGAGCTACGTCGGAACCACGGCAGGACGCGGGCAACCTGTCCAAGAAGGGCGTGCTGGTGGTGACGATGAATTACCGGCTGGGCATATTCGGATTTTTCTCGCTTCCGGCGCTGGCCAAGGAATCGAGCCACAACGCGACGGGAAACTATGGCCTGCTGGATCAAATGGCGGCCCTCAAATGGGTCAAGGACAACATCGCGGTGTTCGGCGGCGATCCCGGCAATGTGACGATTTTCGGCGAATCGGCTGGCTCGTTTTCGGTCAGCGTGCTGATGGCGTCGCCGCTCGCGCAGGGGCTTTTCCGGCGAGCCATCGGGGAGAGCGGGGCATTCTTTGGCGATACGCTGCGCGCGCAATCGCGCGCGGAGACGGAGAAGGCCGGTGTAGAATTTGCGAAATCCTCATTGGGAACGGATGCTATGGAGGCGCTGCGCGCCAAACCGGCTGCCGAGGTGCTGCAAGCTGCGTCAAAGCCAGGAGGGCCGCGATTTGTTCCCAACATCGACGGGTACTTCCTGCCGGAAAGCGTGGAAGCGATTTTTGCCGCCGGCAAGCAGAGCGATGTACCGCTTCTGGCCGGATGGAACGCGGATGAAGGGAGCTACCGAATGATCCTAGGAAAAGAAACTCCGACGCCGGAGACCTTTCTGGCGGGCGCGCGCAAACTCTACGGCGAACATGCCGAGACCATCCTGAAGCTGTATCCGGCGGCGACGGCTGCGCAAGCCAAGCGATCTGCGCAAGACCTGGCGGGAGACCGGTTCATCGGCTACGCCACCTGGAAATGGATGGAACAGCAACTGAAAACCGGCAAGGCTCCGGTGTTCCGCTACCGGTTCGACCAGACACTCCCCTTGGCGGCCGATGCGGCTCCCGATGCGGAACCCACGGCTCCCCACGCGTCGGAGATTGAGTTCGTGTTCCAAGTGCTGTCTTCGAAGAACCTGCCGTGGCGGGCGGAGGACCGCAGGGTGTCGGATCTGATGGGCTCCTACTGGAGCAACTTCGCCAAAACCGGCAATCCCAACGGCGAGGGACTGCCGCGATGGCCGGCCTACAGCCAGGACGGATACGAGGTGATGCACCTCACCGCGAGCCCTGGCGCGGCGCCCGACGAGCACCGCGCGCGATATCAATTTCTGGATGGGGTTCGGTAATTCAGATTCTGACGCAAAACTGGCGCGCGGCGAGGAAATCCAAGTAGTTGAATCTGTGGGGATTCTGCCCCAACTGAGTGATTTGCCGCTGTTTTGAGCGCAGACACTCTCGGCAACTTGCTGAGAATTGGGCAATTGACTCTGGAAGCGCAAATGCACGCGGAATGAATTCTATGCAAACGTATGTGGGAGCGCCTCAACTGCCCTCCGACGATAAACGCTGGAAAATCGTCGAGGCGACGGCACGCCGTCACGGGCGCGAACCGCACGCACTGATCGAAACCTTGCACACCGTTCAGGAGTGCTTCGGATATCTCGATGAGAACGCGCTGCGATTCGTGGCCTCAGTGTTACGTGTGCCACTCAGCCGCGTGTATGGCGCGGCGACTTTTTATCATTTCTTTACGCTGAAGCCGAAGGGCAGGCACACGTGCGTGGTTTGCACGGGGACGGCCTGCTACATAAAGGGCGCGCCGCTGCTGTTGAAAGCGATTAAGCGGCGCCACGGGATTGCGCCGGGCGAGACTACGCCGGACGGGGAGTTGAGCGTGCTGACGGCGCGCTGCCTGGGGTCTTGCGGCTTGGCGCCGGCGGTGGTGATGGATTCCGCCGTGCTTGGGAAGATCGGCCCTGAAGACATGCTGGCACGGATCGAGAGAGGTATTCACCCATGACAATCGAGGAGCTACGTAAGATTGCGGAGACGGGGCGCGCGGTGGAGAAGAGGTTCCAGCACCACGTCTGCGTGTGCATCGCGGCCGGTTGTCTCTCTAGCGGCGCCGACCAGGTGCGGGATGCGCTGAAGAAGGAAGTGGCCGAATCTGGCATGAAGAACGAGGTGCTGGTCAAGGGCGTGGGTTGTATGGGGCTGTGCAGCGCGGGTCCTCTGGTCACGGTGGAAACCGAGGACCAGATGTACGCGTCGGTGACGCCGGAGGATGCCCCGGAGATCATTCGCACGCTGGACACCGGCGGCGACTCGCGCTCAAGCGGGTTGCACCACTGTCCGACCAACGTGCCGTTCTTCGAGCGGCAGAAAAAGATTGTGCTGGAGAACTCCGGGAAGATCGATCCGGAGCGCATCGAAGACTACATCGCGCACGATGGGTACCACGCGCTGGTGACGGCGATTACGGAGATGACGCCGCTCGAAGTGATCGATCAGGTGAAGAACAGCGGACTGCGGGGACGCGGCGGGGCAGGCTATCCGACGGGGTTGAAGTGGAGCACGGTGGCCAAGACGGGCGCGCAGGAG
>JANYAH010000115.1 GCA_025361425.1 Candidatus Solibacter sp. | reverse complement strand
ACCAACACGTAGGCGTAGGGGTAGGTGGCCAGGTACTCTTCCAGCCAGTTGCGGGCCTCCAGGTCGAGGTGGTTGGTGGGCTCGTCGAGAAGCAGCAGGTTGGGTTTTTCGAGGAGGAGCTTGGCTAGGGCGATGCGCATCTGCCAACCTCCGGAGAACTCTTCGGTGCGGCGTTTCCAATCGCGCTGGGAGAAGCCGAGGCCGCTGAGTACGGCGCCCACCTGAGATTCGATGGTGTAGCCGTCGCGGGCGCGGAACTCGCCTTCGGCCTGGTGAAAGCGGTCGGCAACCTGCGCGTACTCGGGGCTGGAGGGGTCGAGCTCGGCCAGGCGGCGGGCCAGGTGCTCCTGCTCCTGCTCCAGTTCACGGAGGTGGGCGAAGACAGTCATGCACTCGGCGAAGACGGAGCGTCCGGAAAGTGAAAGGCCTTCCTGGGGCAGGTAGCCCAGGGTTACGCCCTTCTGGGTGGTGACGACGCCGGAATCGAGTCCGTCGATGCCGGCGAGCACTTTCAAGAGGGTGGACTTGCCGGTACCGTTGGCGCCTACGATGCCGGCCCGCTCGTTGGGCGTCACCAGCCAGTCGGTGTTTTCAAAAAGGATTCTGGGGCCATAACGTTTTCCGGCCCCTGTGAGTTGGATCATCGGTTAACAATTATTGTAGCGAGCCCGCGCTCCGGAACGCGGACCCGACATTCCGCGTCCGGAGCCGAAGACAGGGAGAAGGAACGCTTCTGAGTGCCTGTCACAATGAGGGACGCGCGCGGGATAAATCCGGTTATAGCCAGTATTGCCACTGGCCGCTGACCACCACGTACCCGGCGAGCACGGCATTGGTGACCGCGTGGGCGAGGATGCAATCGGCGAGGTTGCGGGTGCGGACGATCCACCAGTTATAAACGATTCCGGCGGCCAGGCCGACTTCCCAATACGCACCGTGTTCGGAGGCGAACAGCAGGGCCACAATCCAAAAAGCGGAAGGTACGTACTTGCCGAGCGGGACGGTGAGGAAGTTATTATCGATCAGCCAGCGCATCATCCAGCCGCGCCAGAAGAGCTCCTCCAGGATAGGCACCAGGATAGCGGAGGAGAGGGCCCGCATCAACAGAAAGCCGATGTTGGCCTTCAAATGAGGCGCCAAGGAGCTAGCGGCAGAACCGGTGAGGGAGTTTTCAAAGAGCCAGTGATGCCGGTAGCCGAACAACACGTCGGGCGCTACCCAGATGACGAAGACCGCCACGCCGATGGCAATGCTGGCCAACGGGGCACTGGGACGGAATGAAAGGTAGGGCCAGGAGACGGTGCCGATCAGCGCTGCCACGATGAGGAAGCGCACCGGGTACAACCACTCGAGTGGCAGCGGAATCAGGCGCTCTACCGCCATGATACCGACGAAAGCAATAAACGGCGCAATGTACGCGACGGTGGCGCGGCGGCCGGAATCCATGGATTGCAGCATGTGCGACTGCTATGGTAACCCACAGCCCGTCCGGGTTTGGCGTGGAATACGAACTAAATAAAGCGTTGAGCACCCTGGCGCCTTACTTACGGCGCATCGGGGGGCGGGCGTTGATGACGGGGATCAGGCTGTTGCGCGGGTCGGAAGCGGGCGAGCGTCCGGAGTGGGCGAGCAATTCGCGGTTCAAGGTGGCGACGAACTCCTGAATTTGCGACTGCATATCGCTCATCTTTTCGCGCATGTTCAGGATGATCTCCACGCCGGCGAGATTGACGCCGAGATCGCGCGTCAGGTGAAGGATCACCTCCAGCCGTACCAGATCTTCCGGGGTATACAGGCGCGTGTTGCCTTCGCTGCGCGAAGGCTTGAGCAGGCCTTCGCGCTCATAGAGGCGGAGCGTCTGGGGATGGATCTCGTACTGCTCCGCCACCACGGAAATCATGTAGGCCGCTTTGGATTTCACCTTTGCCATATCAGACCTTGGCCCACATTTCGGCCCGCGGGTCCTCGGGGTGAAGTGTGGAGAGTTCGCGCAGGATTTCGCGGGTGCGCTCGTCGCGCGGTTCGGGTGCGGCGATAGAGACTTCGACAATCTGGTCGCCCCGCTGGTTGGTGCGCAAGTTGAGCACGCCCTTCTCGCGTAAACGGAACCTCTGGGCGTTGGTAGTGCCCTGCGGGATCTTCAGCAGGGTACGGCCGTCAATGGTCGGCACCTCGATTTTGGCGCCCAGAGCCGCCTCCCAGACAGCGACGGGCACGGTAATTTCAATATTGTCCCCTTCGCGATTGAAGAACGGATGAACCTCCACTTTGGTAGTGATGTAGAGATCGCCCGCAGCGGCGCCCATGGTGCCGGCGTTGCCTTTGCCGGGGACGCGCAGCCGGGAACCGTCGCGCGCGCCCGGCGGAATGCGGATATCCACGCTCTCGGTGTGGGTAACGCGTCCCTCGCCCCCGCAGCCGGGGCAGGAGTTACGCAGTTTGCCCGTACCGCCGCATCGCGGGCAGGTGAGGTTGAACTTCATGGCGCCCGCCATCTGGCTGACGTGTCCCGAACCTTGGCACTGTTGGCAGGCGGATTCGCCGCCGCCGCTGGAACCCGAGCCGCGGCAGGTATCGCAAACGTCGTAGCGCGTAATATTGACACGCGCCTGGGTGCCCTTGATGGCCTGCCAGAAATCGATATTCATGACGTACTCGAGATCGCCGCCCTTTTCAGCTGCGGCGTGGGCGGCTTCGTCGCGACCGCCGAAGAACTGCGAAAAGATGTCGCGGAAACCGCCCGCCCCTGCCCCCGCCCCTTCGGGACGGCGTCCCCCGGACGCCGCGCCGCCTTGACCGGACGCGAAATCGGAAAAGTCGAAGCCGCTGAAATCGAATTGGGAACCGCGCGGCGCACCGCTTCCCGAGGCACCCGGCGCGCCGGCGCCGGCATAGCCGCTTTCGGAGTAGAAACCGAACTGGTCGTACATGGGACGCTTCTTGGCGTCACTAAGAACGTCGTAGGCTTCCTGCACGTTCTTGAAGCGCTCTTCGGAGGATTTGTCACCCGGGTTGAGGTCGGGGTGGTATTTGCGGGCGAGCTTGCGATAAGCCTTGCGGATCTCCTCCGCAACGGCTTTGCGCGGTACGCCCAGCGTTTCGTAGTAGTCGTGCTTAGGAGTCGCCATAGGTTTGAAACGCGCGGCCTTGCGCCCCTAAAAAAGGGCGCAAGGCTCCTGCGCGGGTTTACTTCTTGTCGTCGACATCGACAAATTCGGCGTCGACTACGTTGTCCTTGCCTTTGTCTTCGGGCTTGGGTTGACCTTCGGTGGGCGCCTGCTGCGCACCGGGCTGGCTGGTGCTCTTGTACATGGCTTCGGCCAGTTTGTGGCTGGCGGTGGTCAGGCGATCGACGGCCGCGTTAATCTTATCCGCGTCGTTCTCCGTGAGGGTTTTCTTGGCCTCTTCGAGAGCGGCTTCAATCTCTTTGGCTTCGGCTTCGCCGACCTTGGCGCGGTGCTCCTTCAGCGTCTTCTCGACGTTGTACACCATGGCATCGGCGCGATTGCGGGCGTCGATGGTGTCCTTGAGCTTGCGGTCCTCGGCGGAATTGGTTTCGGCGTCGCGCGCCATTTTCTCGACCTCATCCTTGGACAGGCCGCTCGAGCTGGTGATGGTGATCTTCTGTTCGTTGTTGGTGCCGCGATCCTTGGCGGTCACGTTGAGGATGCCGTTGGCATCGATATCGAAGGTGACTTCGATTTGTGGCACACCGCGGGGGGCCGGCGGGATATTGCCCAGCTGGAAGACGCCCAGCAGGCGGTTGTCGCGGGCCATGGCGCGCTCACCCTGATGGACCTTAATCTCCACCGACGGCTGGTTTTCGCTGGCCGTGGAGAAGACCTCGCTCTTGCGGGTGGGAATGGTGGTATTGCGCTCGATCAGCTTGGTGAAGACGCCGCCCATGGTTTCGATACCCAGCGAAAGCGGGGTAACGTCCAGCAGCAGGACGTCCTTGACTTCGCCGCCGAGTACACCGCCCTGAACGGCGGCTCCAATGGCGACCACTTCGTCGGGGTTCACGCCCTGATGCGGATCGCGCTGGAAGAGCTCGCGCACCAGAGCCTGGATGCGCGGCATGCGGGTCTGCCCGCCAACCATCACCACTTCATCGATCTGTGACGGGGTGACGTTGGCGTCGGTCATGGCCTGTTTGCACGGGCCCATGGAACGCTGGAGAATGTCCTCCACCATCTGCTCGAAGCGCGCCCGGGTCAACTTCATCTGCAAGTGCTTGGGACCTGTGGCGTCGGCCGTGACAAAGGGCAGATTGATGTCGGTTTCGAGCAGGGTGGACAGCTCCATCTTGGCCTTTTCGGCAGCCTCTTTGAGGCGCTGCAAGGCCATCTGGTCCTTGGAGAGGTCGATGCCGTTCTCCTTCTTGAACTCGCCGACGATCCAATCGATGATGCGCTGGTCGATGTTGTCGCCGCCCAGGTGGGTATCGCCGTTGGTCGATTTGACTTCGACCAGGCCTTCACCCACTTCGAGAATCGAGATATCGAACGTGCCCCCGCCGAAATCGTAGACAGCGATGGTTTCGTTCTTTTTCTTATCGAGCCCGTAAGCCAGCGCGGCCGCGGTGGGTTCGTTGATGATGCGTAACACTTCCAGACCGGCGATCTTGCCGGCGTCCTTGGTGGACTGGCGCTGCGCGTCGTTGAAGTAGGCCGGGACGGTGATCACCGCCTGGGTGACCTTTTCCCCCAGGTAGGCCTCGGCCGCTTCCTTCAGTTTGGTCAGGATCATCGCCGAAATTTCGGGCGGGGAGTACTTCTTGCCGGAGATGTCCACGCGGGCGTCGGCGTTCTCACCGCGGACCGCCTTATAAGGGACCATCTTCATCTCTTCGTTGACTTCGTCGTAGCGGCGCCCCATGAAACGCTTGATGGAGAAAATTGTGTTTTCGGGGTTGGTGATGGCCTGCCGTTTGGCCACCTGCCCGACCAACCGCTCCCCACTCTTCGTAAACGCCACAACGGACGGAGTCGTGCGATTGCCTTCCTGATTTGCAATCACCGTCGGCTGTCCGGCTTCCATCACGGCGACACACGAGTTCGTCGTGCCCAAATCGATGCCAATAATCTTTCCCATTTGTCTGTATGCTCCCTCGATCTTAATTAAATTCTTACGATGGCGCGCCGCCGAAGGGGGCGGCTTAGTACAACCTCATTATCAAAGTTTAGTGGGTTGTTGTCAAGTATTATTTGAGTGTATGAGGCTCAACCAAGGCAGCAAGTGCCCGGTCCGTGAGAATCTGTACGAGTCCCGGGTGGCCGTCCAACGAAGCCGTAACAAGTACCTGTATACCTTTGTTTTTCTTGGAGATACGTTCCACAAGTGCGGGCATGTCGCGCTCCAGGTGCATTCCCGGAGTGAGGAAGTAGGGGATGATCACGATCCGCTCCACCCCCCGGGCGACCAGCAGATCGGCAGCCTCTTCCATACCGGGACGGCCGAGTTCCAGGAAGGCGGCTTCCACGTTGGGGTAGTCGCCGGCGCGGGCAAGGTCCGCCGCTGCCGAGCGGACGGCCTGGTTGGCCGGCTCGATTCGGGAGCCGTGGGCGAAGACGATGATTCCAGTGGTCACGCGTTACTGATGTATGCGCGCATGTGGTGGATTTCTTCTGTTTTTTGAGCCAGTTCGAAATTCATGAGGTCGCGCATGGAGAGAAAGGCCACCACCTGACCGCCGCGCGTGACCGGCAAGTGGCGGCAATTGTGGGACTGCATGGCTTCCATGGCTGCTTCCAGGCTGGCCAATTCGTCAATCGTGACCACGTCGGTGCTCATGACGAGGCCCACTGGCGTGCGTTCGGGGTCGCAGCGCTCCACCACGACGCGCTTCATGATATCGCGCTCGCTGAAGACGCCGCGCAATTGGTCCCCGTTAAAGACCAGGATGGCGCCGACATGGAGGTCCGTCATTTTCCGGGCCACTTCCGCTACGGAATGTTGTTCTTCGGCCCTGAATAGCTCACGTTGGCGCACAATGTCACTGACAGTGGACATACGCATTCCTCCCCGACTAGACCCAGGAAATATATCACAAATAGCACTCGCGTTACAGACCATAATGATACGGTGGCGCAAAGAATACGGTTTGAGTGCCAGCCGGGATGCACGGAATGCTGCCGTCAGCAGGGGTTTGTCTACCTGTCGGAGGCGGATCTGTTGCGTGCGGCAAACTTCGTCGGGATGACCGCGGCTCGATTCGAGCGTCAGTATGTGCACCGGACGCGCAACCGTATGCGGCTGCGGGTGCCGCGCCGCACGCACTGTCACTTCCTGCACGAGGGCGGCTGCGGGATCCATCCGGCGAAGCCCACCCAGTGCCGGATTTTTCCATTCTGGCCCGAATTGGTGGATAGCCCGAAGGTGTGGCTGAAGACGGCCAAATATTGTCCGGGCATCGGCACGGGCCCGCTGATCCAGATCAAGAGCGCGCGCGCACAGGCAGAGGAGATGCGGCAGGAGCATCCCAAACTGTACCCGTAGCCAAGTACACGGTGGGGGCCCTACCGGAAATTGGTGAGTGTACGCTTGCGCGATGGACAACGGAAGAGCCGCATATAAGCGTTGGCGTAGGCAGGTGGACCCAAGATAAGGTCTACGTCAGGAACTTCCGAATCGGCGCGGTAAGCCACTCGGCGAAGAAGCGGAAACGGCTCGACGAATTGAGCCGCAAACCTGCGGGGAGCGAGGCTAGGTAGTTGCGGGCGGTGGGGCGGAGCGGTTGGAAGAACTGGTCGCGGCCGTCGCTGCGCCAGGTGGCATAGCCGAAGACCCAGGAGAGCGGCACGTAGCCGTAGTGGCGCTTGAGCAAGTCGATGGAAGCGTGGAAGACAGCCTCGCGCTCGTAGATGGTCTTGGCGCCGGAGTGCATGCGGGAGTTGGCCAGATAGTCCGGGATGGCGCCGAAATGAAAACCCTGCTTCGCCATGCGAATCCAGAGATCGTAGTCGAAGGAGCGGTTAATATCGGGGTCGAGAGGGCAGCGGCGGTAGGACGAGGCGCGGATGAAGGCGGCCGGCTGGCAGATGAAGCAGTCGCGTTCGAGGACCTTGGGATCCCAAGGCAGCGTGGGGTAGCGGGTGATGGTGCGCCCGTTCCCGTCGATCCACCAGGCTTCGCCATACGCGACGTCAATTTCCGGGTGGGCGGTCAGGTACGCGGCAGCGGTACGGATGGCGCCGGGGAGAAACGTGTCGTCGGCGTTGAGCCAGACGAAAATTTTACCGCGGGCCTGGAGAAAACCTTGGTGCGCGGCATCGGAGGGCCCCTTGTCGTCGCCAGTGATGGAGCGGATGCGGTTTCCGTAACCGGCTAAAATTTGGGGAGTCTGGTCGGTCGATCCACCATCGACCACGATGACTTCGATATTGGAGTAGTCCTGGGCGAGGATGCTGTCGAGGGTTTCCGGGAGGTAGCGCGCCATATTGAAAGACGGCGTCACGACGGAAACCAAGGGAGCGGAGGCGAAATCCACGGATACCCCCACTATATCAGAGGCAGGAGCTGGAACTTGTTGTTACACTAGGGCGAAGCCCGCAATTTTCGCGAGAATTCGACTCTGAATTCTATTTTTACGGGACAGGTATATTGGTTTGCGTTTAGCGCTTCTTCAGATTAACCCAACGGCAGGCGACCTGGATGGGAACGCCTCGCTCATCATCCGGGGTGCTCGTTCGGCACAGGCTCGGGGAGCGGACCTTATTGTCACGCCCGAGTTGGCGCTGATGGGCTATCTTCCGCGGGATCTGCTGATGAACCAGGGCTTCATTCGCCGCAGTTGCGAGAAACTGCGGCACATTGCCGCGGAACTGAAGGACACGCCGCCCCTGCTGGTGGGCGTGGCAACGCCGAATCCGGCGGACGTGGGGCGCCCGTTGTACAACAGCGCGGTGCTGCTGCGGGACGGAGCGGTGGGACAGGCGTTTCACAAATCGCTCTTGCCGACCTACGATGTCTTCGATGAAGACCGTTACTTTGAGCCGTATCAAGGGACGCAGCTTCTGGAATTGAACGGCGTGCGGCTGGGCATCAGCATCTGCGAAGACGTTTGGAACGACCACGATTTCTGGAAGCGGCGGCGCTATCACCAGGATCCCATCGAGGCTCTGGCCAAGGCGGGCGCGCAGGCGATCGTGAATCTCTCGGCGTCGCCCTTCACGGTGGGCAAGCACACATTGCGCGAGGAGATGCTCGGGCACATGGCGCGGAAGTATGGTCTGCCGGTAGCGATCGTCAACCAGGTAGGGGCCAACGACGACCTGATTTTCGACGGCCGCAGCAGCGTCTTCGATGCGCGGGGCAAGCTGTTTGCGCGCGCCAAAGGCTTCGAAGAGGACGTACTGGCGGTGGATCTGCTGGCCGGGATAGGCGAGATCGCGAACGACGATTTTCTGCCCGAGGCGGAGATCTGGAACGCACTGGTGCTGGGAGTGCGCGATTATGCCCGGAAGACGCGATTCTGTAAGGTTCTGCTGGGGCTCTCCGGCGGAATCGATTCAGCCCTGACAGCGGCGATTGCGGCCGATGCCATGGGTCCGGACAACGTCCTGGGTGTGATGATGCCTTCGCGTTATTCGAGCCAGGGAAGCGTCGACGATTCGGTGGAACTGGCCCGCAACCTGGGCATCCGGACCATGCTGCTACCGATTTCGGAGATCGTGAAGACCTACGATGGCGTGCTGGCCGACGCCTTCGCCGGATTGAATCCGGACGTGACCGAGGAGAACATCCAATCGCGCATCCGCGGCAATCTGCTGATGGCGCTCTCCAACAAGTTCGGGTCGCTGCTGCTGACCACGGGCAATAAGAGCGAGATGTCGGTGGGGTACTGCACGCTGTATGGCGACATGAACGGCGGGCTGGCGGTGATCGCGGACCTGCCGAAGACGATGGTGTACCGGGTGTCGCGATGGCGCAACCAGGTTGGCCGGGCGATTCCGCAATCGACCATCACGAAAGCGCCTTCCGCCGAGTTGCGGCCGGATCAGACCGACCAGGACAGCCTGCCGCCCTATGATCTGCTGGACGAAATTCTGGAATTGCACGTGGAGCAATGCCGCAGCGCGGAGGAAATCATCGCGGAAGGCTATGATGAGGACACGGTCCGCCGGGTTCTCCGCCTGGTGCGCATCGCGGAGTTCAAGAGGAAACAGGCTGCCCCGGTTTTGAAGGTGACGTCGCGCGCCTTCGGCACCGGCTGGCGGATGCCTATCGTACGACAGGAATAAGCACCCAAATGAAGCTATCGATCATCGGCCTGGGGAAACTGGGCGCTCCCATGGCGGCAGTGATGGCATACAAAGGACACACCGTGGTTGGTGTGGATATCAACCCGCTGTATGTGAAAGCGATCCAGGAAGGCCGGGCCCCGGTCAACGAACCGCACCTGACGGAGATGATTGCGGCCAACCGCGGGCGGTTGACGGCTACGCAGAGTTACGAAGAAGCCATCCTGGCAACCGACGTGACCTTCATCATCGTGCCGACGCCTTCCGGCAGCGACGGCCGGTTTTCGATGGAGTTCGTGCTGCAGGCGGCTGAACAAATCGGCGCGGCGCTTCGCAAGAAGCAGTCCTGGCACCTGGTGGTGCTCTCCAGCACGGTGATGCCCGGGTCGGTGAGCGGAGAATTGCTGCCGGCCTTGCGTAAGTATTCCGGCAAGCAGTGCCCAAAGGATTTCGGCCTGTGCTACAACCCGGAGTTTATCGCGCTGGGCAGCGTGGTGCGCGATATGTTGAAGCCGGACATGATCCTGATCGGCGAATCGGATGCACGGTCGGGCGGGGTCCTGGAGGAGTTGTACACCGGCGTGTGCGAAAGTAATCCGCGGATTCAGCGCATGAATCATGTGAACGCGGAACTGACAAAGCTTTCGGTGAACACGTTCGTCACGACGAAAATCTCTTACGCCAACATGCTGGCGGAGATCTGCGAGACGCTCCCCGAGGCGGACTCGGACGTGGTGACGGCGGCGCTGGGCTGCGATACGCGGATCGGACCGAAGTACCTGAGGGGCGCCCTGGGATACGGCGGCCCATGTTTTCCCCGCGATAACGTGGCATTTTCCGTTCTGGCCCGGGACAATGGCGTTCCCGCGCTGCTAGCGGAAGCGACAGATGCCATAAACAAGCGGCAAGTGCCGCGCCTGGCGAAACTGGTCCTGTCGCATTTGCCGGAAGGCGGAACTGCCGGCGTGTTGGGGCTCTCTTACAAGGCGGATACGGAAGTGATGGAGGAGTCGCAGGG
Organism: Candidatus Solibacter sp.; assembly: GCA_025361425.1. Taxonomy (GTDB): domain Bacteria; phylum Acidobacteriota; class Terriglobia; order Bryobacterales; family Bryobacteraceae; genus Solibacter. The sequence continues at coordinate 16,677 of JANYAH010000115.1, read as the reverse complement.
CGCCGCGATCGCCCAAACCCTGCTGGCAGCCGGCGCGCGGGTGGTGGTGTACGATCCGGCCGCCATGGAAAACGCCAAGCGTGTGCTGACTGGGGACGTGATTTTTGCGGCGAGCGCCGCGCAGTGCGTACAACAGGCAGATGTGCTGGCGATAACGACGCCGTGGGCGGAGTTTCAGGAGTTGCCACTCCAAGCGTTCCAGCGCACCAGCGGGCACATCACGGTGCTCGATTGCTGGCGTGTGCTGCCTAGGGAGGTGGCCGGGGCCATCGAGCACTACTTAACGCTCGGCACTCGTGGAGAGCGGAAATCTTCGGTATCCGTGGCGCCGGAAGTGTAAGGGGCCATCCGCTCCTTTTAGTGTGGGCATGCGCCGCATCGATCATCGATAATCGAACCGGAAAAGATCCACCTCGTCGGCGCCCGAGCCGAAGGAGACAGCAGGTGTGAAACGAAGATCCGTGTAGGGGTCGGTACCTTCTCCCGGAGAGGCGAAGTCGAGATTCGTCTTCATCGAAATCACGTCGGATCTAGTGGCACACGCGTACCCGGTCTTGCCCCGCAAGACGGACGCATGCCCCCACCAAATCAGGTACTCACGCCCGTCGAATGCCTCCGGCGGCAGCGGCACCCGCAGTTGAGCCAGCCAGGCGTAAAAGGTGTCCGGGTTGAAGCAGAAGTAGCTGATCGCCACCGTGGCTTTTGGCTCGGCGTGCGTCTTGATCCACCCGGTCGCCCGCTCAATGTTATGCAGGCGGGCTTCGGAGACCAGCGCGTTGGCTGACGCCGTGCTGGGTCCGGCCGTGAGATGGGTGAACGAGAAGAACAGCACGCACGCCAGGGCGGCGGTAGCCCAAGCGTTGCCATAGGGGAGACGGTCGGACAGCAACTCGCAGAGTTTGCCCACTGGGTACGCGCATACCACAAAGAAGAACGGGAGCCACAGAATGACGTGATGCGGCGCGGCTACAACCGTGAGCGGCTTGGAGAAAAAGAATAAGCCGGCCCCCAAAAGGTACGGAAGTAACTTGCGGTCGCGCGCGGCCAGGATGGTGATGCATCCCAGACAGAGTAGGACCCACGTGAGCCGGTCCGGGGCTATGATGTCGAGATAATGGCCGACGTACCACTTGAGGTTCTGCACAAATGGCCAGTGCAGCCTGTCCCGGTCCAAATAGCCGCTGTACATCTGGAGGCTTTGGAAGAAATGCGCTCGTTGCCAAAAAACGGTTGGATTGCCTAGAACGAGACCCGCGCCGAAACCCACCAGAAGCTTCACGTGATCGGGGCTAAGAATCCGCACCACGAGGGGCTTCGTCCTGGGGTGCCGGTACAGCAGGAACGCGAATACGGACCCGCCAATCAATCCCAGCGCCGCACCGGAGAACAGCCGCACGGCTGCCGGAAACGCGGCCGCTGTCACTCTCATGAAAATCAAGAGCAAAACCGCGGCCACCCACAACGCGGGCAGCGCGTAGCGGCTCCACCGCAAGATCCATGCAGGATACGCCGGTTGCCGGATCGGCTTGTTCAGCCACAGCGTGATCGCGAGCACGGGCAACACCGCGGTCATGGAATGGAGCCTCGCCCCCGCGGCGACACCGGCCAGAATCCCCGCAACAGTGGCGTAATCCCGAATCCCGGGCGGCCTTTCAAAATCGTCGCTGCCCCGCTCAATCCCCCGATTCAACCAGAGCAGTGCGGCCAGAACCAGAACCATGGCAAGTGACTCGGTGCGAACGAATGAGCTATAGGAAGTGTAGATCGGCGACATCACCAACAGCAGCGAGGCAATTGCGGCGGTAGCCTTGTTGGTCAACTTGGCGCACAGCCAGAACAGGAGAATCGGCGAGAGAAGAAAGAAGGCCAAGGTGGTCGCCCGCATGACCGCAAACAACAGCGGCATGTTGTGGTACGTGAATAATCCGATCCGGGTCTCCGCGGAAATGAATCCCATTGCCCACGTAGCTGCATAGACGATGGCCCAGATCAGAGAGTCCAGCATCATGAAGGGCGTCCCGGGATTGTCGAAAAACTGTTGATGAAAATCCAAATTTGAAAAGCGCATCACTTCGGCGGCAAAAACATATTCGTCCGAACTGAAAAACCAGGTGCGGAAGAGCATCGGGCGCATGTAGCGATACGCGAATACGATGAGGCAGGCGAGATAGGCTGTGGACACAAGCCTGTCCAGCCGAAGAAATTGTCTGAAAATTTTGCGTGGCAGGTTCATGCCATCGGCTGTCCAGCCGCGTTTCTCGATGCAAGTTGCGAAGGTTAGGCCTCATTTTAGCGCGCTTGTGAATGGAGAGGGCAAAAACCGGCCGCCGGGCCGAACCCGGAACATCAGCAGCGGCCGGGTGAAGCGAATCGCGGGTTAATCCGGTTATAATCGGGTCCACGGCAGCTTGCCAGCAGCATCATGACAAACCCCAATTCCACAGAGACCTTTCAAGACAAGCCCATCGCGCAAGTTCACGACTATTGGAACGCGCGCCCCTGTAACATCCGGCACTCCACCAAACCGGTCGGCACCAGGGAATACTTCGATGAGGTCGAAGCGCGGAAGTATTTTGTGGAATCGCATATTCCCGCCTTCGCGGATTTCAAACGCTGGAAGGGCAAGAAGGTGCTGGAGATCGGCTGTGGTCTCGGCACGGACACCATCAACTTCGCGCGCCACGGAGCGCAAGTTACGGCGGTGGATTTGACGGAAAAATCGCTGGAACTAGCGCTCCAGCGGGCCAAGGTGTTTGGGCTGGAGGACCGTATCCGGTTCATACAAGCCAACGCGGAGGAGCTTTCCGCCTCGGTGCCGGTGGAGCCCTACGACCTGGTGTACTCGTTCGGCGTGATTCACCACACGCCGGCCCCGGGGAAGGTGCTGGACGAAATCCGCAAGTACGTGACGCCGCAAAGCACCGTGAAGATCATGGTGTACAACCGGTGGTCGTGGAAGGTGCTGTGGATCTTGTTCGTCTACGGCAAGGGCCAATTCTGGAAGCTGAACGGCCTGATCGCGGAGTGCTCCGAAGCGCAAACCGGCTGTCCGGTAACGTATAGCTACTCCCGCGCCGGAGGCACGCGTTGGCTGAAAGAGCATGGGTTCCAGACGACGGACGTGGTGGTGGACCACATTTTCCCGTATGTCATTGCGGAGTACGTGCAGCATCGCTACAAGGTTCTTTGGTACTTCCGCTGGATGCCCAGGGCGCTGTTCCACGCCCTGGAGCGCGCCTTCGGTTGGCACTTATGTCTAACGGCAAAGGCTGAATAGTGAGCTTGACCGGCGAACCGTATCTGTCCGTGGTGGTCACGGCCCGCAACGACGACCATGGCGGCAACCTCGTGGGCCGGATGCGGATTTTTGTGGCGGGCTGGATCGAACAGGCGCGGCGCTACGGGATTCCGTCGGAATTGATCGTCGTTGAGTGGAATCCGCTGCCGGACCGGCCCCGGTTGATCGACGTGCTGCGGTGGCCGGAGGATTTGGGACCGTGCGAAGTCCGCTTCATTGAGGTACCGCCCGAGTTGCATGCGAGATATCCCCACGGCCACTCCCTTCCGCTGTATCAAATGGCCGCCAAGAATGTCGGCATCCGGCGCGCCCGCGGGCAGTTCGTGCTGGCCACCAACATCGACATCCTGTTTTCGGACGAATTGGCGGAGCATCTGGCGGCGCGGCGGTTGGAACGGGGCCGCATGTACCGGGTTGACCGTTACGACGCGATGAGCGACGTTCCGCTGGATGCCCCGGTGGAAGAGCAACTCGCCTACTGCGGAACGCATCTGATCCGCATCAACAGGAGGGAGGGCTCCTTCAACGTGACGCCGGACGGCCATCCGGTACTGAACTCCCAGGACGTGGCTCCGATCGGTTCGGGTATCCTTTTCGGCCGCGGGTGGTATCCTCCGCAGTGTTGCGTCCCCCCAGATGTTTTCCGCTGGGTGGGGGATCTCGCCGAACTTCACCTGGAAGGGCCTTCCGAGCCAGGACTCGCCCTGGTGTTGGACATCGAACCTGGTCCATCCAACAGCGGCTTGCCCCTGCAACTGGAGATCGAAGCGGAAGGCGAAACGGCGCACGAAACCCTCGGCTGCCGGCAGCGGCTCCATCTCCAATTCGCCTCTCCGTACCCCAAACTGCTGCGTCTGCGGACGCAGGGTGGCAGCATGCGCATCAACGGAGATCCCCGGCCGCTCAATTATCGCGTGTTCCACGCCGATTGGGAGCGGAGCCAAGAAACGCGAGCCACTAGTTCGCGGTTATTGGAGACCAGCCTTCAATCGGCCCAACGGGCACAGGGGGCGGCGAGGCTCTGGCACACGCTGATGTATCTGATCCAGAAGCTGGCAGAGGGCGGACCGCTGGTTGGGTTGACCGTGCCGGTTTCGCCAAGGCTACGCCGCCTGTTGAAGTTCTACGTCGAATGGGGCGGGTTTACCGGCATGGTGCGCAACGCGCGGCCCATTCTGCGTAGTTTGCGGGCTGAGGCGCCAATCGGCAGTGACATTTTTCTCCCCGGTACAGGTCTGACGCCGGGCGTAGGCTGGCTACCCCTCGATACTTTCCGCGGCCAAGGGTTCCGGCGCGTATTCGGCTTCGCCGAGTTGATACTGGCGCCATCGGGTGCGAAAGGCAGTCTCAGACTCCAGGTAGTACCGGGAGTGGCTGCCGGCGGGCCGGCGGCCTGCGTCCGCCTGGTGGATGCGGAAGGGCAGGTGGCCGGAGAGTCTCCGGCAAACGGGCCAACAACCATCGAATTCGCGGTGCGCCGCACTCCCGGCCGCACCCAGGTTCTGCGCCTGGAGTGCCACGACAGTCTGGGATGCTCGGTCGAGTTGAAAGTATTCCGCTGCGGCTGGACGCAACAAGATACCACTCCGGCAGCGGCGGAAGCGGTCCAACCACCATGGGGCAGCGGCTGGCGTTTCGACCCGGCTACGGGCGCGAGGTTTTCCGACGGACGCTCCGAACTGGTAATGCTGGCACAGGGCGGCCCCTTGTTTGTGGATCTGGAAACCGACGTTCACGCGGAATTCGTGGTTCGGAACGGCGGCGGCAAGACTCTTATGGGTTTCCTTCTGGAAGGCCGCGGAGTCCAGCGGCTGGACCTGGGGCTGGAAGCGGGGCGCACGCACGTGCTGGAACTGGGGGCCAGCGGACCGTTTCGCGCGTATTACTGTGGCGCCGCCCAGCCAAGCTCGCTCCCGGCGCCCTGCGCACCGCAACCGCACCAGACCGCGCCTGATTTTCTGCACACGAACGGGTGCGGCGATTTCACCTTGATGGCGCGCGAGCATTGGTTCGACCTGCGGGGATACGCCGAGATGGATCTGTTCTCAATGAACCTGGATTCGCTCTTCTGTTTCGCGGCGCACTACGGTGGCGCACGCGAGGAGATGCTCTCGGATCCGATGCGGATTTACCACATCGAGCACGGCAGCGGATCGGGCTGGACGCCGGAGGGGCAGGCTAAGCTGTTCGAGCGGATTGCGGCCAAAGGGCTTACCTACATCGAGAATGGCGAGATTCTGGCGATGGCGGCGCAGATGCGCCGGTTGGGGGCGCCGATGATTTTCAACCACGAGGATTGGGGCTTAGCGGCGTTCGAACTCAAAGAGACGCTGGCGCGGGGGCGGAGCGCGGGCCAGCTATAGGGATTTGCCGGAGTAGGCGTTCAACACCTCATCGGGCGTGCCCACCAGAACGGCCTCCCCTTTGTCGAGCCAGAGCGTGCGGTCGCAGAATTGTTTGACAAGTTGCGCCGAGTGGGAAACGAAGAGCAGCGTCTTGCCCGCGCGCTTGAACTTCGCGATGCGCTCGAAGCACTTGGCTTGAAACGCCTGATCGCCCACGGCGAGAACTTCGTCGACAATCAGGATATCCGGGTCCACATGCACGGCCACCGAAAACGCCAGGCGCATGATCATACCGCTCGAGTAAGTGCGAAGCGGCTCGTTGATGAAATCGACGATCCCGGAGAAGTCGACGATCTCGTCGAAACATGCTTCGGTCTTCTTGCGGCTTAACCCCAGAAGGGATGCGTTCAAGAGAATGTTCTCCGCGCCGGTAAGTTCGGGATGGAATCCCGAGCCCAATTCGAGAAGCGCCGCAACGCTTCCGTTGACCTGGATGCGCCCCTCCGTGGGCTGGCAGAGTCCGGTCACGAGGCTTAAGAGAGTGCTCTTGCCGGCGCCATTGCCGCCGACGATGGCCATGCATTCGCCGCGCTCCACCTGGAACGAAACATCCTTGAGAGCGTAGAAGACTTCGAGTTTCGCAGTGCGCGAGCGGAGACGTGCTCCGAGGTGGGCGCTCAGGAGTTTGGCCCCGCCGGCGTGGTGGAACGTTTTGGAGACGTGCTCAAATTCGATCAGGGCCATTTCAGAGGTAATCGTAAAAGCCGGCTTTGAGCTTGCGGAAAATCGCGAAGCCCAGACCGAACATCGCAAATGAGATTAGAGTGAGCTTGATCAGAAGGCTTGTGGGTGGCGGGATGGCGCTCATCAAAATATTGCGCAAGGCCATCACCATGGCTGCCACCGGGTTATACCAGAAGAGCTCCTGGAACCTGGGCGGAATGTCGGAGAAGGAGTAAAAAATCGGCACCAGCCAGAACAGTACGGTATTGATGGACTCCACCACATATCGGGTGTCCCGGACGTAGACGTTAATGGCAGCCGACATCAGGGTGAGACCGCAAACGAAGATGATTTCCATCAGCCATACAAATGGCAGCCACACCCAATTCCGGTTGATGCCGAATCCAAACGCAAGGGTAAAGCCAAGTAGGAGCCCGATCTGGATCAGCAGATGTACGCAATTTCCGAGCACGGTCGCAACCGGAACCATCTCGCGCGGCACGGCAACCCGCTTGATCAGCGCGGCGTTCTCCAGCAGCGAACCCGTTCCGCTGCTCCAGGCGAGCGTCAGGAAGTTGAATGGCACGAGGCCGCAGAGCACGAACACGGGAAAAGCGGTCTGCTTGCTCGGAAAAAACTTAGTGAAGACCAAAGTCAATACCGCCATGGTCACCAGCGGATTCAAGAGGGACCAGAAAATTCCCAGCGACATGTTGCGGTAGCGAACCTTGAAATCCTTCTTGACGAGATTGGTTAGCAGGAAAGCGTAATCACCGTTCCACATCGAATAACCCCCACTCCGTGCCGAGTGGGGCAAGCTGGAGCGTCGTAATCGCAAAAATACGGTAGACCCCTTATTGTACTTGACTGCGTGACGCAAAATGCTCTCCCGCGGTAAACGCCGGCCCTGGACCGCCACTCATCCCGAGGCAGCCGGCTAGGGCGCGAAATACCCGTTGATGTCGAGGAGCAAATGGGTAGGATTCGCGGAGAAGGCGCTCACGTATCCACCGAATCCTGCAGGCACGAGAGCGGAATTCGCCGTAGTGGCCCCATCGCCCGCATTCAGTGTGGAGACCACCGGCTGCGGGCCGGCACCCCACAACGAGAGGAAACCCAAACCTGCGGGAGGTACGACAGTCGCATTCAGCGAGTACGCCGCGGCCGTCAGCGGCACGGCGCAACTCGAGCCGGTAACCAGGAAATCGCGCCGCAAGGCGCTCTCCATCCGCGGTCCGCCGAAGTGTCCATCGGAGTTTCGGGTGTCGGCGATTCGGCACGGCGTCTGTGGATAGAACTGTAACCCGCCGGTGCCGGGCGGCGCGAAGTATCCGTTGATATCGATGACCAGTTGGGTGGCGTGGCTCGCAATCACCGCAATCGCGCCGTTGGCTCCAGCCGGCACAATGGCCGCATTTGCCGTAACGGCGCCGGTGGGTGCATTCAACGTGGAGACCACCGGCTGCGGCGAACCCGCGGGCCAAATGCTCAGAAATCCGAACGATGCCGACGGTACTACCGTCAGGTTAAGGGCGTATGCCCGGGCCTCGGCAGGGATGTTACACGGGCTCGACAATACCGGGAACGCGCGAATTTGGCTGGGTACAATAGCGGGGCCGGCCAAGGGCCCCGTTCCTATGCGTGTCTCGACGAGACGGCACGGCGTGACGGGGTAGAAGGCCAAATCGGCGGTTCCGGCAGCGGGCACAAAATAGCCGTTGATATCCACGATGAAATGGGTGGGATCGCTGGCAAGAACGGAAATCGCGCCGTTCCCGCCGGCGGGCACAATGGCCATGTCGGCTTTGATTCGGCCGTCCGTGGAGCTTAGGTTTGCTACTGGGGGCTGGGGCTGTCCGGCCGGCCACACATACAGCGCGCCGAGGGGGCCCAAAGGCACGACGGTGAGGTTGAGGGAGTAGGCCCGCGCAGTAGCGGGTATCCCGCAAGCGCTGGCCAGAACCTCGAAATCGCGGAGGGCAGAGGGGCCTACGGCCGGCCCGCCGAAAGGCCCTGACGCGCTGCGAGTATCCGCGATCCGGCAAGGTGTGGCGGGAACAAAACGTAGTCCCGCACCGGTTTGGCCCGCGCTGCCGCCCTGCAACACTGTAATGGACTGGTTCGCAACCGTCAGAGCGCCGGAACGCTGAACAGAAGTCGGGTTGGCATCCACCGAGTAGCCTAATTGCGCGCTGCCGCTTCCGGTGAGAGCGGCAGCGATATGCAGCCAGCTCACGTTGACACTTGCCGTCCATCCACAACTCGCCAGCGCCGTGACCGTGACCGCACCCGACGCAGCCAACGGTCCGTACACTGCATTCCCACTCAACTGATACGTGCAGGACAAGTTCGTCGAGTCGGTGGCAGTCGCGCTCGCCACCCCTCCGCCCGACACCGTCACGGAGTTCACCTGCGGCGACACCGCACTCGCGCCCACATTGACAGTTACAGCGATCGCCGGATAACTCGCCCCGCCCGCCAGCGCGTCACTCCGCATACACGCGTTGCCGCCGCACGCCCAGCCGGAGCCGGCCATTGACACCAGCGTCAAGCCTGCCGGCACCGTCTCAGTCACGGTCACAATCCCGGAGGTCGCGCCGGCCCCCGCCCGGTTCGAAACCGTGACGGTGTACGTCCCGCTCTGCCCCTGTGTGAAGCTGCCACCGTGCGTCGAACCGATGCCCAGCACCGCTGATATGCCGATGGGTGTCGAATCCGTGGCAGTAGCACTATCCGACCCTCCGCCCGATACCGTGACTGAGTTCACTTGCGGCGACGCCGCGTTTAGACTCACGGCCACCGTAACCGTGATGGCCGGATAGCTCGCCCCGCCCGCCAGCGCGTCGCTCCGCGCACACGAATTGCCGCCGCACGCCCAACCCGCGCCCGTCATCGACACCAGCGTCAAGCCTGCCGGTAGCGTGTCCGTCACGGTCACCGTGCCCGTGCTCGCCCACGCTGCGGGCTGATTGGTCACGGTCACGGTGTAGCCGGCGCTGGCCGCGCCTTGAACAAAGCCCCCGGTGTGGGTCGCGGCGATCCTCAGAACCGCGGTGGTTTGCAGTCCGCTGAAATCGATCTTTACTACGAAGCCGCCGTAGTTCCCTGCGTTGCTCGCCTGGTAGGCGTTGCGTAGCGGAAAATTCGTCGAGAGCGTGTAGCCTGCCAGGTAGACATTCGCGGCGGGATCCAGGGCTACTGCCGTCGCCGAGTCCGAACCGTTTCCCCCCAGATAGCTCAAATAGTGCACCACGTCTCCGGCCGGACTCAGCCGAGCCAGGAATGCGTCATACTCACCCGCATTGACGCTTTGCAGTGCGTTCACCACCGCAAGATCGGTCGAGATCGTATATCCCACTATGTATGCAGCACCGCCGGCATCCACTGCGATGGCATTGCCCACGTCCACGCTGGACCCGCCCAGATACGTGCTGTACACGGTCGCTCCGGACGGATTCACCTTGGTCACGAAAGCGTCCAACGCGCCCTTGCGGGTGGTTTGCAGCGCGGCGGCCAGCGGGAAATTGGGCGAACTCGTCACCCCGGTGACGTAGGCGTTCCCATTCATGTCCAACGCGATGGCTTGTCCGATTTCGGGATACATGACGGTTCCGCCGCTACCGCCGAGATAGGTGCTAAACAGGAGATAGTTACCGTCGGCGCTGAGGCGGGTGACGAAGGCATCCTGCCCGCCGGCATTGTATCGCTGGGCGGCGTTTAAAACGGGAAAGTCGGTCGAAGTGGTCGCGCCCGTCACGTAGACGGTGCCCCCGCTATCGACGGCGATCGCGGCTCCGTGGTCTTCGCTGCTGCCGCCGAGGTAGGTGCTGTACACCAAACTCGCGCCATCCGCGCTGAGTTTGGCCACGAAGGCGTCCTGACCGCCATGGGTGCCGCGTTGGAGACCGCTCGCGGGGAAGCTGAACGAGGTGGTATCGCCCACGACATAGGCGGCCCCGGAGGCATCCACGGCAATGCCGTTGCCCGCGTCGGACGCGTTGCCTCCCAGGTACGTGCTGTAAACCAGACTGTTGCCCGCCGGACTCAGCTTCACGACAAAAGCGTTGCGATATCCCGCCAACTTGGGCTGCAACGCGAAGCGCACCGGGAAATTCCGCGAGGTGGTGGAACCCGTAATGTAGGCGCTGCCCTGCGCATCCACCGCGATTGCGGACGCCCGGTCGTCAGCGGATCCACCCAGATACGTGCAGTACACCAGAGCATTGCCGCCCGGACTCAGTTTAGCTACGAAAACATCGTTTCCGCCGCCATTGAAGTTTTGCACTGGGTTTGTGGCCGGAAAGTTGACCGAATCCGTGAAGCCGGCGACGTATGCCGACCCGCTGGCATCCACCGCCAGGGCCATCGCGCTATCGAAACCCGAACCGCCCAACAAAGTGCTGTAGGAAAGTACCGGGTCGATCACCAGGGGGCGCGCCGTATCGTAATCGCCCAGCCAGAACCCCACCGTGCCGTCAGAGTGAATCAGAAACCGCCCGGCCACCAACTGCCTCACCCCCGCACGCTCTTGATAGACCAAAGGCGCCCGCTCACGGAGTTCCGTACCCTCCACTGGCACCACCAGCGATCCGTCGCCATCGATCCAGGGGTCCCCTGCGCCCACGTACCGCACGCGGATGCGCGAAGCGTCGGCGCCCGCGGCCACCAGGAACTCCGACTTCAGGTAGCGGCCGGCGGCTCCATATTCCATGTCGATCCCCGGGTAAAGCTCCCGATACACTACGGACCCGTACACCGGGAGGTCGACCCGCCAATCCGCCTCGCTGCCGGTCAGAAAATTCACCCGCCCGGGGAGCGCTTGATTCCCCTCTACCCGGTGCCCTGGGTTGGCGCCCTCAAAGCGCATGCTCACATGGAGGCCGGCAATCCGCAGTTCAATTTCGCCGGGCAGCAGGTGCGCGGTGAGCCCGGAGCCCTTCACCATAAACCGCACCGGGGACGCAGCCTGACCCTGATTGGGAATAAAGAATAAGGGGACCGCGTCGGGTCCGGGCGTTACGGCCAGCAGTGCGCGGTTCAGGAAGAAGGCCAGCAGAAGTGTGCGTCTCATGGGCTGCATCCTATGTATCGGCTGGAAGGTTCTTTATCTTTAGGTAGAAACGCTCCGCGCCGTAACTGGGGCCTCAACCCGCTGAAACCAGTTGATTTATTTCGCCGGTATTGGCGCAGCCGCTTCTATAGCCTGCCGCCAATCCTTGGCGCGGTACAGCGCTGGAAGGCCCAATATCAGTACCATCACGTAGCCCAAGGCTTGCGAGACGAAGCTATACGCCAGTGCGTCGTCATGGCTGACGCCGAACGGGGTCAGCACGCTTACCGTAACGAACTGATAGATACCCACGTACCCGGGCGTCGAGGGCAGCGCGCTTCCCAACCCCAGGCCCGCCAACAAAAGCAGCGCCACCCGGAACGGCAAGTCCATCCCAAGGGCGTGAGTGCCCACCATGACGGTAACGCAGTCCAGGGACCAGACCACCACGGTCCAGAAAGCAAACCCCGCCAGCCGCTTGGGGCTGTGAAACGTTCGCAGGCCGAGTAGAATCTGGGCGGCCAACTCTACCAGTCGATCGCGCAGTCCCAGGGGCATGGGAATCCGGCGAAGCAGCCTCTCGACCAAATCCCCGGTGTGTGGCACGATCACGATAGCCAGCAACCCCACGCCGGCGATCGCGGCGGTGGTGCGGCTTACATCGCCCAGCCAGGCGGGCTTAGGGTTGACGCCAAGCAGCACAACCGAACTGGCCAGCACCAGCGCGATGGCGTCCACCATTCGCTCGCTCAGAGCCGTGGTCAGTACGTAGGTCTTGCTGAGGGACGAGCGGCTGCTGATGATGTATGTCCGCACAAACTCCCCGGCCCGCGCCGGCAGGAAGGCATTGCCCAGATAGCCCGCCATGGTCGCAACGAATACCGTGGGCACGTCGAAGTGGGCGTCCGTGTTGAGCAGGATGCGCCAGCGATATGAGCGCACGAAAAAGGAACAGCAGGTGATCAGGCAGGCAGCCGCCAGGTACTGCCAACGGGCGTGGGTAATGGTGCTCCAAACACGCGCCCATTCCACTCCGCGGAGCGAGTAATACAGCAACACCGCCGCCAGCGCGGTGGACAGCAGCCCGTACCAAATGTGCCTGCGGTCTTTCCGTGGGGTATCACCCATGCTTGGGAATGTCTCTCGCCGGGGCAGTGACAGGTGCTCCGATCACCGCGTTCAGGCCCCCACGGCGGCAGGTTTCTCCGCATCCATGAAGTAGTAGCAGATCATGTGCATCACGATCATATGCACATCCTCAATGCGGCCCATGTGCGGATCCAGTGCCTGTAGGTTGAGCTGCGCCATGGCACCGAGTTTTCCGCCGTCGCGGCCGGATAGGGCAATGGTACGGCAGCCGATCGAGTTGGCGTATTCCACCGCCTGCAGGACGTTCGGGGAGTTGCCGGAGCCGCTGATCGCCATCACGACATCGCCCGGTTCCGCGAAGTTCTTCAACTGCTCGACAAAGACGCAGTCGTAGCCGACGTCATTGGCGTACGCCGTAATCGTGGGCAGGGAGTCGGTGAGTGCCATGATGCGGAAGCGCTTGTCGCGCTGGAAGCTGGCGCCCTTCACCATATCGCAGACAAAGTGCGATGCGGTGGATGCGCTGCCACCGTTGCCGCACACAAAGATGCGGCGGCCCCGATCCCGAGCCTGGGTGAGGATGTCGATGGCCTGGCCCACCTTCTCCAACTCGACGGTTTCGATCGCCTTCAAAATGCCGGCCTTATACAGTTCGGGGAAGCTCGCAGTCATGACTCATTAGGGCTCAGGCGCCTCGTTCCTGTCAACCAGACACTCCGTGCCGCGGAAGCGCCGGGCCCGGTTAACGCCCACTCCGCCAGCGATGCTAGATTCGAAGGAGTACCCCTTCGTTTCAGGCTTCCTATGTGCGGCATTGCCGGTTTTGTGCATCTCGATCAACCTGCCCAGCGTGCGCTCGTCCAGGCCATGTGCGGCGAGATTCGCCATCGTGGTCCGGATGACGAAGGCGTGTATGTCGATCGCGGGTGCGGTATCGGCATGCGCCGCCTCAGCATCATCGATCTCTCCACCGGCCACCAGCCGATGTCCAATGAGGACGGCTCCGTGTGGATCGTGTTCAATGGCGAGATCTACAACTACCAGGAATTGCGCGCGGACCTCATCGCGCGCGGGCACCAATTCCAGACCGCCAGCGATACCGAGACTCTGGTTCACCTTTACGAACAGGAAGGCGTGGAGGGCCTCCAGCGGCTCCGCGGCATGTTCGCCTTCGCCATCTGGGACGCCCGCCAGAGCCGTCTCCTACTGGCCCGCGACCGCTTCGGCAAGAAGCCGCTATACTACGCCGTACTGCCCACCGGCATCTATTTCGGTAGTGAAATCTCCTGCCTGCGCCAAGCCGGAGTTCCCCTCGAAACCGACCCGGACGCCCTCCGCCTCTACTTCCAGTTCAATTACATTCCAGATCCGCTGACCGCCTATCGTGCCATCCGCCGCGTTCCGGCCGGCGGTTGGCTCACCTACCAGCGGGGCGCGGTCCGGCAGGGCCGCTACTGGCAGATGCCGGTGCCTGTTGCCGCACCCGCGCCTGGCCTGACGCACGCCGAGGCCGTCATCCGCGTCCGCCAGAAGTTCGACGAAGCCGTGCGCATCCGCATGATCGCCGACGTGCCGCTGGGCGCTTTCCTGAGCGGTGGCATCGATTCCAGTTCCGTGGTTGCATCCATGGCGCGCCAGTCGCCGGAACCGGTCAAGACCTTCTCCATCGGCTTCGAAGAAAGCCGCTTCAACGAACTGCCTTATGCCAAGATGGTGGCCAGCAAGTACGCCACCGATCATCATGAGATCGTGGTGCGGCCAGATTCCATCGGCATCATCCGGAAATTTACCAAACACTTCGGCGAGCCATTCGCCGATTCTTCCGCCATACCCACCTTCATCGTCAGCGAGTTCGCCGCGCGTCACGTCAAGGTGGCGCTCAGCGGCGATGGCGGCGACGAACTGTTCGGCGGCTACACCAGCTTGCAGCAGGCGCGGCGCCTCAGCCCGCTAGACCGCGTTCCGCAGCGGTTGCGACTGCTGATGTCCTGGGTCTCCGCCAGGCTGCCCTATTCCGCGTATGGCAAGAATTTCCTCCACATGATGGGGCGGCGCAACGGCCTGGACCGCTACTTTGCCTTCAACTACGCGCCGTACCACATGCGTTCGCGCCTGCTGCGGCCGGAGTGGATGATGCCCGCCGAGAGCGGCTTCCTGGCCCGCATCCTCCCCCACTGCATCCTGCCCGAGGACGCCGGCACGCTCTCTCAAATAATGTACTGGGAGGCCACCGCCAACCTCACCGGCGACATGCTGGTCAAGGTGGATCGCATGTCCATGGCGAATTCGCTGGAAGTGCGCTGCCCGTTGCTGGACCACGAATTGGCCGAACTCGCCGCCACCATTCCGCATGCCTGGAAAATGGCCGGCGGGCAGGGCAAGCGCATTTTGCTGGATGCGCTCGGCGACCGGCTGCCGCCGGCACTGCTCAACCGCCCGAAGTGTGGTTTCGGCGTACCTCTGGCCGATTGGTTCCGCGGTTCGTTGCGCGAGTTTCTCTGGGACCACGTGACCGCGGCACAGTTCCTGGACCGCGGCATCGTCTCACCGGAGTTCCTGCGCGTCCTGCTCGAAGAACACGATAGCGGCCGCCGCGACAATAGCCACTGGCTCTGGTCCCTACTCGTCCTGTCGCTCTGGTTCCAGGAGATCGCCCAGCCCCGGTAGGACAGGCCTCCCAGCCGCCCCCCCGGCCTGTCCCTGTAGTTTCTGCATTTGGCAAGGCTCCACGCCAACGTGGACGAGTGGAAAATCTCCCGTCCTGGCAAATCCGAGTGCCGCTCGTCTTCTTCGCACCCTTGCAACCTATCGCCGCCGTCTCCCACTGACGAACCGATTGCCCGCCATCACGAAGCGCAATGGCAGTTCGGCCGACCGCGTGATCCCGATGCGCGGTGTGACCTCAATCCCAATCTCATCCGCGCATGTCGCCTCGCGCACCACCAGGGGGCCGCGCGTGACGTCCGCCCCGTTGAGCGCGCGCGTGATCCCCAAGGCGAGCGTGAGCTTCCCGGGACCATTGGCCAGTTGCTCCAGCTTCGGCCTGGTCCCTCGCCGGGCCCGCATGAGTGCCACACCGGCCACGGGTTCGAGCGCGCGAATCAGCACGCAGCCCGGCCGTCCGTCCCGTTCCGCCACCAGATTGAGGCACTCGTACATCCCGTAAATCAAGTAGATATAGGCGTGTCCCGGCGGTCCGAAGATGACGCGCGTACGCTCATTTTGGCCTCGGGCGGAGTGGGCCGCCAGATCTTCGCCGCCCAGGTAGGCTTCGGTTTCCACGATGATGCCGGCGGTGGCTCCATGCACCACTACCTTGCCGAGCAGGGCGCGCGCCACCTCCACCGTGGAACGGGCATAGAACGATCGCGGGAGTTTGCAGCCCCAGAGCACTGTACAATATTAAGCGCCAAATGCGATTATTCACGGGACTGGATCTGCCGGGGGATGTCGTCGCCAACCTCGAAGAGCTGTTACGCCGATTAAGGCCGGCCGCGCGGATTCAGTGGAGCCCACCGGCCAACCTTCACGTGACCACCAAATTCATCGGCGAATGGCCGGACGAAAAGCTGGACCAGTTGAAGGACCAACTTCGAACGGTGCCGCCACCGGGCAAGATAGACATTGCCATCGCCGGCCTAGGGTGGTTTCCGAACCCCCATTCACCGCGAATCTTCTGGTGCGGTATTCAGGCTTCCGATGCGTTGCCCACCCTGGCGCGGGATACCGATGCGACGCTGGTTGGCATTGGCGTTCCCAAGGAAACCAATCCCTATTCGCCGCATCTCACCCTGGCTCGGATTGCGGAAAGCGGCAATCTGTTCCCGCTGAAACAGGCCGTCTCCCACTTGCCGAGCGTCGATTTTGGCCGCTTCACGGCAGAGACGTTTCACCTCTATCTCAGCAAGACCGGTCCGAAGGGCTCCGTGTACTCAGTGCTTGACAGCTATCCACTAGGAAACGAATGATTCCCGTGCTGCTTGTAATCGCCGCCTACCTCATTGGAGGCATACCGTTTGGCTACCTGCTGGTGAAGGGGTTCACGGGCCGTGACGTCCGTACGATGGGCAGCGGCAATATCGGGGCAACCAACGTCCTTCGCAGCGCCGGCCGTGGAATCGGAATCGCCACGCTGCTGCTAGATGCTCTTAAAGGATGGGTGGCGGTGTGGC
>JANYAH010000083.1 GCA_025361425.1 Candidatus Solibacter sp. | reverse complement strand
GGCGCCGGCATCGGCATCGAGATTCGCGGCAGCTCAAGCCCCGTGCTGCGCGCCAATGCGATCCGCGATTGCCTGGCCGAGGGCGTGCTCATCCTCGGACCCTCCGCCCCGTGGCTTTCGCACAATTTGATCCAGGCCAATAAGGGCGCGGGAGTCGCCGCGCGCGATGGCGCCAAACCATCGCTGCTGGGCAATACCTTCGACCGCAACGTGCTGGAACCGCCCGCCACGGACACCGTTAAGGCACTCAACTTCTTCCTGGGATTGTCTCGCGCCCCAGCGCGGCCGCCCCGCCCCGCGCGCCCCGCGGGAGAGGCCAAACCATGATCGCCCCCGCCCCAACTGGGAGAAGCTGGAACCGCCCGGGAATGCGACTTCAACGCAGAGGCGCAGAGCTCGCAGAGGAAGCGCAGAGAAGCGCCCCCGCCCTAACGTGGGGCCGCTCACTCTTCGCATGCCAATGCTTTTCTCTGCGCTTAACGCTGCGCTCTCTGCGCCTCTGCGTTGAATTGCCACCCTCGTGCGGCACCACTTTCCCGCGGGAGGCCAACCCATGATCCCTCCCGCCCTAAGTCGGGGCCGCTCACTCTTCGCATGCCAATGCTTTTCTCTGCGCTTAACGCTGCGCTCTCTGCGCCTCTGCGTTGAATTGCCACCCTCGTGCGGCACCACCTTCCCGCGGGAGGCCAACCCATGATCGCCCCCGCCAGCCGCAAAATCGGCAAGTACGAAATCGTCCGCAAGCTGGGACGCGGCGGGATGGCCGACGTCTACCTCGCGCAGGACCGCGAGAACGGCAGCACCGTGGCGCTCAAGCTGATCGAGCACGCCAGCGACGCCGATACCACCGCCGCCATTGAAGCCGAACGCCGCGGCGCCGAGTTGCAGGCGCACCTCGCCGCCATCGACCCGCGCGTGGTTCGCGTCTATGGCTGCGGCGACGCCGACGGCTTCTTCTTCGTCGCCATGGAGTACATCGACGGGCAGGATCTGGCGGAGTTGATGCGCCGCGGCCCGCTTGCCCTCGGGTTCGCCACCGACGTCGCCATCGCCGTCGCCAAGACCCTGGACAACGCGCACAATCTCGAAATCGTCATCGACGGCAAGAGTTTCCGCGGCGTGGTCCACGGCGACATTAAGCCCAAGAACATTCGCATCGATGCCCGCGGTGAGGTCCGCGTGCTGGATTTCGGCATCGCCAAGGCGCTTTCGATGTCGCGCCGCCTGACGCGCAACGAATTCGGCAGCGTGCCCTACGCTTCGCCGGAACGGCTGGATCTGGGCCAGGTCAATGTGGGCTCCGACTTGTGGTCGCTGGCCGTCATGCTCCACGAAATGGTCACCGGCATGCAGCCCTACCACGCCGAAAATACCGAGCGGCTGGAACGCATGATCCGCTCGCGCATCGCGCCGCCCCCGGCGCCAGATCCCTGCCCAGAGCCGCTCCGCCGCATCCTCATCAAGTCCATGGCGCCGAACCCGGACCTGCGCTACCCATCCGCCCGGGAGTTCGGCGCCGATCTCGCAGCGTTCCAGGCCGGCACTCCGGTAGCCGCGGTGAGCGAAGATCTCGACGCCACGCGGCGCACCTTCCGCCCGCGCGAAAATGCGGCGGGGGAGGAGACGCGGCGCACCGCGCTCCCCGGCGAGCCCGCAGGAGGGCGGCAGGCAGATCCCGGGGAGGAAACGCGCAGGTCTGCGCGCCCCGGCCCCGCGGACGCCACGCGACAAACCAAGCTGGCCGCGCCGCCGCGGTCCGGCGCCTACGGCGTCACCATCAAGGTCCTGTTGTTTCTACTCCTCGCCGGCGTCCTGTACGGCGGGTGGGTCCTGGCCTCGAACTATCTGCTCTATCAGCACGGCCAGCAACTGGCGCGCGAGGTGGAAGCCGAACAACTTACCGACCTCGACCAGATCTGGGCCAGATGGACGGAACTTTCCAAGGGCAATCCTTCGTCTTTCCTTTTGCATGGACCGCGAAAAGTGGTGAAGCAGAAGTTTGTCGCGGCGGCGGACCACGTGATCGATACCTACCGCAACAACGAATCGCAGCTGGTCTATGAGAAGGAGTGGGAACGCGCGCGCACCATGGCCGCGCGCGCGCTGGCGATCGACCCAGACGATAGTGTCCGCGGCAGACTCCGCCTCTGCGAAGGCCATCTGGCGCGCATCAACGGCACCAGCCATCGCAGCGCGCAGGAACTCAGTCTCGCCGTGGAGAAGTTCGATGAGGCGCAAAAGCTGCTGCCTAAATCGCCCGATCCCGAACTCGGCCTGGCGCGCGTCTATGTCTACGGCCTGAAGGATATCGACAAAGGTTACGAAGCCCTGCAACGGGCGCAGAAGCGCGGCTACCCGCTGGGCAATCGAGAGAAATCGCTGCTTGCCGATGGCTATCGCGATCGCGCCGACCGCCTCTGGTGGGATTCGCGCAACGTGCGCGGGCTGCCGCCGGAGAAGGACCAGATCCAGCGCGCCGCCGATGATTTTAAACGCGCCGAAGAGCTGTATCAGGGCATCTCGCCCTGGGGCAAGTCGATCGTCAACGTAGTGCGCGTGCGGCTCAGCCTGGAGAGCGTGAATTTCCGGTTGCAGCAGATCGAATCCGGCGCTCACTGATATGGCCCTTACCCGCAGCAGATCCGTTGAGCGCGCCGCCGCACGAGGCGTCCCGGGACTACGCGCGGCCTGGCGCGGCCGCGAGTTCCTGTTCACCATGGTCGCGAGCCTCCTGGTGGCTGCCGGATTGTTCCAGGTCCACCGGGCCAAATCGCAGGGGCTCCCCGAGATTGAGGCCGGCCTGTCCGCCAAGCGCCTGCTCAATCTGAACGGGCTGGGCGGGCGCGAGGAGTTGATCCCGGCGCTCGCCCCGTTCTTCCCCAAGATCCGCGAGCGCGACGTGGCGGCGCGCGAAATCTACTACCTCACGGGCAGCCTTCCGAACGTCGGCGCTATCGCGCATAAGAAGCTGCTGACCAGCGAGCAATTTCGCCAGTTGAAGCCGCTGCTGGTGGTGCGCAAGCCGGCGCAGTTCGAGCGCGCCGTCAATTTGTGGTGCGGCATCTTCTTCGCCGCGTTCTGGCTGGTGCATGTGTTCTGGAGCCTGCGCGGGTTCCAGGGCGACCAAATGTTTCTGCCGGCGCTATTGGCGCTCTCTGGCATCGGGTTGATCCTCATGGTGAGCCTGCGCGACCCGGTGCGCGATAACCTGCTGTTCGTGGATTTCGCGCAGGGCGCGGCGGGCGGCGCGATCCTGCTGGCCGTGCTTAGCGGCTTCAATTACCAACGGCTTACCGGCAAGCTGAGTTTCGTGCCGCTGCTGGCCAGCTTCGCGCTCTCCGTGCTGCTGGTGCTGTTCGGTTCCGGGCCCGGCACCAGCGACGCCAAGGTGAACCTGTTCGGCTTCCAGCCGGTGGAGATCATCCGCGTGCTGCTGGTGTTCTTTTTGGCGGGCTATTTCGCCAAGTGTTGGGATGTGCTGCGCCACGCGCGCGAGAATCGCCCCACCCTGGCCGCGCTGACCTCGCGCATCGATATCCCGCCGGTGGAGTACACCCTGCCCGCGCTGGTCTCGGTCGCGCTCTCGCTGGTGTTCTTCTTTCTGCAAAAGGATATGGGCCCCGCGCTGGTGTTCGCCTGCCTGTTTCTGACCCTTTACGGAGTCGCCCGCGGCAGCATATTCGTGCCGCTGGCCGGCCTCACCCTGCTCGGCGCGGGTTTCGCCGCCGGCTACTTGCTGGGCGTGCCGCATACCGTGGGCGAGCGCGTCTCCATGTGGCTTTCCCCCTGGGACAACCTGGTGCACGGCGGCGACCAACTGGCGCATTCGCTGTGGGCCTACGCCACCGGCGGAATCGCCGGCACTGGCATCGGCCGCGGCGACCCGCAATTTGTGCCCGCCGGGCATACCGACTTAATCCTCTCCGCGCTCGGCGAGCAGTGGGGATGGCTTGGCATCGCGGCGGTCTTCGCGCTGTACGCGTTCCTGGTCTACCGCGGTTTTCGCATCGCCTTGCGCGCGCGCTCCGACTACGAATTCTTCCTGGCCACGGGCATCGGGGCCGCGACCGCCCTCCAGATCCTGCTGATCGCTGGCGGCTCGCTCGGCGTCCTGCCGCTCTCCGGTGTCGTCACCCCCTTCCTGAGTTACGGCCGCACCGCCATGCTCGCCAATTTCGCGATGTTCGGCATCCTGCTGTCGGTCGGGCGGGGTCAGGCCGCGCCCACTGCGACCCAGCCCTTCCGCCTTCCGCTCACCGTCGCGGGCGTCTTCTTCGCCATCGCCGCCGCCGTGATTGTGGGTAAAGCCGCCTACATCGAAGTCTTCCGCAGCGGCCCCACCATTGGCGCCGGCACGCTGGTCGTACAGGCCGATGGCGGCCGCCGCTACCAGTACAATCCGCGCTTGCAGGAAATCATGCGCGAGATCCCCAAGGGCACCATCTACGACCGCAACGGACTGCCGCTGGCCACCAGCAATTGGGGCGAACTCGAGAATCATCGCGCCGAGTACCAGGCCCTCGGCATCGATATCGACCGAGCCTGCCCGCGCACCGAATCCCGCCACTACCCCTTCGGCGGACTCCTGTTCGACCTGTTGGGCGATCTGCGCACCCGCACCCGCTGGGGCGCCACCAACACCAGCTTCGTGGAGCGCGATTCGGCGCGCCGCTTGCGCGGCTATGACGACCGGCCCACGCTGGTGGAAGTCCGGAATCCCTCCACCGGCAAAATGGATCGCGTCCTGCGCTACGATTACCGCGAGCTGGTCCCGCTGTTGCGCCACCGCCGCGAACCTAACCATCCCGAAGTGCGCCGCGTGCTGGATCGGCCGCGCGATGTCCGCATGTCGATTGACGCGCGCTTCGAAGTCAAAGTCGCCGAGATCCTGCGCAATCAATTGAAGCTATCCGGCCAGACCAAGGGTGCGGCGGTGGTGATGGACCCGGCCACCGGAGATCTGCTGGCCGCCGTCAGCTTCCCCCTGCCCGTCGAGGGCACCGTGCAGGACGAGGCCAATCCCTACCTGGACCGCGCGCGCTACGGTCTCTATCCGCCGGGCTCCACCTTCAAGGTAGTCACCGCCATGGCCGCCCTCCGCAAGGACGCGCAACTGGCCCACAAGAACTACCAGTGCGAGCGCCTGCCCGATGGCCGCGTGGGCAACTTCCTCAAGGGTTCCAAGCGCCCCATCCGCGACGACGTGCAGGATAAATCGCCCCACGGCACGCTCGATCTGGAGCGCGGCCTCATCGTCTCCTGCAACGCCTATTTCGCGCAGTTGGGCACCTACGATGTGGGCTCTGACGCCTTGCACGATACGGCCACGCTGCTCGGCATCGCCGCCGCCTCGCCGGATACCGCCGCGGAGTTGAAGAAGGCGCTCCCGCAATCGGCCTACGGACAGGGCGAGGTGGTGGCGTCGCCCTTCCAGATGGCGCGCGTGGCCGCTACTGTCGCCAATGGCGGCGCCATGCCGCAAGGCCGTTGGCTGGCGGACGAAAATAACGGACGCGTGGCGCACCCCGCCATCATCCTGCCCCCCGATGCGGCCGCAACACTGGGCCGCTTCATGCGGGAAGTGGTGACCTCCGGCACCGGACGGCGCGGCGCGGCGAGCGTCGCCGTGGCAGGCAAGACCGGCACCGCGGAACTTGCCGATGCGCCGTCGCACGCCTGGTTCATCGGCTTCGCGCCGTACGGTGGGGCGGCGCGTAAGATCGCCTTCTCCGTTCTGGTGGAGAATGGAGTGTACGGCGGTGCGGTGGCCGCGCCGGCCGCGGCGGAGATCGTCAACGCGGCAGTTAAAATGGGGCTAATTCAGGTGGGACTTCAGCCATGAGCCTTTTTTCGGAAATCGAGAAAACCATCGAGCGCGGGTTCCATCGCTTCGCGGAGCGCATGTTCGGCCCGGCCGATTCTAACGAATTGCTGCTGCTGCATCGCGCCATTCTGGCGGAGGTCGAAGGCAAGGTCCAGGTTGTCGCCCGCGGGCGCCGCGTGTTCCCGTTTGCGCGCGTCTTGGTGACCCTGGTGTCCGCCGAAGCCGAGCGCCGCACCATCCTGCAAGCCGCCTTCGGTGACCGTCTCGGTGCCGACATCCGGGAGGCAATGGAAGGCAGTGAGTGCGAACTGCCGCGCGGATTTTCCGTCGAAGTGCGCACCGCCGAAGCCGGATTGCGTGCGTTTGAGATTGCGTATTCCCTGGAGCCCGTGAAGACCCAGGCTGCGCCCGTTGCCTTGCCCGCAACCGGACGCGTGATCCTTGTCAAAGGGAAGACGGAGAAACCCGAGTACACGCTGGAAAGGAGCCGGACCAACATCGGCCGCTTGGTCGAATTGACCGACGCCGACCATCGTGTGGTGCGCCGCAACGATGTGGTCTTCGAAGAAGGCGCCGACGAGGTTAACGCCACCGTGTCCCGCAAGCACGCGCACATACGGCTGGACGCCGCCGACTACCGCCTCTGCGACGATGGCAGCGAATTCGGCACCCGCGTCTTCCGCGAAGGCCGCTCCATCGAAGTACCCGCCGGCAATCGCCGCGGCGAAAAACTGCGCCCCGGCGATGAGATCTATCTGGGCCGCGCCTGCCTCCGGTTCGAGCCGTAACCCACCCTGTAGGTCAGGCCCGGGTGTTTTTCTGGGTCCGCCTGCCGTTACGCTATACCTAATCGCCGCCGAGATGCCCGGAGGCCTGTCCCACTTATAGATCCGTCCCGCGCCGCCACCGCTCCTCGAACAGCGCCTTCATCGCCTCGCCCATCCCTTCGTGCTGGAATACCACGGCCGTCCACGTGGGGCGCGTGATCACCGGGTCCAGCAGCGCCAGCATCCCGTTCTGCCCGTCGAACACGGCGAGCTTCATGGGCAGCGATTCCGCAATCCGCACCTGTACCCCGCTTTCCACGTATTCCACCAGCCGCTGCCGGTGGGTGGTGTCCAACGACACCGATTCCAACAGCAACCGGCACACCACACCGCTCAGGCCGGCCTGCTTTACCAGCTTTTCGTCCAACGGATCCACCGCGTAGGGAGGCCGGGAAAACTCCAGATACTCGTGTTTCACTTCCATCAGCATGCGGCGGTACTCAGCTCCGGTTTGCGCCGGTTCGGTCACAATGCGCAGGAAATCCAGCGTGCCGCGTCCGCCTTGACCTTCGGCGTAGAGCGATTTCAGGTCGTCGATCAGCGCTCCGCCGGCGCGTCCGTCGTCGGTGAGTTCCTGTTCCAGAACCTGCCGCTTGCGAGCCAGATATCCGGGAATCGCCAGGCTGGGTTCCACCGCCGAGAAGAGCTTCGTCTTCTCCTGGACTACCTGTGCGAAGCCCTTTTCCACCAGGCTATCCAGCACTTCATAAATCTTCTGCCGCGGCACGTGGGCCCGGGCTGCCAGTTCAAGCGCCTTGAACTTCGGATGGCCCAGCAGCACGAGGTACGACCGCGACTCGTAAGCATTGAGCCCAAGCTGTTGCAGGCGTCGCCAAAACCGTTGAAAATCAACTTCGCCCAATTCTTCGCTCATAGTCCTCTAACCTTATCAAAGCCGGGCTCCCATTCGTGAACGGTCCCCCGGAAGCCAAAATCCTACCGCTTTAGGCTACAATGATCGGAGCAGGCAATCCAGGGGTTTCACGGGTGAGTTCCAAGCTGGTGAATGCGCGGTTTTCAGTATTCAGACCCCGGCTACCCCGTCCTATCGTTGGACTTGGTACTATTAGAACTCTACAATTACGGACGGATAGTATATGTCTGAGAACAGTACGGGTACAAATGGACCTTCCGGCTTGGGAACGCCGTCCAAGATCCGGATCGTGGTGGCTGACGATCATCCGATTTTCCGCGATGGACTATGCCGTCTACTTGCCTTGGAAGAAGATTTCGAAGTGGTCGCTCAAGCCGAGGACGGTCGCCAGGTGCTGGATGTCCTGCAACAGCACGAGCCCGATATTCTCCTGCTCGACTTGAAGATGCCCGGCCTGGACGGCTTGGCCACTTTGCAGCGTCTCCAGATCGCCAAAAACAAAACCCGTGTGATTGTTCTCACCGCTTCCGACGATAAGAATGAATTTGTTCAGGCAATGAAATTGGGGACCTCCGGGATTGTTTTGAAACAGACCGCTACGGAATTACTCATCAAGAGTATCCGTAAAGTCCACGCCGGCGAAATCTGGCTCGATTCCCACACCACCGCCGCCGTCATCCGCCAGTTTGTCGCCAACGAAGAAGCTCCCGCGCGGTCTTTCCCCCCCCCGCCGCCTGTCCGCGAGCGCGAGCGTTCCCCCCTCAGCCAGCGCGAGCGCGAAATAGTGGCGCTGGTGGCCCAGGGCTTCAAAAACAAGGAAATGGCCGAAAAAATGTTCATCAGCGAGCAGACGGTGAAGAACCACTTGCACAACATTTTCGACAAGCTCGGCGTTTCCGACCGCCTGGAACTGGCGCTATACGCCATTCACAACAACTTGCACACCGGCAGGTAGGCCGCGACGGCAGCGGTCGCCACCGGGGTCAAGCTTACTTATGCCCCGATTCCCAATTGTTTCGACCCGTACTCTTTCAACTTATTGTGTAAGGTCTTTAGGCTAATCCCCAGAATCTCCGCCGCCCGCGTCTTGTTATTCCGCGTGTGCTCCAGTGTGCGCAGAATTAGCCCCTTTTCCGCCTCTTCCACCGTGGTGCCGATTTGAAACTTCACCGCATCCGCGTCGTCCGCCGCCGCAGCCGGCGCGGCGGCCCCGGCTAGACCCCCCGCCAGGGCAGGCCGGTCTCGCAGGAACGCCGGCAGATTCTTCACCTCAATGGTTCCTTCGCCCGCCAGAATCACCGCGCGCTCCAGCACGTTGCGCAGTTCGCGCACATTCCCCGGCCAGTTGTGCCGTCCGAGCGATTCCAGCACCTCCGCCGAGACCTCCGTGACCCGGCACTCGTGCTTGCGGTTCATGTCCCCGATCAGCGTCTCCACCATCGCGGGGATGTCTTCCTTGCGCTCGCGCAGCGGAGGCAGATGCACGTGGAATACGTTCAGCCGGTAGAAAAGGTCCTCGCGCAGATGCCCGCCGCTGACCGCTTCCTCCGGCGCCTTGTTGGTCGCCGCCACTACCCGCACATCGACCTCAAACTCGGCCCGTCCGCCCAACCGCCGTACTTTGGAATCCTCCAGAATGCGCAGCAGCTTGGCCTGCGTCAGCAACGGCATCTCGCCGATCTCGTCCAACAGCAGCGTCCCGTGCTGCGCCACTTCGAAACATCCCGCGCGCCGTTCGGTGGCTCCCGTGAACGACCCCTTTTCGTGCCCGAACAGTTCGCTTTCGATCAGCGTCTCCGGCAGCGCCGCACAGTTAATCGCCACGAACGGCCCCTGCCGCCGCGGGCTCAGCGCATGCAGCGTCCGCGCCACCAGTTCCTTGCCCGTGCCGCTCTCGCCGGTGATCAGCACGCACGCCTTGCTCGGCCCCGCTTGCTGCAAGAGCGCAAAAATCTCCTGCATCCGCGGCGCCATGCCCACCATTTCACCAAGCGATCCCTTATAAACCAGGTTGCGCTCCAGCAAGCGCTTCTCGGCGCGCAGCCCCGCGTGTGAGCCCGCGCGACGGATCAGCACCTCCAGCGAGGAGGGTTGAATCGGCTTCTCCAGGAACCAGTACGCCCCCAGTTCGTGCACCGTCTTCACGGCGGTCTCGAGGTTCCCGTAGGCCGTCAGCACAATGGTCGGCGGCATGTCGCCGCCTTCGCGCAGACGCTGTAAAAATCCGAAGCCGTCCAAGCCGGGCATGTTCAGATCGGTCAGAATCACATCGGCGGCAAACTCGCTGAGCTTTGCCAGCGCTTCGTTGCCCTCGGCCGCTGTTTCAGGCGTCATGCCCCACGCCGATACCATCGCCGCCAAGCCGGAGCGCTGGCTCGATTCGTCATCTACAATCAGAACTTTCAGCCGTTGGTTCAAAGAGAGGCTCCTACCCGGAAGCGGGCCGTCCTATTCCATCTTACGCCCGAAACGGCAGGCCGTCGTGCGAGAGGGATAATGATAAGATTAAGGTAATTTCAGCATTTCGGGACAACATCGCCCCGCGAAATCATACGCAATCGTCCGAGGAATGACTGTGGGAAATCTGGTCCGTCAGGCAAGGCGCCGTATTCTAAGCAACCAACTCTTCACCCAGGGGGTGAATGCCGGCAGTGCCGCGCTCGTCTCCTTCATTCTGTTACTGCTCGTTGGTACCCAGATTCTCAGCTGGCCGGTGGCGCTCGCCATTCCCCTTGCCGCAGCCGCTTTCGGAATCTACCGTGTGAAGCGGCATTTGCCGTCGCCCTACGCCGTGGCCCAACTTATCGACCAGCGCCTCGGGCTTGCCGACAACCTCTCCACCGCGCTCTTTTTCAGCCAAGTCGACCCCGGCGCGCGCGTGTCTCCCGATATCCGGCGCGCTCAGTTTGAGGAGGCCGGCCGCCTCGCCCAATCCGTCGATGTGCGCCGCGCCGTGCCCTACGCCATGCCGCGCGCCGTCTATCTGATGGCCGCCCTGGCGATGGTGGCCGGCAGCCTGTTTGCGCTGCGCTACGGCCTTTCCCGCCGTCTCGACCTGAAGCAGCCTCTGGCCAGTTTCCTGCCCGAATCGCTCACCGGCGGCAAGCTTGTCCACCAAGCCAACAACGCGCGCCGCAACGCCAAGCAGACTCCCGAAACGCCCGACGACGGCAGCAGCGCCGCGAATCAGGATCGGGAGAACGCCGGCCAGCAGGACCTCAACCAGGAAGTTCAGACCCCCGGCGATGCCCAATCCGACGCCATCGCCAAGATGGATGCCAAGTCCTTCTCCGTCCCGAAACCCGGCGAGCAGAGCGACAACGAAATGGCCTCCGACGATGCCGATTCCGAGGGCGCATCCGCCTCGGGAAAGAACGGCGAAGAGAGCCAGAACGGCCAGCAGGGCGACAGCCAAGGCGGGAAGGGCGAGAAACCGCCGAACGGCGAGAAGCAGGACCCCAAGAACGCCAGTGAAAGTTCCAGCCTGATGAGCAAGATGAAGGACGCCTTCCAAAATCTGCTCTCCAAAGCCAAACCTCAGCAGAACCAGCAAAGCTCGGCGCAACAGGGCAAGGACCAGAAGTCCGCGCAAGGCAAGCCGCGGCAAGGCGCTCAGCAAAACGGCAAGGATGGCCAACCGCGGAACGGCAGCCAGCAGGGGGATGGGCAGGAAGGTGAGGACGGCCAGGAAGCCAAGAATTCCGAGAACGCGCAGCAGGGGAAGGGTCAGGGCAAGAGCGATTCCGAGCAGTCCAGCAAGCAGCCCGGCAGCGGCATCGGTAGCCAGGATGGCGATAAGGGCATCCGCAACGCCGAGCAACTCGCCGCCATGGGCAAGATCAGCGAGATTCTGGGCAAGCGCTCCGCCACCATCAGCGGCGAAGCCACGGTGGAAGTGCAGACCACCAATCAGCAACTGCGCACGCCCTATGCGCAAAAGAGCGCGCAGCACACCCAGGGGGGCGCCGAAATCAGCCGCGACGAAGTCCCCGTGGCGCTACAACCCTACGTGCAGCAGTACTTCGAGCAGGTCCGCAAACAGTCGGCGCCAGCCGCTCCGTCCGTCAAGAAGTAGAGGGGAAGGCTCCGCCTATTCCCAGATGCGCTTGGGGACGCCGCGGTCGCGATCCTTCACGCGGTCGTACTGGTAGAGCGTGGAGACGGTCCCCAGCCCTTCGTTATACAGGCTCTTGAGCCCGAGCCTTTCCTTGAGGTCGGCTTCGAAAGCGTGCAGCGCCTTGAGTTCATCCGCCAGCGCCGGCTTCTTCTTCCCGCTGGGCGCGCGGAAGAATTTCTGGAATCCGCCGTCCACCAGCACCGCAATCTCGCCGGCCATCGCCACGCCCGCGCGATCCTCCACCTGGAGCGCCCCGTTGGCTTCCTTCAGGTCCACCGCGCAATCCCCGCGGCTCACCCGGATTGTGCCGCCCGCCTGCGCAGTCACCGTGAAGCCGGCGCCCTCTAGAGTACTCACCCGTTCCTGAAAACTGGGATTCAGCACGCGCGCTCGACGAAAGAACATAAAGCCATTATAGAATGTGCGCTCACCACGTTTAACTCCCGTAAGTCGTGTAAACTCTGCAATCCGCGCGGAATCTCTACACAGGTTTGCTGTATTCTTTGGACATTATGAGGAAACTGCCAGTCTGTCTTTTGCTCTTTTCCGCGTCGCTGCTTGCGCAGACCGCCGACATCGCCTACTTCCGGGCGGTTATGCTCCCGGCCAACGAAGTACCCGCCGTCAACGTCAACGGCAAGGGGATGGCCGACATGGTCGCCCACGTGGTCCGCGACAGCTCCGGCCAAATCGTCAGCGGAACCGTCGATTTTCTGGTCCGCGTCACTCTGCCCACCGATAACACGGCTACCGGCCTCCACATCCACTCCGGCGGACCCACCGTGGCCGGCCCCGTGGTCATCAACACCGGTCTCAGCGCCGCCGCGAATCAGGCGATCAAGGCCGGCGGAGATAGCGTCCACCGTCCCGCCCAAATCGACGGCACGAACGCTGCCGCCCTCGCCGCGCTGCGCGGTCTGTTCACCGACCCCACCCAGTTTTACGTGAACATCCACACCACCGATTTTCCTGGAGGCATCATCCGCGGCCAGTTGCAGAAGGCCACCGGCACCGTGCTGATGGGCGTCATGAGCTCCGATAACGAGGTACCCGCGGTGACCCCGTCCGCCAGCGGCATGGGCTTGGTGGTCGCGCTCGCAACCTTCGACGCCAATGGCGGACTCGCCACCGGCGTGACCTATCAATCCGTCAACTATCGTATCGGCGATTCCAACAACTTCACGGGCCTACACATTCATCTCGGAGTGGCCGGCGTCAACGGCCCCGTGGTCATCAACAGCGGGATCCCCAGCAGCACGCTTGTCGACCCCAGCGGCAACGGCGTGGCCGGGCCCTACTACACGGAGATCGACACTACCAACGTAGCCCAGGTATCCACGTTTCTTCTCTTATTTTCGAACCCGCAGGCGACCTACATCAACATTCACACCAACGCGCACGGCGGTGGCATCATGCGCGCGCAATTGCGAACCACCGATAGAATGACCTTCCCGATCACGCTCGATTCAGCCAATGAGACCGGCACGGTCAATAACAAGGGCACGGCGCCGTCCACGATCACCGTGCGCACGCTGCGTAACGAGGATGGCTCGGTGGCGGCCGGTACCGTTTTCTTCGACGTGAACTACCGTATGTCCGGCCCCGCCAACTTCACCGGCCTGCACATCCATGACGCCGGCAAGGGCGCCAACGGCCCCATCTCGATCCCGATGGTCCCCACCTACGATGCGAATTTTTCGAGCGATACCGGCTTCGGCAACTACTACAATTGGACCCCCGGACTGCTCACGCTCGCGACCCTGAACGACATCGTGAGCAATCCAGAGAATCACTACGCCAACATCCATACCAGCACCGATCCGGCGGGCAGCGCGCGCGCCCAACTCGCCCCCATCGTGAGCGCGTCGCCCACCATTGGCGGCGCCATCTCCGCCAACCTGGATAAGAACGCCACCACGGTGGCTCCCGGCGGCCTGATCTCCATCTTCGGGAGCAACCTGGTCAAGGTGGCCACCGGCCTCAGCGGGTGGGCGGGCCGCGTGCTGCCCTCTACGTTGAACGGAACCTCCGTGACCATCGGTGGCAAGAACGCCGCCATCCTCTACATGGGACCCGGACAGATCAACGCGCAGGTCCCGGTGGACGTGCCGGCGGGGCAGCAACCAGTCGTCGTGAAGAACACCGTCGGGCCCAGCGCCTCGTTCAACGTCACCGTAGCCGCCAACGCGCCCGCCATCTTCTTCGCACCCACGGCGGCAGTCCTCAAGAACGCCGATTTCAGCCTGGTCGGGCCGGGAAATGCCGCCCGCGCCGGCGACATCATCCTGGTCTATTGCACCGGCCTGGGAGCGACCTCTACGACGCAACCCACCGGCACCTTGGTTCCGCCAACGGTTATCTCCAACACCACCGCCCCGGTGACTGCGACCATTAGCGGACAACCCGCGACGGTTGTTTACTCCATCGCCTCGCCCGGTTTCGCCGGCCTGTATCAGGTCGCGATCACCGTCCCTTCCGGCCTCGCCGGCGACGCCCCGATCGTGCTGAGGCAGGGCGGAGTCAACTCCAACTCGGTGACGATCCCGGTGCAGTAAGTTATCTGCGCGGCTCAGTGGAGCAGGCCGCCAGCCCGGCGGGAATGCACGCGCTGCTTATGGGACAGCAAAGTTCATGAGCAGTCTGGAGTTTCTCCACCCGTCCACGCACTATACGTGGGGCAGGCGCTTTCGCCTGCCAACTCGCTATGTCCGGACGGGAAAGGCTTTCTGGCAAGACGATCCGCGTTGGCCTGGCAGCGAATCCACGGGCTTGGCCTTGGTCGAGCGTGCGGTGGCAGGCGAAAATCTCGCGAGCCCTAGCCCACCGGGAGCAGCAGTGTATTGCTATCCGCGCCGTTGACGGTAATCCGCAGCGTCAGCGTCCCCGTTACCGCGCTGTTGAGCCGGAACTGTACGGCATCGATTCCGCAGCGTCCCACCACCGCGAACGCCTTCCCCGCGGGTGTGACCACCTCGCCCACCTGCACCGTCACCGCATCCACGATGTTGTACGCGGGCGTTTGCGGAATCGGGAAACCCTCCGGCCGTACGCGTTCGGCCGGGCCGAACCCCGTGCCGTACACCGTCAGCAGCTCGGCCGATCGCGCCGGCGCATCCGCTGTCACCGGCGAACCGTCCTCATGGAGCGCTATCGCCATGGCCTGACCGCCGACCACCACTGGGAACAGCCCCGGCGCGTTGCGCACGACAGTGAATTCGGCGCGCACGTCCGGCGCGCCCGTAGCACTGATGGTCATCACCTGACTCCCGGTCGCCAGATCGTCCGGCAGCAGCGCATTGATCTGCTGCGCCGAAACGAAGAATAGCGGCAGAAGGCGGTCGCCCACGCGCACCGTCAGTCCGCCCAGGGTCTGGGGCAGCATGCCGTCCGGCGCCACCAGTGTCTCCACCGCCAGATTGACGCCGAAAATCGATACGATGCCGCCGGCCGCCACGCCCGATTGCGGCGTCGTTCCCGCTGCATTGCTCACCCCCGCCGGCGCAATATACGGGACCGGATCGAGCAGCGCCTTCACCACCCGGGGCGCGCTCATCGTGACTACGCCCCATGGAATCGTGCCGCTCAGGTCGCCGTCCCAGCGCCGGAATTTGTAGCCGGGCTGCGTCTTCAGGCTCAACGCCACATTCGCGTCGGCTCGATAGAAGCCGTCCGGCGATGCCGGCAGCACGGTCCACACCACTGCGTCCACCGGATCGCTGGCCGCGCTGAGCCGGTTGAGCAGGTGATAATTCGCGTTCAATGTAACCGCGCTGTCGCCCAGTGTGACCACCAAGTCGCCCGCCGCCGTTCCCGGCCAGCCGTCGAAATCCGCGCGCATTCCATCGCCTTGTGAAACCGAGGCCGGCGCGCTCACTCGCACCTGCGTGCCCACGTCGCGCAGCGTCTCGCACGGCGTCGTGCAGGCCACGCCGTCCAGTTTTACGCTTAACCCGGCCAGTGAGCTGTTGACGGCGAGCTTGGTCAGCGGCGTATACGTCGCCATCAACCGCAGACCGTTCGCCTCCGAATCCACCGGCACAATGAAATCCTGCGTTGCCTTCCCGCCGTTGGACCACGAACTGAATTGCCACACCCGTCCCGCCGCGTCGGTCTGCTGCGCCGGCGCTTCCAGGTGGTGCTGCTCGCCGGCTCCCCAGGCGAAGTAATAAGGATTGAGCACGTTGGACTGCCCGTCCACTTTGATCTTCAGCCCCACCGGCGCCGTCAGGATGCTGACCGCCGCCGCGGGTACGTAGTTCGCCGTCAAACCGGTCGCCATGGTCGAAATCGCCACCTTGTATGCGTGGTTCAACTCACCGCCATCGCTCCACGATTTAAATGTCCACATTTTGCCGAATCGGTCTCTCTGCGGCGAGTTGGCGCCCACCGTATGCACCGAGTCGACCGCCCAGTCCAACGTAGCCGGCGTCGGCACCGGCGCCCGGTCGGCGAGCACCGTCAGCTCCGGCGGATCGGTAGTCAGGTTGACCTTGCGTGCCGATTGAAACCTTGGATATACGTTCATCGGGCTGGTCAGCGTTACCGTATTCTGGAAGCCGGTGACCACCTGGCTTTGACCCTGTAGCCACCCCATGAAGACATATCCCGGATTGGGAAATGCCTGCAAGACCACCGTGGAGTTCGCCGGCAGGTACAAATTGTCCGTCGCATTGTATGTAATCCCGTTCACCGAGATTGTGCCCGGGCTTTGGCAGGGCGAGGTATCCGAGCAGTTGAAGAACACCACGCCGAGTGCGTAAAGCACGTCGAACACCGCGCGGTACTCGGGGATCGCCGGACTCGCCGTCACCGTTACCGGATTGAACGGAAGGGGCCCGCCCGCGAACTCCCAGCCGCGGAATATGTATTTCATCCGGAAATGGCCCAGCTGAAGCTCACTAGGCACCCACAGCGTGTGCTTGCTCCCCGTCGGCCACACCGCGCTTGAGGCGTGCGAATAGTCTTGCCCGTCGACCGTGTATTGGGCGTCGGCGGGCACGGGCGTGATCCGCGTCGTGGAGCCTAGATCCTGGCCGCGAAATATCGGCGCCAGCGCCATGCTGAGCGCGACGATCGCGAAAATCGGTACGTATTTCCGGTCGAGATTCTTCATGGCGGTAATAGGCCCTTCCGTGTGCGAACCAGCCCCATGCCGCTTCCAGCGCTCAGGCGAGATTCGATCCACGCGGGAAGTATACGCATAAGCCTACGGAAATACACGGCTAACTTTGGTAATGCCGCGGTTGCTAGCCATTTCGATCATTGATTCCCCGGCGTTGCGGGACTTTAATCGTAACGTCGGAAGGCCCTAAATTTATGCGCTGGAACAATTGCCTGATCTTGACCGCGTTCACTGCTCTGCTCAGCTCGCTACCCTGCGATGCAGCCAGCTTCGGGACCATCGTACCGATTGGCGGCCACGCATCCGATATCGCCCTTGATGAATCCCGAGGCGTGCTCTACATCGCCAATTTCACGGCGAACCGCATCGAAGTCATGTCTACGGCGGACTACTCCATCCGCACGTCGATGAACGTGGCGCCTCAACCGGGAGCCGTCTCCCTATCTCCCGACTCCAAATACCTCCTGGTGGCCCACTACGGTAGTCTCGCGCCCGCCGACCCCAGTAAGAACGCGGTCACCCTGATTAACCTCAATGACAATACCCGGCAAACGTTTTCCACCGGTGATACTCCGCTGGGCCTCACCTTTCTTGCCGACGGGCGCGCCTTCATCGTCACCTCCGCCGGGATTCTGCTGTTCGACCCCATCTCCGGGGCCATGCAGAACCTGGCCACCTTCGCCGCGCTGGCGAAGACCCTGCCTGCCAATCTCGACACCTTCCCATCGCAGGTGATTTTGGCCGCACTATCTACCAACCTCGACCGCACCATCGTCTACGGCATCGCCGACAGCGGCTCCGCGCAGGCCTTCTATCGCTTCGACGCGCGCCGCGGCGACCTCTACAGCATCGGCATTGTGGCGGCACCCAAGCCGCTGGCCCGTGTCAGCGTGGCCGCCGACGGCTCCTGGGCGATGATCGGCCAATACCGCCTCAACGGCAACGCCGATAACCTCGCACAATTTCCGAATTCCATCGCCTCCGCCAATATCGGCGGAAATGCCATCGATTCCAAAGCCGGCATCATCTACGCCCAAATTCTGAGCGCCTCCGGAAGTACATCCACAGGCTCTTCGCCGGCGGTGCAGGCTGCGCCGGCGGTCCTGTCCATCCTGGATGCCGAGAACCTGCTGGTCAAGGAGAGCTTCTCGATTCCAGAAAATATTACCGGCCGCAGCGTACTCAGCGCCGCCGCCGACCTGCTGTACACCGTCTCCGATAGCGGCGTCATGGTCTTTCCGGTCGGCAGATTGAGGCAGCAGCATCGCTTGGTTGCTTCCGTGCGCGATGTGGTGGCTCGCGGCGCCTTCTGCAACCGCAACGTGATTACCCAAACCATTACCATCACCGACCCCAGCGGCGGCAACACCGATTTCCAGCTTTCCACCAACACCCAGGGCGTCAGCATTTCTCCCTCTTCCGGAACTACCCCGGCCGTGGTGCAGGTGCGCGTCGATCCCACCGTTTTCCAGAACCAGAACGGCACACTGTCCGTGGCCCTGACCATGAACTCCGTCGCCGCCATCAATCTGCCGCCCCAGATCCGCTTGCTGATTAACAACCGCAACCCCGATCAGCGCGGCACTCTGGTCAATATCCCGGGTTACCTGACCGATCTCTTGGCCGACCCCGTGCGCAACCGCTTCTACATCGTGGCCCAGGATACGGACCAGGTGTTGGTGTTCGACAGCACTAACTATTCGCAGATCGCCGCGCTGAAGACGTCCGCTACGCCCACGCAGGTCGCCTTCACCTTCGACCGCAAATTCCTGGTTATCGGTCACGACAACGCCCAGCAGGCGTGGGTGTACGATCTGGACAGTTTGGAGCGCCAAGCGCCCATCCAGTTCCCCAGCGGCCACTATCCGCGCTCTATCGCGGAGAGCGGTAAGACCATGCTCGCCCTGGTGCGCAATGCCGCCAAAGGCGGTCCGGGCGTGATCGACCGTATCGATTTCGCGGCGCACCGCGCCATCGAACTGCCCAGCCTCGGCATCTACAAGAACGACGTGAACCCCGGCGGCGTGCTGGCACCCGCGCCCAACGGCGGCGCCATCCTGGGGGTTATGCCCGACGGCAACGTCATGCTCTACGATGCCAACGCCGATACCTTTACCGTGTCGCGCAAGGATTTCAATTCCCTCTCCGGGGCCTACGCCGCATCCAGCTATAACTCCTACGTCGTCGGCAGCAATCTACTGAACGCCTCGCTGGTGCCCGCCGGCGTTCTGCAAACCGCCTCCGGCGCGCCCTCCGGCTTCGCCTTCATCGATCAAAACGGTTTTCGAACCACCACGTCCTCTCTGTCGGCTCCGGGCATCATTGAACGTTTCGATGCGGCGCAGATTTCGGTCTCCGGCAAGCCCACGCGCCTGGTAGAAGCGCCCCTGCTCGCCAGCGCCGCCTCCGCCACGGGATCCGCGGCAGCCGCCGGGGCGGTCTTCCCGACCGGCTCCGCTTCGGGTGCCGGCGTTGGCATGAACTTCCTGCGGTCGCTGGCTCCGCTTTACGACCGTAGCGCGGTGATCTCGCTCTCCGTCTCCGGCTTCAGCGTACTGCCGTGGAACTACGACGCCGCCGTGGCGCCGCCCAAGATCTCCGCCGTGGTCAACGCCGCCGATGGCAAACTCCCCGTGGCCCCCGGCGGATTGATCAGTGTCTACGGCCAGCAGATGGCTCCGCTCAACATCGCTACAAAGGAAATTCCGCTGCCTACCGCCCTCGCCGAAAGCTGCCTCACCGTCAACGGTGTCGCCGTCCCCGTGCTCTTTGTCAGCCCCCAGCAGATCAACGGACAGTTGCCCTTCAACGTCGATGGCAACGCCCAGATGACCCTGCGCACGCCGGGCGGTATCAGTGACAACTTCAATTTCTCCATTTTGGCCGCCGCGCCCAGCGTCTTCCGCACCGGCGCCGCCGGACCGGAAACCGGCCTCACCACCATCACTCGCGCCGATAACGGCGAGCTCGTCACCCCCACCAATCCGGTACACCTCGGCAATACCATCATCATCTGGGCCACTGGTCTGGGTCGCACCTCTCCGGCCATCGATGCCGGTATGCCCGCGCCCTCCGACCCGCTGCCCTATGCCGTGATTCAGCCCAGCGTTTTGCTGGGCGGCGTGGCTCTCGACGTGCAGTATGCAGGCCTCGTGCCCGGCTCCGTCGGGCTCTATCAAATCAATGCCGTGGTGCCGCAGTCGGCGCCGCTGGGATTGTCCATACCGTTGGTCATCTCACAGGGCGGCAGCTCCACTACGCTCGATGTACGGGTTGTGAAGTAGCCACGGAAGACTGAATATGAAAATGCTTGTACGCTCAATTCTGATCCTGACCGCTGCCGCTGCGGCAAGTTTCGCCCAGCAGTGGGAATTCGGTGGCGCTGGTGGTGGCAGCTTTCTCAATAGCGTGCCGGTGAGCGGCGGAATCGGCTCCGCCACCGCCGGCTTTAAGGCCGGCGCCGCCTTCGGCGGATACGTCGGGTACAGCCAGTACAGGCACATCGGCGGCGAACTCCGCTACGGATATTTGCAAAGCAACCTGAAACTGAAGAGCGGCGGCAGTGAAGCCACTTTCTCCGGCATGTCCCATGTCGTTCACTACGATCTAATTTTCAAAACCGCCAAGAACAACGGTAAGGTCCAGTTCTTCGCGGCCGTTGGCGGCGGCATGAAGGTGTTCCGCGGCACCGGCAAGGAAGCCGCCTATCAACCGCTCAGCCAGTTCGGCTACTTCACCAAAACCCAGACCATTAAGCCCATGGCCAGCGTGGGCGGCGGCGTCAAGTTTGCCCTCACCAAAAAGGTCTTCCTGCGCACTGAATTCCGCGACTACATCACGGCATTCCCCAAGGAAATTATTACTCCGGCGCCCGGCACGAAGTACGGCAAGATTCTCCATGATCTTGTCCCCATGGTCGGCCTCGGCTTCGAGATGTAAGCGCGAATCTCTTTTTCTCTCCTCCGCCATCCCGGCCGCGACGCTTCAAGGCGTCGCGGCCGAGTTTTTTGGGTGCGCGTGCGCGCCCTGTCGCGCCGTCGCAGGGGGTTGCCACGCCACCCGAAGGCGTCAATTGTAAGCATCTGTAAAGAATTACGGCTATGAAAACCAGAAATCCGTTATGTGTAGAAACGTACAGTGGGATTGGTATTCATGATTTTTCAAGGTCCTGAGCGGCTCCTGAATTTCATAGTCATTATTCTGAAATTAGAGAATTTAGGAATGCGAAGCAATTTATCGAAAAACCATGGAGTTTGATCGGTATATCCGTTACAATATCCTGGGTTTTTAAGTTTTGGCAATAGGGTGACGAAATGGGGGGTTCCACCTCTTTTTCGTCGCGGATAGGGCGGCTTCCATCCATACAAAATTAGCCGGGAGCCGGATAGCAGCAAACTAAAGAGGTGAATCAGCAATGACAAAGCGAAGTGTTCTCGCGCTTTTCACACTGGCCGCCGGGCTCTATGCCCAGGATTTCCGTGCCACGCTAACCGGCACGATCACGGATCCCAGCGGAGCGGTAGTTCCAGGCGCGACCGTAAAAGCAACCAGCACGGCGACGAACGCAATCAAAACAGTCAAGACAACGTCGGATGGCGTGTTCACCATTCCGTACCTTGACCCGGGCGAATACAACGTGGAAATCAGTGCTTCCGGCTTCCAACTGTTAAAGCGGGCCGCTATCGTCTTGCAGGTTGCCCAGAAGATGAACCTACCGATGCAAATGACGGTGGGCCAGATGACGCAGGAAGTCACGGTTACCGGCCAGCAGGAAACCATCGATACGGCCGACGCCAGCCGAGGCCTGGTCTTCGACACCGTCAAGGTGCAGCAGTATCCCCTAAACGGCCGCCAGACCTACATGCTGATGTCGTTGACTCCGGGCGTGATCTTCACCCAGGAGCAGTTCGGCGCCAGCGGTTTCTCCGGCACCCGCGGTTGGGACGTGAACAACAGCTATAAAATCAACGGCGCCCGTCCCGGAAACAATCTGTTCCTGTTGAATGGCGCGCCGATCAGCGATAACGGCGGCTCCTGGCAGATTGCCCTGAACGTCGAGGCCGTGCAGGAATTCAAGGTGATGACCAATACCTACGACGCCGGCTACGGCCGCTTCCAGGGTGGCGTGGTCAATACCACCATGAAGGCCGGCAGTAACGCGTGGCACGGTGATGTGTTCGAATACTGGCGCAACCGGGTGTTGGACGCCAACAGCTTCCAGAACAACTTCATTGGAGCGCCAAAGGGCTTCCACAACCAGCATCAGTTCGGCGGCGTGGCCGGCGGCCCCATCCGCAAGGACAAGGATTTCGTGCTTTTGAGCTTCGAAGGCTGGAAAGAAGTGGTTCCATTCCCCGCCAACACCAATACCCCTAATATCGCGCTGCGCGACGGCCAGCACTTCTCCCAGTTCGGCATGAACATCTTTGACCCGCTGACCACGCACGATTGCGGCGCCATCGCCAGCGAACCTTGCGGCGGCAGCACGGGTTCCACGTACTGGCGCAATCCCTTCCCCGGTAACGTAATTCCGCAGAACCGGATCTCCCCGATTGGAGCCAAGATATTGGGTTACTATCCTGCGGAGAACGTGATTGGCGCCCTGACCAACAACTTCGTTGCCAGCGGCAACCTGGGCCGCTATTGGTACAACCAGCCCAGCGCGCGCTGGGACCACGTCTTCGGCCAGAATGACAAGTTCTATGCCCTGTATACCTTCCAGCACGGATACGAATTCCGCTCGTCGAGCGGTTATCCGAAGCCGGCCGCCCAAGGTAACACGGACAACGAACGGACGGATAATAATCTGATTATGGACTGGACCCACGTGGTGAACGCCACGACGGTTCTCGACGTGCGCGCCTCCTACGGCCGGTTCACACAGTTGAGCCCGGGTTACAACGATCAGGCCCTGAAGCTGACCTCGAAGGAGTTCGGTATGAATAAGATGCCGCATGCTCCCACTTACCCGAACGACACGGTGCCCCGCTTTACTATGGGCGGCTACCAGGTTCTGTTCGGCAGCGGAGGCCCGCTCTCCACCTGGTCCCCGCGCAACCAGTGGAACTTTGCACCCAGCCTCACCATGACTCGCGGTAGCCACACACTCCGCGCCGGAATCGAGTTCAACTACTACGCGGTGGGCAACGGCGGAACCGGGAATTCGCAAGGCATTTTCACTTTCGATTCCGGTCTGACCCGCCAGGCTTCCAGCCGCTCTCTGAACGCTACCGACCAGTTCAACAGCATTGCCACCCTGCTCCTCGGGCTTCCCAGCAGCGGCAGCATCGAGTACGCGGACACCTATTATTGGAGCCGCCCCTACTACGCAGCCTATCTGCAGGACGACTGGAAGGTGACCCAGAAACTGTCCCTGAATCTCGGTCTGCGGTACGACGTGCAGATTCCATTCCTGGAACGCTACAACCGCCGCAACCGGGGCTTCGACATCCTGACCAAAAATCCCCTGAGCGATCAGATTCTGGCCAAGTGGGCTGTCGAAAAGAGCGCCTACGATGCCACCAACCCCAAATACGCCTATCCGGATGCTCCGTCGGTGCTGACCGGACAGTGGTTATTCCTGGGAGCCAACGGCCAATCGGCGCGCATGTACGATACCGACTGGACCAATTTCGGGCCGCGCTTCGGCCTGGCGTACCGCATTCTTCCCAAAACCGTGCTTCGAACCGGCGTCGGCGTGTTCTATAAATCGCCTACCGGGACGCAGGGCTCCAACGGGTTCAGCCAAAGCACGAGCTATACCGCCAACGCCTTCGACCCCAAAACACCCTCGGCTTGCGCCAACAACGCTTGCGTGAACGGGCCGCCCACGGGGCCGTATTCGCTGGTGGATCCGTTCCCGCAGGGCATCGCTTCGCCCCTGAAGGCAGCCGGCGGAGCCATGACGGCGATCGGCAACGGCGTCGGCTATGAGCCCGCCAAGTACCGGATTCCGCGCACTTACCAGTATTCGCTCGGATTCCAACAGGAGCTCCCCAAGGGCATGGTCGCCGAGATCTCCTTTTCGGGCAACTCCCAGATCTTCGAGACCTACGGCTTCGATATGAACTGGCCGTCGGGTGAAGCGGGTCTGGCCTTGCAGAACAAAGCGATCGCCGATACCACGTTCTACAGTGCGACCGTGAACAATCCGTTCTACGGCATCCTCCCGGCTACTTCCGGCCGCGGCGCCAACCAGACCATCTCGCGCTCCAGCCTGATGCAGTTGTATCCGCTCTGGGGAGGTATGTCCAACAACGGCATGCAGGCAGCCAACTTCCGGTCTGAAGAACTTCAGGTCAAGGTGGAAAAGCGCGCCTTCGGCGGTTCCAACAGCGCAGCCGGAATCCTGACCTGGGTGTTCTCCTGGACGTTCGGCAAGGAATACGAGAGGAACCACCGCCTCGGCGCCGGCTGGAACACCAGCGAGCCGCTGGTATATGAGTTAAGCAACACCGACAAGACTCACAACATCAGCTTCAGCGGCGTGTGGGACGTGCCTTTCGGCAAGGGCCGCAAGTTCGCCAACTCCTCCAAGTTGGCCCACGCAGTGCTCGGCAACTGGCGCGCGGACTGGATCCTTACCTACGTTTCCGGTTACCCCACCGGCTGGCCCGATTTGATCAACTCCTGCGGCACGTGGGCAGCCACCACTCAGGACGAAAATCACTATTTCAACAATGACAAGACCTGCTACGTGCAGCGTCCGTCCAATACCCTGCGCGTGCTTCCGGATCGGTTCCCCGGCACCATCCGCGATCCCCAAAAGCCCATCCTGAACGCGGCCGTGGAAAAGGAAATCAAATTCCACGAGCGCTACAAGGTCACGTTCCGCGGCGAGATGTTCAACGTCGCCAACTCGGCCATCCGTCCCGGTCCGAACACCAGCTTTACCAGCCAGGACTTCGGCGTGCTTCCGAAGAGCCAGTTGAACTTCCCGCGCTTTGCGCAACTCGCGGCCAAGTTCTTCTTCTAGACCCCGTATTGCCGAAAGCCCCACCCCGCCTCCGGGCGCGGTGGGGTTTTTTCGTTTCGCGCCTACTGCTTCGCGGCCAGCGCTTCCTCCAGCGGGCCGGCGGCGCAGCCGAAGTCTCTCACGCCGGAATTCTTCAACTGCTCCGCCATGTCCCGGCGGCCGTGGGTGAGCCGGAGTTGGATCGCGGCCACCGTCGCCGCGCAGAGTTGGCCGTGCACTGCCGGGCACCCCGGATTCAGGGCCATCGAGCCATTCTGTCCGGGCATCAGCGCGCAGCCGCCCCGGTCCACGCCGGATTGGTACAATTCCACCACGTTCTGGCGCAAGCTCGCGTCTAGAGTGAGCATGACGCCTTCCATGAGGACCGTGACCGCTTCCTCGCCGCGGCCGGCGGCGATCAGCGCCTGCGCGTGCTGCCGGTAGGCGTCGGGATTGCCGGGGTCCACTTCGATTGCGCCGCGCGACAGGTGGAGAGCTCGTCCGGTGTCGCCGAGTTTGAGGTACGCCGATGAGATCAGGCGGTCCACCTCAGCCGGGGCGGCGGCCAGCGAGTCGGTCTTGGCGTCGAACCCCGGACGTTGGCGCGCCGCTTCGAGCTGGGCGACCAGCATCGTCCGGCCGCGCTGCAATAGCTCGAGTGCCCGCCGGCAGGACTGCGCGGCCTCGGGCGAGTTCGCCGCGCTCTGCCCCGGCGGCCGGATGAGGTCGGCCTTGGCGAGATACCACACGGCCGCGCGGCGCAGCGCGCCGGCGTTATTGCGCTTTAGCGGCAGCGGCTGCAGAATCGCCAGGCTCTTTTCCGCTTCCGTGAGTACGCGGTCGATGTTGGTCCGTCCGGGGTCCGCTTCGAACAGAGCGTTGGCCAGCATGAGGTGGCTCTTGTAGCTTGCTGGCGATGTCTGCACCGCCGCGGTGGCCAGCGTCAGATCGTCCTGCCAATCGAGATTCCGCAACCATGTGCGCGCCGCACAGGCAACCACCAGCAGCCCCAGCAACGCCGGCGCCAGCCGCCGGCGGCGCACGCGCTTCTCCGCCGCGCCCACCGCGGCGACTACGCCCGCCGCGAAGGCGATTGCCGGCAGATACAGAAAGCGCTCCGCCATGATGGTGCCGATGGGGAACAAGAGGTTCGACGTCGGCAGGAATACAACCAAGGCCGCGCCCGCCAGGAAAAGCGCCGTGCGGTTGCACTTCCACAGCAGCACGCCTGCCGCCATCGCGCCCCCCAGCGCCATCCACCCTAGCCAATCCGCCGCGCTCCCGGTCGCCAGCGGAATCTGCGCCCACGAATAGTCGCAGGAGAGCCGCACCGGCCACGCCAGCAACGCCACGTACTTGCCCATCACTCTCAGCGCCGTCAGCGTGCCGGTGACAAATCCGGCCCCTACAATCGGGTTGTCGCAAAAAGGAAACGTCGTGGGCAGCGAGATCCACAGCACGGCGGCGCGCTGATACAGCATCGCCTGAAGCGGAATCAGCATGGCGAGCGATCCCCGTACCAGGGCCAGCCCCTGCCGCCGCTCTTTCCAGCAGATGGCCTCATACAACACGATCACCGGCAGCACCATCACCGCCGATTCCTTGGAAAACACGCCCAGCGCGGTGGCGGCGGAGAGCCCGCCGAGGTACGCCCAGCGCTGCCAGCCGGCGTGTTCGGTGCTCTTCAGATACAGCAGCAGGCCGCCCAAGACCGCCATCCCGGCCAGCAGGTCTGCCCGGCCCACCATGTTGGTCACAGATTCGGTAAGCACCGGGTGTACCGCCCACAGCGCCGCCGTCCACGCGGCGCTCCGCTTGGACGCCAGGCGCAGCCCCAGGGCGTAGACCAGCAGCACGTTGCCTGCGTGCAACAGAAAGTTGACCCAGTGGTAGCCGGCCGGATGCTCGCCGTTGCCCAGAATCGCGTAGTTGAACAGGTAGGAGAGGGTGGTGACCGGCCGGAACAACCCGCTCTCCCCGTAGGGCCACCAGTAGGTGTGCCCGAAAATCAGATCGATGTTCTCCGCCGTGGCCGCGCGGATGCGGGCATCCTGCAGGATCAACCCGCGATTGTCCATGGCGAACCCGGCGCCGAAAGAGTTGGAATAGACCGCC
Source organism: Candidatus Solibacter sp. (assembly GCA_025361425.1). Lineage (GTDB taxonomy): Bacteria > Acidobacteriota > Terriglobia > Bryobacterales > Bryobacteraceae > Solibacter. The sequence goes on along the minus strand of JANYAH010000083.1, from coordinate 56,046 downwards.
AGCGTCAGCAGGCACAGTCCCAGTCCCACCAGTAAGTGGCGCCGCCGCACAGCCAAATCGCGCAGGGAAGTCCAACTCTGCATGGCGGGCAGTGCGGCGCCCTTTGGATCCCGCGATTTCATGAAACTTCAGACTACCAGATGCTCTACCCGTGCCCGCTCCCTCCGCGGTGAAGAGCACGCCTTAAACTCCCCGTGCTCCCCTCAGTCACACCAACATTTATTTATTTTCCGTTGATTTCAAAAGCGCTTTGCCCCCCGCAGCTCAGCCAGGCGCCTATTCGCCAGCTAATATCCAGGTGTGGAAAGACTAACTCACGCCGACCGCGCCTGTGCCATTGCCGCCGCCGCCGGGCACGACCTCAATGACGAGTTGACCATCATCGTCAACACCACGTCGTGCTCCCTCGAAACCCTGGAACCCGGGCATCCCGCCCGCCCGCTTCTGCTCGAACTGCAACGCGCGGCCCAGCGCTGTGTCTGGAAGACCTCCGGCCTGTTGAACTACGGCGTGCGCCGCGGCTCCCGGCCGGTCAACGTTCCCATGGAGCGTCTCATTCTGGAATCCACGGAACCCGCGCTAAGGTAGGGATAGTGCGTATTCTCGGCATCGAATCCTCCTGCGATGAAACCGCCGCCGCCGTGGTGGCCTCTGGCGACGCCGTGCTCTCTAGCGTCGTGGCGTCGCAGATCGCGATGCACGGTAAGTACGGGGGCGTGGTTCCCGAGTTGGCCTCCCGCGAGCACCTGCGCGCCATCGTTCCGGTGGTTCGCGAAGCCCTGCTTCGCTCCGCCACCCGTTTAGAGGACCTTTCCGCCATCGCCGTCACCGTTGGCCCCGGGCTTGTCGGGTCGCTGCTCGTCGGGTTGACCTACGCCAAGAGCCTCAGCTTCGCCACGGGCGTGCCTCTCATCGGGGTTAACCACATTGAAGGCCACATCCACGCCGTCATCCTGGAATCGCGGCGCGACGGCGCGCCCGTCGAGTTCCCGGCGCTCGCCCTGGTGGCCAGCGGCGGCCATACCCACCTGTTTGAGATGCGTTCCGATGGTGGCTACCGCCTGCTCGGCAAGACGCGCGACGATGCCGCGGGCGAAGCTTTCGACAAGGTCGGCAAACTTCTCGGCTTAGGCTACCCCGGCGGGCCCGTGATCGACCGCCTCGCCCCTCACGGCAACCCCCTCGCGGTCCACTTCACCTTCGCCAAAATGAAGGGCAACACGCTGGATTTCAGCTTCAGCGGCCACAAAACCGCCATCCTGCGCTGGGTGGAGGCGCGCCACATGGAGCCCGAAATCGCCGCCCGCAAGGCCATGCTGCGCGATTTTCCGAACCCGTCGCTGGAGCAGTGGCTCGAAGTCACGCCGAAGCAAACATTAGACCTTTTGGCTTCGTTCCAGCACGCCGTGATCCACGAACTGCTCACCCGCGCCGCCGCCGCCGCCCAATCCATTGGGGCGCGCGGTCTGATTGTTTGCGGCGGAGTCGCCTGCAATTCGGGACTGCGCGCCGCCGCCCGCGCCCGCGGCCTGCCCTACCCGGTCCACTTCCCGTCCGCCGGTCTCGCCACCGACAACGCCGCCATGATCGCCGCCGCCGCTTTCCCCAAACTACAGCGCGGGCAGTTCGCCACGTTCGCGATCGGCGCTAACGCCAACCTGCCTCTGGCCTAACGTGGGGGAGGCGCTTTCGCCGCCAATCGCCGGTCGAAAGCCGGCGGATCCGCGCACGGCACGTGGGCCCCGCACCTACAACTCCGCCAGAAGTTTCCCCAGCAGCGCCGTGCGGTCCGCCATGCGGTCCACCAACAGGCTCTCGTTGGCCGCGTGCGCCCCTTCGCCCACCGCGCCTAAGCCGTCCAGAGTCGGAATCCCCAGCGCCGCCGTAAAATTGCCGTCCGAACCGCCCCCGGTCAGCGACTCCTCCAGGTCCACGCCGAGCTCCCGCCCCAACTCCCGCGCCCTCCGGAATAGCGCCACAATCCCCGCCGACCGCTCCATCGGCGGACGATTCAATCCGCCAGTCACCTCGATCGTGCACCGCCGGTCGAAGGGTTTCAGCGCCCGGAATTTCTTCTCCAGCGCCGGCGCATCCCGCAAGCGGAGCACCCGTATATCCACCTCCACGCGCGCCTCGGCAGCCACCACATTACTGCGCGTTCCGCCTGAGATGACGCCTGGATTCACCGTGATGCCGCGCTGCACTTGGGTGAAGCCCGCGATCTGCGCGATCTGCCGCGCCAGTTCCAGCACGGCGCTCGCCCCCGCCTCAAAATCCACCCCGGCGTGCGACGCACACCCCTTCACCACCACGCTGAAATCGCCCACCCCTTTACGCGCCGTCTTCAACTTGCCCGTCAGCCCCGTGCCCGGCTCCAGCACCAGTACCGCCTTGCTCTGCGCCGCGTTCTTCTCCGTCAGCGCGCGCGAAACTTCGCTGCCCACTTCCTCGTCGGGATTCAGTTGCAGGAGCACTTTGGAGCCCGCCGCGATATCCAACTCGCGTAGCGCCCGCGCCGCGAACAGGAAGAATACGATGCCCGCCTTCATATCCAGCACGCCCGGCCCCCACAACCGGCCGTCCATCTGGCGGAACGGCATGCTGCGCAGCGTCCCGATGGGCCACACCGTATCCGAGTGTCCCAGCGCCAGCACTTGGCCGCTCTTGCTCCGTCCCGGCAGTTGCATCTCCGCCACCAGCAGGCGGCCGAACTTACCGCCGGGATAAGTCTTGACCTTGGCAAATGGCGCCACTGTGTCCGAAACCAGTTCCACGAACCGGGTGACCGCCGCCGCATCGTCGCTCGGCGACTCGCACTCCACGAAACGCCGGATGGTCGCCGCCATTTCCGCCTCGTGCGCGCATGCAAAAGAGAGAATAGAATCCACGGATGTTATAATACAAGCTTCCATGCCCATTTTGGACGCTAATGAAATCCGGGCCATTCTGCCCCATCGCTACCCATTTCTGCTGGTGGACCGCATCATTGAGATGGAGACCGACCGCATCGTCGGCATCAAGTGCGTGACTGCCAATGAGCCACAGTTCACTGGTCATTTCCCGGATTTTCCGGTCATGCCCGGCGTCTTGATCGTGGAAGCCATGGCGCAGACGGCCGGCATCCTGGTGCTCCACAATATGCCGGACCGCGCCAATAAACTGGTCCTCCTGGTGGCCATCGAGAACGCGCGCTTTCGCCGCCCCGTGGTGCCCGGAGACACTCTGCGCATGGAAATGAAGATTCTCAAGCGCAAAGCCAGCGTCGCCAAGATGGCCGGCGTGGCCACCGTGGATGGCGTAGTCGTCGCCGAAGCCGAAGTCATGTGCAAGCTTGCCGACAAGGAAGAGAAGCCGCCCGCCCCAGTGATTGCCTGAGCGATGCCGATTCATTCCACCGCCATCGTCGACCCCACGGCGGAGATCGAAGCCACCGCCGACATCGGCCCCTATTGCATCGTCGGCGCGGAAGTCCACATCGGCGCGCGCACCCGCCTGATGGCCAATAACTACCTCGAAGGCCCCACCTGGGTGGGCGAGGATAATATTTTCTTCCCCTACAGCACCTGTGGCGTGGCCTCGCAGGACCTGAAGTACAAGGGCGAGCGCGCCGAGACCCGCATTGGCCACCGCAACCGCATCCGCGAATTCGTCACCATCCATCGCGGCACGCAGGGCGGGGGATTGCTCACCGCCATTGGCAACGACAACCTGCTGATGGCCTACGCCCACGTCGCCCACGACGCGCACATTGGCGACCACGTCATCATGGCCAACGGCGTCACCCTCGCCGGCCACGTCACCATCGGCGATTGGGCCGATATCAGCGCCTTCGTCGGCGTCCATCAGTTCTGCCGCATCGGCCGCCACGCCTTCGTGGGCCCCTACAGCGTGGTCATTCAGGACGTGCTGCCGTACTCCACCACCGTGGGCAAGCGCGAGATCGGCGTTTTCGGCGCCAACCGCATCGGCTTGGAACGCCGCGGGTTCGAAACCCCCGTGATCGAAGCGCTGCAAACCTCCTTCCGCCTGCTCACGCGGGCCAAGCTCAACACCAGCCAGGCCGTCGAGCGCATCCGTGCCGAAGTGCCGCCCTGCGAAGAAGTGGAGGAACTTCTGGAGTTCATCCGCACCAGCGAGCGCGGCGTCGTAAAATGACTAGCTACGGATTGATCGCGGGCAACGGCCGCTTCCCGCTGCTCGCCCTCGAAAGCGCCCGCCAGTTGGGGTATGAGATCACCGTCATCGCCATCCAGGAAGAAGCCTCGAAAGAGGTGGAGTCTCTGGCCTCGCGCTGCCACTGGGTCTCCCTCGGCCAGCTCGGCAAAATGATCGACATCTGCAAGCAGGAGGGCATCACCGAGGTCATGATGTGCGGCCAGGTGAAGCACGTCAAAATCTTTTCCTCCATCGCCGCCGACTGGCGTCTGCTGAAACTGCTCGCCACCCTCCCTGCAAAGAATACCGACGGCCTGATCGGCGGCGTCATCAAAATTTTGGCGGACGAAGGCATTCATTTGCGCGATTCCACCCTGCTCCTCAAGCCCCTGCTAGCCACCGCCGGCGTGATGACGCGCCGCAAGCCCGGGAAGGAGGAGCTCACCGACATCGAATATGGCCGCCGCGTAGCCAATGCCCTGGCCAACTTCGACGTGGGACAAAGCGTTGCAATCTGCGAACGCGCCTGCGTGGCCGTAGAGGCCATGGAAGGCACCGACGCCATGCTGCGCCGCGCCGCCACCCTGGTCAATGGCCGTCGTTTGGCGATGGTCAAGGTAGCGCGCCGCCGCGAGCATCTGCTGTTCGACGTCCCGGTGGTCGGCTTGGACACCATACCGGTGATGCAGGAAACCGGCGCCACGGTCCTAGCCGTGGAGGCTGGCCGCACCCTGATGCTCGACAAACCAAAAATGATCGAAGCCGCCAATGCCGCCGGTATCGCCATTGTAGGCCAGGATGCGTAGTTGCTCCGCGCCTCTGCGTCTCTGCGTGGAACGCGCCACTTCCCTGGGGAGGAGCGCTCCCCTAACGGTAATCCATCTATGCCACAACCTCGTGTAGCCGTCATCGGCGCCGGAGCTTTCGGTCAGAACCACTGCCGCGTGGTCCACGAATCCGCGCGCGCGCAACTCGCCGCCATCGTCGATACCAACGCCGCGCGCGCCAATGAAGCCGCCGCCCGCTACCAGACGCTCGCCCTCACCGATGCGCGCGAGCTCCCCGGCAAGATCGACGCCGCCATCCTCGCCGCGCCCACCACGGTCCACGCCGAGATCGGCTGCTACCTTCTCGAAGCCGGCATCGATGTCCTGGTCGAAAAGCCCATTGCAAGCGACCTGGCCTCCGCCGATCGGCTGATCGCCTCCGCCGCGTGCGCGGGGCGGATCCTTCAGGTGGGCCACCTGGAGCGCTTCAACCCCGCCGTCCTCGCCCTGGAACAGCGCGTCACCCTGCCCCTGTTCTTCGAGATCCACCGCATGAACCTGTTCAGCCCGCGCAGCCTGGATGTGGACGTGGTGCTGGATCTCATGATCCACGACGTGGACCTCGTGCTGGCGCTCGTGGGGGCCGAACCCGAGGAGATCCGGGCCGCCGGAATTTCGATTCTCTCCGGCAAGGTGGATATCGCCAACGTCCGCCTACAGTTCCCCAACGGCTGCGTGGCGAACCTCACCGCCAGCCGCATTTCCACCGAGCGCGTGCGCAAACTCCGCCTTTTCCAGCCCAATCAATACCTCTCGCTCGACTACGCCCGTCAGGATCTCGCCGTCTTCGGGGTGGGCGGCGACCGGCAGATCGCCTTCGAACAGGCGCCCGTTGCCAAGGGCGAACCGCTCCAACTGCAATTCGACGCTTTCCTGGATTCCCTGACCTCGCGCAGTTTGCCGAAATCTTCCGGGACCACGGCGCGTCGAACTTTAGGGGTTGCCCTGGCGATTCTTGATAAAATTAAAGAGCACTCCGAAGTTGTCTCCAAAACCTTGGTTGATGGATGGAAACTGTAGGGCCACCTCCCGATGACGTTGAACCGCACCTCCTGACCGAGTGGGGCGACTCCGCTTCTCGCGGCCGCTCCGGGGTCTCGGGCGTATTTTCGGTATTGCTCCACATCGCCGGCCTGATTTTCATCGTATCGTTGCCCAGTGACTTCCTGTCGGCGCCCCCGGAGCCTGCCCGGGCGCGTCAACTCATCACTCCGCTGGTGGAACCGCTTACCGAATTCACCCAGCCCACGCCTAGTAAAGGGAAGGTCACCAAGGAGATCGACATCGCCGCCTTGCAACCCCGGGATCGCATACAGATGCCGAAGGCCGCGCCCTCCACGTCGCAGCCCATGGCCCCGCGGGTCGCCGCCATCCCGTCTCCGCCCCAGCCTGCCCCCGCGGCCCTTCCTGAACCTCCCAAATTCGAGGCGGTCGCGAAGACGCTGCCGAAAATCGAACTCTCGCCCACCAATTCCACCGTGCAGCCGCCTCCGCCGACCGTGGAAAAGCCCAAGCTAACCCTGGAAAATGTCGGTGGGCCACTGCCTCCGTTCCCGCCGGCGCAAAGCAAAGTGGCGATTCCGAATACGTCGGTGGCGGAAGCCATCCGCCAGAATTCCCGCGGCGGCAGTCAAAGCGGCGGCCTGATGGTAGGCGATCCGGGCGCCGGATCCGGCGGCTATGGGGAAGGCATCAATCTGCCCCCTTCCCCCGGAGTCCAGGGCAGCGCCCTGGAACTCAAGAGCGACCCCATGGGCGTGGATTTCCGCCCCTACCTGACCCAGATCCTCGTCACCATTCGCCGCAACTGGTACGCCGTCATGCCGGAGAGCGTCAAACTGGGGCGCCACGGCAAGGTGGGGCTGCTGTTCGCCATCGTCAAGAGCGGCAACGTCAGCAAGGTGACGTATGCCTTTCAATCTGGCGCCGATGCCCTTGACAAGGCCGCCATCGCCGCCATCAGCGCCTCGAACCCGTTTCCGCCGCTGCCCGGCGAGTTTAAGGGCGACCGCGTCGTCCTCCAGCTCAATTTCGCCTACAACGTTCCCAAACAGTAGGACAGGCTTCCTGGCCTGTTGGGTCCCAGCGCAGCCCGGACGTGGCTCGGCATGTCAGAATGAATGGAACATGACCCCTCGTTTCATTTGGGCGCTCTGCGTCTACGCCCTTCTAGCGCTAATGGCCACTTTCACGCTGGACGGAAACATGCGCGCCGCGGTTTGGCTCCTGCTTGGTGGCCTTACCGTGAAGACCTGCATCGCTTATAAGGCCGGCTGGTAACCGGCCACCCCCCCGCACCACTCTGAAACGTACCACTGTTCCGATCTGAAACACGTTCCATTCTGGAACGTTCTCCGCGATGCCCATTAGCTGAAAATAAGACCTTTAACTGCCAAAACTACGTGGCACTAAAGCTGCAACCTTAGCTGCGTCGGGCAAGCCGGCAGCACCAAAAAAACAAAACCAGAAAGAGGACGAAAAAGATGCGCGCTACCACTGTGTCCGTACGCCGCCAGCTCAAACAAACCCAGGAGCAGCGCGACCAAATCGTGCTCGATCATCTTTCCCTGGTGAAGGCGATCGCCATTCGCGTTCACGAAAACCTGCCGGTTCACGTGGATCTGGACGACCTCATCCACGCTGGTGTCATGGGCCTGTTCGATGCCGTGACCAAATATGACGGCACGAAAAACGTGGTATTTCACAGCTATGCCAAGCACCGCATCAAAGGCGCCATCCTGGACAGCTTGCGGCAGTTGGATTGGGCTTCGCGCGATCAGCGCCGCCGCCAGAAGCAGGTGGAAAGCACCACGCGCGATCTGGCCTCAAAACTCGGACGCACCCCTTACGATACCGAAGTGGCCAATCAGTTAGGCGTCGGCCTGGAGCGCTGGCGCCGCATGCAGATGGAAATGCGCACTATCGGTTTCGTATCCACCAGCTCAAACCCCGATCAGGACCGCGAGCGCACGCAGGAATTCGCCGCCACCGCGGAATACCAGCCCGACCGTATGTGCGAACGCCGCCAGCTCCAGCACACCCTGGCACACGCCATTGGCACCCTCCCCGAGCGCTATCAGAAAGTAGTCTTCCTCTACTACAGCAACGACATGACGATGAAGGAAATCGGTGACGAGCTGGGCGTCAACGAAAGCCGCGTCTCCCAAATCCACAAAACCGCACTTCAGAAAATGGCCGGAGTATTGCAGTCGGAAGGCATCCATTCCGTGGCTGCCTTGCAATAGCCATAGCGAGCCAGGACGCCCCGCGCCCGCGCCTACTCCAGCAGATGCCGGTACTCGTCGGGCTCGAGGCCGAATTTTTGCATCAATCGCGGCAAGTCGGGCCGCAGGGCTTCGGGCGTACTACGCACCCAGGCGATAATCACCGTCTCCACGCCGACCCGCTGCTTGCCCTCGTCATCCGCAATCCCCTCCGCGACGCCGCGCAGTTGCGCTTCGGTGGCCTCACGTACCGGATACGGGGTCTGGCCCAGCACCTGGTTGAGTAGATCTTCCGCTGCATCGTTCCAGTTCATGGTTGAAAATTATCATACCCGAGAGGGCGATGTACAATACGGTTTGCCCCTCCGATTTCTGTTTCTTCTCGCGTTTACACCTGTACTCGCCCTCGCCCAGCAGCCGCCCGAGCGGCGCGACACCGTGGTGGTGACCGGAACCTTCGAGCCCATGTCGCTCGAAGAGATCGACCGGGCCGTCCGCGTGCTTCCGGCGCGCAGCCAGAGCCTGGTGCTCAACACGCTCGTGGACCTGCTGAAGCTGGACCCGTCGCTCGACCTGGCCGAACGCGCGCCCAATGGCCTACAGGGCGATCTCTCCATCCGCGGCGCCGGCTTCGGCAAGACCCTGGTGCTGCTCAACGGCATGCGCCTCAACGATGCGCAGTCCGGCCACCACAATATGGATATTCCGGTGCCGCTCGATAGCGTGGATCGGGTCGAAGTGATGCGCGGATCGGGTTCCACCATGTACGGCGCCGACGCGGTGGGCGGCGTCATCAACATCATCACCCAGCCGCCCTCAGTCACCGAATTCCGGCTGCGCAGCGCGTTCGGCAGCGACGGCATCAATGAGCAGCGCGCCGCGCTCGGCATCGCCGGCAAAAAGGTATCCGAGCAACTCTCCTTCGCGCGCGATTTCTCTACCGGGTTCATGCCCGGCCGCGACTATCGCAACCTGCAGTTCGCCTCCGTCACCCGCCTTGCCACCGATTTCGGCAACGGCTCCCTCAACCTGGCCTACATGGACCACCCCTTCGGCGCCGACCAGTTTTACGGCAATTTCAACTCCTGGGAGGACACCAAGACGTGGTTTGCCGGCGTGCAGCAGGCCTTGGGGGCGAAGACTACCGCGAGTTTCGCCTTCCGGCGCCACAGCGACCTCTTCGTGCTCTACCGCGACCGCCCGGAGGTCTTCACCAATCACCATTCCGACGAAAGCTATCAGGCGGCCGTGCGGCGCCGCGAGGAAATGTCCACCTCTACGACGCTGTACTACGGCGTCGAGGCGCTGCACGAATCCGTCGTCAGCAACAACCTCGGCGCTCATGCGCGCAGCCGTGCCGCCGCCTACACGGCGGCCGATTTCCGCGCCCTCAAGCGGTTCTCGCTCACCGTCTCCGCCCGCGAAGAGATATACCGCGGCTTCTCCGCCGCCTTCACGCCCACCGTGGCCGGCGGCGTCTGGCTCTCGCCTCAGTGGAAGGTTCGCGGGTCCACCAGTCGCGCCTTCCGGATTCCCACTTATACCGACCTCTACTATCACGACCCCGGCAACGCGGGTAGCGCCACGCTGCGCCCCGAGAGCGCCTGGACGTACGAAACCGGCGTGGATTGGATCCCCAGCGCGCGTTTGCGCGGCGACCTCACGCTGTTTGAGCGCCGCGAGCGCGACGGCATCGATTATTACCGAACCTCCGCCACCGATATCTGGCGCGCGCTCAACATCCAAAACCTCAATTTCAAGGGCTGGGAGGCATCGCTGCGCTGGACACCGTCCACCACGCACACCGTGGACTTTCGGTATACCGGACTGCATGGCACCCAGGACACCATCGCCGCGGGCTTCACCAAGTACACGTTCAACTACCCCAGCGCCAGCGGCGTTTTCGCCTGGCAGATCACCCCGCGCGGCAATTTCGTATTGCGCACCAGAGTGGGAGCCATCCGGCGCCAGCAGCGCCCGGCGTACGCCCTGTGGGATATCTATGCCGCCCTCCCGCACCGCAAGCTCCATCCCTATCTGCAAGTCAGCAACACGACCAACACGTCGTACCAGTCCGTCCCCGGCGTGGCGATGCCCGGCCGCACCATCATCGGCGGCGTGGAGCTCGTGATCCGCAAGCGCTGAGGGCCGCCGCCGGGTTGTGCGAAATCGCCGCGACCTTGCTGCATGGCACGGGGATCAGGATTTTCCCATCCGAGCGACGACTGTGTGGCAGCGTCTGCCAACGTCGATGCGGGGTGGTTTTTCGCCCCTGTCATGCCTCGACAGACGACAAAAACCGATCGTCTGTCCCACTTCTGAGTTGACCAAAATGTACAAACTCCAGGCGCCGGCGCTGGCGGGGCACGCAGGCGCGCGCTTTGGTCGAAAAAGCCGCCTGAAAGGCGGCTGCAGCCAGGATTGGCTGCCCCACAAAACCGGCAGGACTTCGGCCGCACTACATTGGGATGCGCCAGTCGACCCAATTTAGCGCCGCGAGCGCGCGCAGCAATACACGGCACCATTTCCATTTCGCAAACATTTTATTTTTGTTGGGCTTTCTTTCCAATCACTTGCCCTATCAGTCCCCCGGAGTTAGGCCCGCCGGCAGGCTAATGTGTAGTTGCAAGAGAGAGCCGAATCGCCAAACTTCCTCCTTGACGTTCCCACATCCTTCCCCGGAATCCCCACCGCTCCTAGATGAGCGTTCCCTCCATTCGACGGCTCTCTCTGACCACACCAGAAAAGATTATTTTGACTTTTTGTCCTATTTAGGGTTAACTCTCCCATATGCCAGAGGGCTCTCATCGGTTCCAGGTCGGATCCATCGGCTGCACCGTTCTCAGCGACGGCTACTACTCGTACCCGACGTCCTGGTTCTTCCCCAACGCCGACCCCGCCGATCTCAGCCAGGCGCTGGAAAGCCATCACCTGCCCCAGGACGCCGTGCTCAGCCCTTATACCTGCCTGCTCATCGAAACCGAACGCCATATCGTGCTGGTGGATACCGGAGCCGGCGAATACTCCGCCACGTCCGGCGCCATTCAGGCGCGCCTCGCAGTGGCTGGCATCCGCCCCAAGGATGTCGATACGGTGATCCTCACCCACGCGCACCCCGACCACATCGGCGGGGCCATCGACCTGTGCGGGCGCCCCGCATTCCCCAACGCCCGCTATGTTCTCTCCGAACTGGAATGGGAATTCTGGACCGGCGCCCGCACCGACCTGAGCCCTCTCCGCCTGCCTGAGGCGGCCAAAGAGTCCATCAACTCCATGGCGCGGCGCTGCCTCGGCCCGCTGCGCCACCAGATGGAGCCCATCGACCGGGAGAGCGAAATCGTGCCGGGCGTGGTGGCCATTCCCGCGCCCGGTCACACGCCAGGCCATCTTGCCGTCCTAATTGCCTCCGAAGGCCACCAGTTGCTCAACCTGGGCGATGCCGCCGTTCACCCGCTCCACCTGGAGCGGCCGTCCTGGCAGAACGGATTTGACCTGGCCCCCGACCGCGCCCTGGTCACCCGCCGCCAGCTGATGGAACGTGCCGTTGCCGACGATATGCACCTGATGGCGTTTCACTTCCCGTTCCCTTCCATCGGCCGTGTTGCCGTTAAGAACGGCGGATGGCTTTGGACCCCGGGCTGGTAACGCGACCGTATAAAAACCGGACTGGCGAGCACTCGTTCGCCTCTGAACTACCGCCAGTCGGGGTGGGCGGAGTTCCAGGAGCAGGCGGGCACGGGGGCCAGCCAATCCATCGGGGCCTCGCCGATGGGGGCGCCCGGGGGGGCGTCGGGCGCCGGCATGACGCGCATGGTGTCGGCGGGACGCTCCAGGAAGCGCTTGATGTCGGCGGCGAGTTGTCTGTGCTGCGCTTGCTCGGATTCGCCTAGCGGCGCGGCGCCGCGCATGCGCGAGGCCAGTTTGTCGAGCTTGAAGGCGGCGATGGCGCGCACCTGGCCATTGCCCGCGCCGGTGGCCAACCAGATGACGCGGTCCACCAAGACGCGCTCCTCGGCGCGCCGGATCTCGGCTTCATAGGGCGAGGCAACCGGGGCGTCGAAGGTGGCCTTGGTGAGACGGTCGATGACTTCCTCCAGACCGGGCAGCGTGGCGTCCAGGGCGTGCTGCGCCACCATGCGCGCGGCGCGGTCGAGTTGCAGGGTGAAGCCGATGGTCACATCCGCGGCAACGGTAGCCGGACTGAGCGGATCGAAGGCGTCGCCGGTAGTGCGCGGGAAGAGTTCGCGATGGCGGCCGAAGCCCGGCGGACGCGGCGGGATGAAATCCAGCACATGTTTCGGCACGGCGAGTTCGGCGGGCTTCAGGGTGTTGGCCAACGCGTCCAGGGCCTTGCGCTGGTTGGCGGCGGTCTCCCACTTGACCGCTGTGCGGCCGTCGCCGCGCATGGCGTAAATGTAATCCTGGCCGGCCACCATGGAGGCGGTGGATTCTACGGCGAAGCGGTGATACATGAAGATTGGTACCAGCGGCTCTTCGATGGTGGCCAGGGGGGCGCCGTTGCGGATGGTGCGCTCGCCGAGGCGGTTGAGCGCGGCGCGCCGCACCTTCATGAGGCGGTTGAGTTCGTCGGCCTGATTTACGCCGTTGGACCATTGATCCACTCTCGGGTGGAGGTCCGTGTCCTGATTGGTCATGTAACGGAGATCCGTGGACCAGGCATCGTTGAGGATCTTGGCAAGCCCGGCGGGTTCGTCGCGCTTGGGCAGCACGCGGTAGCCATAACCGATGGCGACCTTGTCCCAATCGCCGATGCGCGCCGGGTAGGCTTCGGAGAGATCGATCGAGCCATCGTCGCGCAACTTCTCCTGGGGGTGCGGATAGTCCATCACGGAAATCCATCCCAGGGAGCTGTCGTAGTAGTTGTGGCCCAGGCCGAGGGTGTGGCCGACTTCGTGGGCGGCGAGTTGGCGGATGCGGGCGAGGGCGGTCTGGTAGAGGATGGGGGGCTTCTCGTCGCCGGTGTCGTAGGGGGAAAGCAGGCCCTCGAAGATCAGGTAGTCCTGGCGGTCGCGCAGGGAGCCGAGGGTGACGGTGGCTTTGATGATCTCGCCGGTGCGCGGGTCGGCGACAGTGCTGCCCAAACTCCAGCCGCGGGTAGAGCGGTGGACCCAATTGATCATGTTGTAGCGGATGTCCATGGGGTCGGCGCCATCGGGGAGAACGGCTACCTGGAAGGCGTTACGGAATCCGGCGGCTTCGAAGGCCTGGTTCCACCAACTGGCGCCTTCGACCAGGGCGCGGCGCACGTCTTCCGGCGCGCCGGGATCCACCCAATACTGGATGGGCTTGACGGGGTCGCCGATGGCGGCGGAGGGGTCCTTTTTTTCGAGGCGGTGGCGGCGGAGGTAGCGTTTCACCATGGGCTCGCCGATGGGGGTGCTGTAATCGACGTAGGTGAGGCCGCCGTAGCCGGCGCGCGGGTCGTCGTAGCGCGGCTGGTAGTTGGCGTCGGGGAGTGCAACCAGGGAATAGTGTTCGCGGAGGGTGACGGCTTCGGCGGTGGGAGCCACGCTGGCGACGGTACCGGAGAAGAGTCCGCCGGCGCGCCCACCCCGTGCGGGCGCGGCGGCTGGGGATGCGACCACGATGGGGGGCGGCCCCTGGTTGGGTCCGGCGCCACCGCCGCCGCGTCCACCACCGGCCTCATTGGTGAAGGTGAGGGTGACTTCGATCTCGGTGTTTTTGGGAAAGGCCTTGGTGCGCGGCAGGTAGACGGCGCTGCGCGTGCGATCCACGCGGTAAGCGGCTGTGCCGGAGCCGAGCGCGCTGGCGGCGCCGTGGCCGTCGCGGAGGAAGAAATCGGTGGCGTCCACCAGGAGGCGGCCATCACTCTCGGCGGCGATGGTGAAGCCCCAGAGCGTGGACTTGGCGAAGGATTCCTCCACGGAGCGGCGTTCGGCGGGGTTGGCGCTGGAGGAGCGGAAGTTTTCGTTGCCCTGGACCATGAGCACGCGAGGTCCGACGCGCTCGAAGGAGACGATCTTGCCGCCGCCTTCCTGTCCGCGGTCGAGGCCGATGTCGTTGGAGCCGAGTCCGGTGGCGAGGCCGGTGACGTAGAGGACAGGGGTGTCGAGGCGGGGAATTTCAAGCCAGAGGCTGCCGGTGTGCTCTTCCCAATAGACGGGGAAGAAGCCGTCGAGCTTCTGCATGCCGGTAGAGCGCTGCTCAATGGTGGGGGTGCGGCCGGGCGGCTGTGGGGCGGCGCCACGCACGGGTTGCTGGGAGTGGAGAGCGGCGAGGAGACAGAGGGCGGCGAAAAAGGCGACAGTTCGGGACATCAGCGAGAAAACCTCAGGACCTCATTATACGGGCGCGTGGCGGGGGCGCGGGGCAATGCTGCCGGCGAGGTGCGTTTAGAGTGGCTAACGCGCGCGGCGCGGATCGGGACGGCGAGGCCGCAATACGCGCTGCGACCGTAAAGGGGCGGTCGCCTGGGAACACCAGACTTGCCTTGACTTCCGCACTGGTTAGGACGCAAACTCGCAAGCGGGAGTAGAAGAAACTATGAATCGCCGTGAATTCCTGAGTGTCGGTGCCGCCGGCGTCGGGCTGTCCGCCAGAGCCCTGGCGGAGCAAGTGGCGGACCAGAAGCCGAAGCGTGTCGGCATCATCGGTCCGGGGTGGTATGGCAAGTGCGACTTATTCCGTCTCATCCAGGTGTCCCCCGTCGAGGTGGTCTCCATGTGCGACGTCGACAAGCAGATGCTGTCGCAGGCCGCCGAGATGGTGGCGGCGCGCCAGGTATCGAAAAAGACGCCTCGCCTGTATAGCGATTACCGCGAGATGCTCAAGCAGAAGGATCTGGATATCTGCCTGGTGGCCACGCCGGACCACTGGCACGCGCTGCCCATGATCGCCGCAGTGCAATCTGGCGCCGACGTGTGGGTACAGAAGCCGATCAGCGTGGACGTGGTGGAAGGGCAGAGCATGCTAGCCGCGGCGCGCAAGTACGGCCGGGTGGTGCAGGTGGGCACGCAGCGGCGCAGTACGCCGCACCTGGTGGAAGCGCGCGACCAAATCATCCGCGACGGCAAACTGGGAAAGGTGGGACTGGTAGAAATCTACTCGTATGGCGGGGGCGGCGGCCAGGATCCGCCGGAGATGGAGCCGCCGGCCAACCTGGACTACGAAATGTGGACGGGGCCTGCGCCGATGCGGCCCTTCATCCGCGGCAAGCATCCCATGGGCTGGCGGCAATACATGGAGTACGGCAATGGAACCCTGGGCGATATGGGGATCCACATGTTCGACATGACGCGGTGGTTCCTGGATCTGGGTTGGCCGAAACGGATCAGCTCTTCGGGCGGCATCCTGGTGAAGACGGGGAGGAAGTCGAATATCGCGGACACGCAGACGGTGATTTTCGATTACGACCAGCTCAAGGTGGTCTGGCAGCACCGCTACTGGGGACAGCCGACGGACGCGAAATACCCCTGGGGCGCGACACTCTACGGCGACAAGGGAACGCTTAGGGCAAGCGTCTTCAGCTACGATTTCACGCCCGTGGGACAGGGACAGGCGATTCACAAGGACGTGACGTACGAGTTGGACAAGTACCCGGAGGACAACACGGAGCCCCGGCTGGAGAAGCACTGCGCTCCGGCGATCCGGGCTCACATGAAGGACTTTCTCGGGGCAATCGCCACGCGAGGCAAACCGGTGGCCGATATCGAACAGGGGTACATCTCCACGGCGTGCTGCATCATGGGCAATCTGGCGATGAAATTGGAGCGGACGCTGGCCTGGGATCCCGCGGCGGGGCGCGTGGTACAGGACGACGAAGCCAACCGCCTGCTGCGGCGGCCGTACCGCCAACCGTGGGTCCATCCGGAACCTGAAAAGGTCTGAGATAGGCCGGCGCGACGGCTTGATCCACGCACAGGAAAAGACGCTTGCGAGCTGCGCTCGGATGCATGAGGCGCAGCTCTTTGCCATAACGGATATTCAGATATAATACTAGTTAATTAAAAAAGGGCCCCGCGAGGGAACACACCAAATGACCACGGACAAGATTGCGGAGCTGGGGCAAACCCGGGACCGGCTCAAACTGGGGGGCGGGCCGGAGCGCGTCGCCAAGCAGCACAAAAGCGGGAAACTTACCGCACGGGAGCGCGTCACCCTGTTACTGGATCGCGATTCCTTCCAGGAAGCGGGGCTGTTCGCCAAGCACAACGGCAAATTCTTCGGCATGGGCGATAAGGATCTGCCCGCCGATGGCGTGGTCACCGGACGCGGACGAATCGCCGGCCGGCCCGTGCATGTGGCCAGCCAGGATTTCACGGTCGCCGGCGGCTCGGCGGGCGAGGTACACGCGAACAAGATCGCCGACACCATGAAAGCGTCCATGAAGACGGGGACGCCGTTCGTGTTCATCAACGATTCGGGTGGCGCGCGGGTGCAGGAAGACGTGGCCAGCCTGTCGGGGTATGCGCGTATTTTTCATCAAAACGTGATGCTCTCCGGCGTGGTGCCGCAGATTTCGCTGATCTGCGGACCCTGCGCGGGCGGCGCGGCGTACAGCCCGGCGTTGACCGATTTCATCATCCAGACGCGCGACGGGCTAATCTTCATCACCGGGCCCACGGTGATCAAACAGGTTACGGGAGAGATGGTGTCGGCGCAGGAATTGGGCGGGGTGCGCGCGCAGATGAACAAGTCCGGGGTGGTACACTTCGCGGCGGAGAACGACGTGGAGGCCGCGAAAATCTGCAAACGGCTGCTCGCGTTTCTGCCCTCCAACAACAAGGAAGACCCGCCGCGCGTGGAACCCGACGAGAGCAATATGTACGAACCGCGCCTCAACGATGTGGTGCCGCGGGAAGGGAAGACCGGCTACGACGTACGCGACGTCATTTCGCTGATTGTGGACCGTGCCGATTTCCTGGAAGTGCATGCCGAGTTCGCGCGCAACCTGGTGGTGGGATTCGGACGGATTCGCGGGGCCACAGTGGGCATCGTGGCCAATCAGCCAAAGGTGCTGGCGGGGGCGCTGGATATCGACGGGTCGGATAAGGGGGCGGGGTTCGTACGTTTCTGTAACGCGTTCAATATTCCGCTGGTGACGCTGGTGGATATCCCGGGTTTTCTGCCCGGAGTGGATCAGGAGTACGGCGGCATCATCCGGCACGGGGCCAAGCTGCTGTTCGCGTACTCGGCGGCCACGGTGCCGAAGATCACGGTAATTTTGCGCAAGGCGTACGGCGGGGGCTACATCGCCATGTGCGCCAAGGATTTGGGGGCGGATTGCACGCTGGCGTGGCCTTCGGCGGAGATCGCAGTGATGGGCGCTGAAGCGGCGGTGGAGATTGTCTTCCACCGGGAACTGAAAGAGGCGGAGAATTCCGAGGCGAAGCGGCAGGAACTGATCCAGCAGTACCGCGAGACATTTTACACGCCGTATGTCGCCGCGGGGTATCGCCTGGTGGACGATATCATCGAGCCGGCGCAAACGCGGGGCTACCTGGCCGAGGCGCTGGATGCGCTTTCCACTAAGCGCGATTGGCGTCCGCAAAAGAAACACGGATTGATCCCGCTATGAGCGGGGGAAAACAGATATCCGCGGTCCATCGGGCGATTGTGGCTGCCGCTGTAAAGGCGATTTTAGGGGAACGGGCCGTCATTCGCGAGATTGTGGAAGTCCCCGCGGCAGCGCCTTCGGCACTGCACGTGGCCGGCGCGTTGAAATACGGGATACGCACATTTTGGCGCCGCTGGACCGGGCGGCAATGCAACGGGAGCTCGACAAGAGATGAAACTCCGGATTGACATCGAAAAGAAAAGTTATGAGGTGACGGTTGAGTTCCTTGAGGACGCTCACAACGGGCATCGCAACTGGCAGGCAGCCGAGATAACCATTCCCGAGTCCGTAACCCGGCAGCGTCCGCCGTTGAAACTGCTGGAGGATACGTTTTGCCGCTCGCCCATCGCCGGGCGCATCACCGCCGTACTGGCGGTGAACGGCCAGGCGATCCGCAAGAACGAGCCTGTGCTGGTGATCGAGGCCATGAAGATGGAGATCCAGATCTGCCCCGCGGTGGATGGGGTACTGAAGACGATTCAGGTAAAGCCAGGCGAGGCGGTGAGCACGGGGCAATTGCTGTTCGAACTGACGTGAGCGCGGGTGGCTTTGCGTCCGAACTGCACCGATCGCCGGACCCCTCCCAATTCGTTTCGATACCGTTGGTTGGCCCACCACGACGCTGGATGCGGAATGGGTGCGGTTGAGACGGACACTATCCCACGCCGCTCGAATTGAAGTACATTAGTGGCATGAATCGTAGGGCACTTTTGAAATCCGCGGTCGCGGTCGCCGGGTTGTCGGTGGGCGGGCGCCAGGTGGTTCACGCCGCCGTCCCCAAGATGAAGATCACGCGGGTCCGCGTGTATTCGCCGGAGCGGCCGAACCCGCTATTCAACCAGAGCGACCTGGTGGTCACTGTGGAGACCGATGCCGGGGTCACCGGGATCGGGGAAGGCGGCGCGCGGGACACCCTGGAGCAGTCCGCGGGGCGCTTGATCGGGCAGGATCCGCAATATATCGAACGCCTGTGGCAGGACATGACGCGGGCGTTTTTCTACCCGCCGGGGCGCGAGAAGATTCACGCCATCGGCGCGCTGGACCTGGCGCTATGGGATATCAAGGGCAAGGTGCTGGGCCGGCCGGTGCATTCCCTGCTGGGCGGGATGACGCGGAATTTCTGCGAGTGCTATCCCACGGGCGGCGTGATACCGGGCATACGCCCCGGCATGAGCGTGCAGGAGCGGGCGCGGGCTACCATGGAAGCGGGCTTTCGCGCGTACCGTTCGGGTGCGGCCGACGCACCGGCGAACGGCACGTTCAACACGCATGAGCGGCTCAACAGGCTGGCCGAGGAGAGCGCGCAGGCGCGCGAGGGGGTCGGGAAGGACGGCGATTGGTGCGTCGATTTCCACCAGCGGTTCGATCTTTCGGAAGCGATTCGCGGCTGCGAACTGATCAAGGATCTGGCGCCCTACTTTGTCGAGGATCCGGTGCGCGACGAGGCGTTCCGCGACGACCTTCCGCTGCTGCGGCGTATGGCAAAGGTGCCGATCGCGGCCGGCGAGGAGTGGGGCTACCGGTGGGACTTCCACAAGTTGGTGGAGAACCACGACCTCGACTATGTGCGTGTCACCCTTCCCAGTGTAGGCGGCATCACGGAGATGATGAAAATCGCGGCCATCTGCGAGACTCACTTCGTGGGCATGATCCCGCACTTCACCGGACCCATCGCCACCGCCGCGCTGATCCACTCACTGGGCACGTTCTCCGGCCCGCTGCTGGTGGAGTACACCTACGCAGGCCGAACCATCCCGCACCTTCCGGTGTGGCTGGATTACAAGAATGGCAAGCTGTATCCGAACGACCGGCCCGGGCTGGGCGTGGAACTGGATTTGAAGCCGCTCAAGCTGGTGACGGAGATTACGCAGCCTGTGACGGCGCGGGCGCAGACGTATTTCCGGCCCGATGGGTCTATCACCAACTGGTGACGCCGGGGGGCGCCCGCAAGCACGATTACGGGAACAACAGCGGCGGGAATTCGCTGAAGTAAAGCCGCCACACCTTGCAGGCACACCGCCTGGCGCCGCGATGTGCCAAAGGCCGATTTACGTTTTTTCCCCTTGAATCCGGCCAAAATACGGGCTACACTAATCAGGCGAATAAAAAGCGAATCTCCCAATGGAGGACATCCAATGAAAATCAGCGACGCTCTACTTCCCGAATTCGACCAGGAAATGGCAAACACCCGTAAGTGCCTGGCGCGCATTCCCGACGATAAATTCAGTTATAAACCGCACCCGAAATCATTCGACATGGGTGCTCTGGCGGTGCACATCGCCACCATGCTCGATTGGGGTGTGGTGACACTGCAAAGCGATAGCTTCGATTACGCCCCGGTGGGCGGTCAGCCGTACGTGGCACCGGTGGCGAAGAACAATGCCGAACTGCTGGCGATGTTCGACAAAGCCTCGGCCCAGTTCCGCGCGGGCCTGGCCGCCATGGAAAACGAAGCCATGATGAAGCCGTGGTCCCTGCAAGCCGGCGGCAAGACGATGTTCACGATGCCGAAAGTGGCCGTGCTGCGCGGCATGATCTTCAACCATATTGTGCATCACCGCGGGCAACTGTCGGTCTACCTGCGCATGTGCGACATCCCGGTGCCGGCGATTTATGGGCCGTCGGCGGACGAGGCAAGCTAGTTTCTCCCTGCGCGGCGAACGAGGGCGAGTTTCGGCCCGCCCTTTTTCGTTACACTGCACCTATGCCCATTTCGCTGAAGGCGCGCTTGTGCCTGATGATGTTCCTCAACTACGTAATCTGGGGATCGTGGTACGTGACGCTCGGAACGTACCTGACCGCGACGCTAAAGTTCTCGGGAACCGAAGCCGGAGCGGTGTTCGGCACCACGGCGCTGGCCAGCATGATCACGCCGTTTTTCATCGGGCTGATCGCGGACCGTTTCTTCGCGACGGAGAAGGTGCTGGCGACGCTGCACCTGATGGGTGCGGTGATCTTGTACTTCGTCACGCGCGCCACGGATTTTGGGTCGGTCTACGCGCTGATGCTGTTGTACTGCCTGTGCTACTTTCCGACGATCGGGCTGACCAACGCGCTGACGCTGCGGCAACTGACGAACGCCGGCGGTGAATTTCCGTTCATCCGCATGTTCGCGACCATCGGGTGGATCGCCATCGGCCTGACAGTGGGCTATTTGAAGGTGGAGACGACGGCGACACCGTTTCTGCTGGCGGCCGGCGCGTCGCTGGTGATGAGCGCCTTCTGCCTGACGTTGCCGCATACGCCTCCGGCGGGCAAGGGACAGAAGATCACGGCGGGTAGCCTGCTGGGGCTGGATGCGCTGGTGATGCTGAAGAGGCGTCCCTATTTTATTTTCGCGGTGGCGTCGATTCTGGCGTGCATCCCGCTGACCTTTTACTTCGTGTTCACCAACGCGTACCTGAATGAAGTGGGGGTGGTGAACGCGGCGGGGAAGATGACGTTGGGGCAGGTGTCCGAGGTCGGGGTGATGCTGCTCATGCCGTTCATCTTCCGGCGGATCACGGTGCGCGGGGTGCTGCTACTCGGCCTGGCTTGCTGGAGCCTGCGATACGGGCTGCTGGCTTACGGTAACGCGAGCGCCGGCATCTGGATGTTCTATGTGGCGATCCTGTTGCACGGGTTCTGCTACGATTTCTTCTTCATGACCGGGCAGCTTTACACCGACCAGGAGGCTCCCGCGCACCTACGCGGGACGGCGCAAGGGTTCCTCACCTTCCTAACCTACGGGGTAGGGATGTTCATCGGGTCGATGCTCGCCGGCGTGTCCTTGGATTTCTTTACCAGCAAGAGCGGAGGCGCGGTCACGCACAACTGGACTGCGTTTTGGATGGTCTGTAGCGGAGGTGCGCTGGCCATTCTGGCGTTGGTGGCAATCTTCTTCCAGACCCGTGCCAAGATCCAGACGAAGGCAGCATAAGGCTGGGCCTTGCGCACCTGACCGAGGCTGGGACGCGTGCGGCTCCGCGGTTCCGCGGTAAAGTCTTCCTGGTATTTGGTTTCGGCTTTGCCGCGCTCATTCAATCGGCGCGTTGTAGCCCAACCGCCAATGGGCGGAAAGTTTCGGCAGCCCGCGCGGCGGCACCACCTGGACCGTGATGCGGTGGTACTTCCCGTCGCGCGCCTGGTTCGGCGGCGAATAGGCAAGGATGTAGCGGTTGCGCAGTTCGATCCCGATCTTCTTGGCGATGTCCGGCAGTTCTACCGGGTTGGCTTCAAACAGGCGTCCGCCGGTCTGTTCGGAGATCTTGCTGAGCAGATCCCCGCCGCTAAGCTCCTCCGGCGAGCTGCCGCCGCCGAAGACGCCGATGGAATAGATCAGCACATCGCTTTCGCGCACGAGGTTGGTAACTTCCTTGGGTGAGTAGCGGCTGTGATTGTCGCCGCCATCGGAGATGATGAGCAGCGCCTTCTTATTCTTTTTCGAGCGTTTCATTTCGTGCAGCGCCAGGTAAACCGCATCCAGCAGGGCCGTGGAACCTTTGGATTTCGAGAAGATCAGCTCATTTTCAATGGTACCGGTGTCGGAAGTAAGCGGCACGCGCACTCTGGGAGCGCTGTCGAACTCCACCAGGAAAAATTCGTCTTCGGGATTGGCGATGCGGAAGAATTGCGCGGCGGCCATGCGAGAGCGCTGAAGTTTGTCGCCCATGCTGCCGCTGGTATCGAAAACGAGGCCGACCGCGACGGGCTCGTCGTCCATGGCGAACTGAGTGATGGGCTGGGGCACCTTATCTTCGAAGACGCGGAAATTCTCCCTCTCCAGACCGGAGACCGGGCGGTTCAGCGGATCGTTGACGGTGACGGGCACCAGAATCAGGGTGGTGTCTACGCGGATATTGGCACGTCCCGGCGCCTCCAGTTTCGGCGCGAGCTTGGGGCGTGGCTCGGTCTTGACCTGCTGCCCGGCCAGCGTCGCTGTCAACCACATCGCCACTCCAACCGCCGCTGCCAACCGCCCCATGTCCAATGACCCCTCGACGGTATTGTACTCCGCAAACGCCTTGACCGCGGAGAGGCGGTGACCGCAGGGAAGAAACAACCTGTTTCGGAAGCCTCCCTCGACCTTGCTTTGGTTCTCTCTGGGCTTATCTCCGCGGACTCGGCGTCTCTGCGTGGAAATGGGCTTCTTGCAGCCGCCGGTACACCAACGCCACCGGCAACCCCATCACATTGAAGTAGTCGCCCTCAATGCGTTCCACGAACTTCGAGGCCAGGCCCTGGATGGCGTAGGCGCCGGCTTTGTCCATGGGCTCACCGCTGGCCACATACTGGTCGATCTCCGCATCGCTGAGCGTGGCGAACACCACGCCGGTGGTCACGTAGTCGCGTGTGGCGTCCGCGCCGCGGCGCAGACAGATTCCGGTTAACACTTCATGCCGCCGTCCCGATAGCCGCGCCAACATGCGGCGCGCGTCGGCGGCATCCACGGGCTTGGCGAGAATTTCCCCGTCGATCACCACCGTGGTATCGGCGCCGAGCACCGTCTCGCCGGCCGCGGCATCAATGGCATATGCCTTGGCCGCCGCCAGCCGTTGTACGTAATCGGCGGGGCTCTCTCCGGCGAGCACGGATTCGTCCACATCGGCCACGCGCACGGTGAATTCCATTCCGGCGTGGCGCAGAATCTGGCTGCGGCGTGGCGATTGAGAGGCAAGCACGAGCATCTTCTCAGTGTAGAATGAAGCCGGTATGAAACAGCTATCCAAAGAACTCCTCGTACGACCGGGTTCCCGGATCAAATTGGCCGATGTCGACCCGTCGGATACCCACGGCATCGACAAGGCCAGTGCCGCCGCGCACCTCTCAAAGAACCTCGACCGCTTGAGCGTTCTGCAATACCTGCTCTATGCCGAGGCGCGGCGCGGATTGGTGGTGGTGCTGCAAGGCATCGACGCCGGGGGCAAGGACGGCACCATCCAACACGTCATGAGCGGGCTCAACCCTCAAGGCGTGCGGGTTACCTCCTTCAAAGTGCCGGAAGGCGCCGAAAAACGCCACGACTATCTATGGCGTGTGCATTGCGCGGTGCCGGAATTCGGTCAGATCGGAATCTTCAACCGTTCGCACTATGAGGACGTCCTGGTGGTGCGCGTCCACGGGATCGTGCCGAAATCGGTGTGGAGCAAACGATATGCCCAGATCAACGATTTCGAACGCATGCTGAGCGACAGCGGTACGCGTGTCATCAAGTTTCTGCTTTACATCGACAAGGAAGAACAGGCGAGGCGCTTCCATGAGCGTATCGAGGATAAGACCAAGAACTGGAAGTTCTCAGCCGCCGATCTGAAGGAGCGCGAGTATTGGGATCAGTATATCGAGGCGTACCAGGATATGCTGCGCCAGTGCAGCACCAAATGTGCGCCCTGGTACGTGATTCCGGCGAATCGCAAGTGGTTCCGCAACTTAGCCGTCTCGCAAATCTTGCGCGATGAGTTGGAGGCCATGAGCCTCAAATTCCCCAAGCCCATCGCAGAGCTCTCCGAAATCAAGTTCGAATAGAGTGGCACAGGCCGAGGCGTTCCTGACGGATGCGGCGCCCCGGCCTGCTCTCTTGTGAGGCTTTATGCCTTGACGGTGTGGAACTCCCATCCTTTGCGGAAGGTGGGCTTGAGGAGCTTGTTGGCCTCAAGGTTATTGGTAATGCGCATCTTCTCCGGATCGTACTCGAGCTTGCCCTCGTGACGGAGCGCAATCACGCCCAGCAGCATCCATTCCACGAACGGCGCCGAGACGTTGAAGTTTGAGCATGCGGGGTCGCCGCCCTTGCAGGCGCGGATAAAATCGCGCATGTGGCCGGGGGAACGAGTCAGCAGCGGCGGCGGCATCCGGTAGTCCTTCATTTTCTCCACCGGGATGAGGCGCGTCACGTCGCCGTAGGTGCCGCTAGTGAGCATACCCTTGTCGCCGATGAAGAGGCTGCCGTCTGGCATGGGGAGGCGGAGCGGTGTGGTGGATGCTTTGAGCGCATCGAACTCATCCGAGCTGAAAACGCGGCCGGGGGAGCGGAATTCGTTGCCTGCGGCGCGCATCGCGCCCGGTCCACCTCGTCCGCCGCCGCCGGGTCCGCCCGCGGCACCGGGAGCCCCACCGGGCGCCATACCCGGCGCGCCCATGCCACGCCCGCCGCCCATTCCGGCCGCACGCGGGGCGCTGGGCGGATCGCCGAGCCACTCGCCGTTGGGAACGCCGGCGATCTTGGGAGTTTCCTTCACGCCGTCGTACCAGAACAATTTGAGGGCAGGCATGCCGGCGTATGCGGCGAAATCGAAGCGGATGACGGAGCCCTTCGGGAACATGAAGGGGCTGACGCCTTCCTTCTTGATGCATTCAACGCTGACCAGTTTCCGATTCGACAGATGCAGCGCCATGTTCGGCGCGCCCAGGATGTGGCAGGCCATATCGCCCAAGGCGCCGCAGCCGAAATCGTAGAACCCGCGCCAGTTGAACGGTTGGTAGAAGAAGCCGCCGTTACGGTCTGGTTCGGTCTTACCGGCCGCGGTGAACGGGCGTTTTTCGGAGATGCCCAGCCAGAGATCCCAGTCCAAAGTGGACGGAATTGGATCTTCTTTGGGAATCTCGGTGACGCCCTGTGGCCACATCGGCCGGTCGCTCCAGGCGTGCACTTCGGTGACGTTGCCGATGTCGCCATTCCAGATAATTTCGGCGCACTGCCGGGTGCCTTCGTTGGAATAGCCCTGGTTGCCCATCTGGGTGGCAACCTTGTATTTCGCGGCCGCCTCCTTCAATTGGCGCGCTTCCCAAACCGTGCGCACCAGCGGCTTCTGCACGTATACGTGCTTGCCGCGCTCCATGCACCACATGGCGGCCGTGGCATGCATATGGTCCGGTATGGCGACGATTACGGCGTCGATGTTCTTGCCTTCCTTATCCAGCATCTGCCGGAAGTCCCGGAATCTGGGCGCCTTGTCGAAGCGGGTGAAGGTGCCGGCGGCGCGGCGGTCGTCCACATCGCAGAGCGCCACGATGTTTTCGGTGGGCGCCGCGGCCGAGATATTGGAGGCTCCCTGGCCGCCGGAGCCAATCGCCGCGAAGTTCAGCTTTTCGTTGGGGGATTTGTATCCCGCGGCTTTCAATGATGGCGTACTGCCGAAGCCCATTGCCGGAACAGCGCCGGCCAAGAGGCTGCCGTAGAAAAAGTAACGTCTCGTTAATGCCATAGTAAACTCCTTAAATCTATAGTCCGCGGACTACACCAGACAGCTCTTGACATAGGCGAGGCACTTCTTGGCCTCGGCAACGATGGTCGAATCCGCCGGAACCGGATACTCCAGCTCCAGGTTCGCCGGGAAGCCGTACTTCTCCTTCTTGAGGAGCTGCAGCACGGCCTTCATGGGGGTGTCGCCCGTGCCCCAGACGGCCACGTTGGGGCCATGGTCCTTCTTGCGATCCTTGATGTGCAGGTTGGTGATCTTCGCGTGGTGCTGCTTGATGAACTCGACGGCGTCGTATCCGGCGGCCGTGAAGTGGCCGATATCGAGGTTGATGCCGTTATATTTGCCGTACGCCATCAGCGTAGCGTAGCTCTCCAGAGTGGCGGTCTGGTTGGGGTCGTTGTTCTGGTCGTGGCCGTGGTAACCGACCAGCAGCTTATGTTTGTCCGCCACCGGGGCGATGCGTTTCGCCATGGTGAGGGTAGTGCTGGTAGTCATCCCCTTCACGCCGAGACCCTTGGCCATGCTGAACCCGTACTCGATGTCCTCGACTTTCATGCTGTCCTGCATGTTGTAGCAGAGCAGGGCAACGTCGATGCCGGCATCGTTAAATTTTCTGGTGACGGTCTTCCACGTACTGGCGTTGGCGGAGGCGCGCCATTTCGCCAGGTTTTCCGTGGCGGCTTGCCTTTCGGCCAGTTGCTCTGGGGTCAGCGGCGCACGGCCACCACCGCCACCTCGCTGTGCTCCGGGCTGTGCCGGCGCTCCGCCGGCAGGTGCCGCGCCAGCGGGTCCGCGGGCTGGCGCGCCGCCGCGGCCGAACGTCGGCATCGCCGGGGCGCCCGCCAAGGCTTCGCAATGGTTCGACATCAGCTCAGCCTCGCCCAGGCCAATCTCAACATAAGCCTTGATGATGGCTACCGGGTCGGGGCTGGCGATCCGATTGAAGCTGTAAGTGATGGCGCCAATCTGAACGCCACCGAACTTCGAGTTGATCGTCTTCGCGGCAAACGCCCTGGAGAGTGGCACGGACGCAATCGCGATCTTTCCCAAATCTCGTCTTGTAAATTCCATTTTGTTCCTTTCTGTCCACCTTCCGCCCTACCGCGGCCGGCTGCTTACAATCGTACCCAGTTGCCCGAAACCGTCGTATGGTTCGAGAGTAGCACCACGTAGCCTACAAGATGGCGCATCCAAAGAAGCGATAGTTACCCGCCAACGCCCCACGCTACCCCCTCTTCGATCACCGCCGTCAGCGCCGGACCCACCACGCCTACTTACGGAGAGTCCACAGGTATGCCGCTGCGCGAGTTTCGAGGCTCAACTTCCAGACGCCGCGGCGAGCGAGCAACGGGGTGAGGCGAAGGCGCCGATGGACGC
Organism: Candidatus Solibacter sp.; assembly: GCA_025361425.1. GTDB lineage: Bacteria > Acidobacteriota > Terriglobia > Bryobacterales > Bryobacteraceae > Solibacter. The sequence goes on along the minus strand of JANYAH010000083.1, from coordinate 28,688 downwards.
AGGTATGATGATGATGGCACGGGATCCATGGTCCGTCCCACCTGTTTTTAAAGAGCAGTGTCCTGTGGTGCGGAGGTCTACTTAATATCGCCGAAGTGGACGTTCTCCGGAACGCTCGGCTTGTCGAGCAGTTGCAGGATGGTGGCAGGGCCGAGATTGGCGGGAGCGGCCCAGGAGCGGAGTGCCCAGACCAGCTTTTTCGCAGGCGTGAATTCCAGGGCCTGCACGGGGGTGTTGTTGGGGTCGACGGTGGTGTTCCATTGGTTGACCCAATTGTTGACGAGAGTGTTGCCGTTGGGCAGGCGAGTGGCGATCTGGAAACCGTCGATCTTGTAGCCGGGGATATCGCTGGCCTTGAGTTCCCAGACGGTCTGGCCTTTGGGGTCGACTTCGACGACCAGTTTCTTGCCGGTGGTGATCAGCGTGTTGCCGTTGGGCAGGCGGCTGGCCGACCAGGGGCCGTCGATGGCGTAGGACCAGACCTCCTTGCCGCTGGAATCGTACTCGGCGACCTTCTTGTTGTCCATGTGGGCCACCAGGATAGTGCCGGCGGGGGTGAGGCGGGCGTGGCGGAAGTGGCCATGGACGCTTTTGGGATTGCCGGTGGGGAGGGTGAACTCACGCACGGTCTGGTTGGTGGCGATGTTGACCACGCGCAGGATGGCGGGGTCGCCGTTCTGAATGAAGACGACGTGCTTGGTGCCGATGGGCTGGGCGCTATGGACTTCGGTGCCGGCGGGGGCGTCGTATTTCCAGAGGACTTTCTTGGCGGGGGTGATGAGGGTGATGCCGAACTGGTGGGCGAAGAGGATGTTGCCGTTGGACAGGAGGACGGCGTCGCTGATTTCGCCTTTGCTATCGGCGACGATGTAGGACCATGCGACCTGTCCTTTCTTGACGATGAACATCTGGTGCTGTTTTTGTTCGCCGGCGTAGAAGAAATCGTGTTGAGCGAGCCCGTTGCCGGGTAGCACGGCTGGGGCCATCGCGGCGTCCTGGGCGAACAGAGGAGCGGCGAGAAGGAGGATGAGTGGTCTGGCGGTCATGATGAGGTCTCGACTTAGAGTAGCGCGTGACGCGGGGTGCAAGGAAAGCGGCGGCTACCCAGCCTCGCCGGCGGGGAAGACGTTGGTGTAGACGGCGCGGGTGCGCGGCTCTTCGAACATGTGGCTCACCTTCTCCACCCAGGCGTTGTAGTGCGCCGTCTGCTTGTGTTTGGCGGGGGCGGCGGCGTCGCGATAGACCTCGTAGAGGACGAATTTTGCCGGGTCGTCCTGCTGCTGGAGGAAATCGAAGCGCGCTACGCCGGGTTCTTTGGCGCTGTTACTGGCGTTGATGGCGGTGGCTTGCTTGAAGGCGTCGATGAACTCCGCTTTGACGCGCGCTTGAACGATGAGGATGTGCATGTTTCTATGATAGGACCGCTATGTCGCGTATGGTTTGGCTCGCGTTGACTGCGAGTGTGAGCGGAGCCGCCTGCAATGGGCGGATGAATTCGACGGGCCGGCGCCCTGGTGACGGTGGATTACGTACGCGTGTGCAGCCGCCGGTCGGGCCACTCAGGTATCCTGAAAACTCATGATTCAGAGTGTGTGCGTTTACTGCGCTTCGAGCAACCGGTCTTCCCCGATCTATCTGGATGCCGCGGCGCGCCTGGGACGGATTCTGGCGGAGAACGGGATCACGATTGTTTACGGAGGGAGTTCGCTGGGGTCGATGGGGCGTCTGGCGGCGGCTGCGCTGGAGGTGGGCGGGAAGGTGATCGGGGTGCTGCCGCGTTTCATGGATGACCTGGAATGGGGCCATCGCGCGCTAAGCGAACTGCGCATTGTGGACGATATGCATGAGCGGAAGCGCGTCATGCTAGAGCTTTCCGGGGCGGCGATCGCGCTGCCTGGCGGGTGCGGCACGCTGGAGGAGCTTTTTGAGGCGATCACGTGGAAGCGGCTGGGTCTCTACTTCGGTCCCGTGGTGCTGGTGAACGTCAACGGCTTCTTCGACCCTTGCATCGAGCTGCTGAACCGCTGCGTGGAAGAGCGATTCATGGATGAGAAGCATCGCGCGATGTGGAGCGTGGCGGGGGATCCGGAGAGCGTGATGGAGACTCTGCGGACGGCTGGGGAATGGTCCAAGGACGCGCGGGATTTCGCGGCGCTGCGATAGCGGCCTTCGAGCGGTGGTATGCTCACGGCAGGCGCGCACACATGAGCTACAAGAGTGCAGGATGGCGAGCTGTGGCGGGAACGCTGTTGATACTCACGTCGCTGGTAGCTCAACGGCCGTTCCGGCAGTACCCCGGGCGTGAGTATAACGATTTTCCGCTGCCCCGCGATTATCAGGATAAGGCTGAGTGGGTATTCGCACGCCTGATGTATCCGCCGGCCATGTACGGAGGCCGGGGCTTCGGCAGGGGGCGCTTCGGCGGCGGCGACTGGACGCAGGGATACTCCAGTTGGACGACGGACTATCCACGCTCCGACCGGCATTTCTCCGAGGCCATGCGGCGCTTGACCCGGGTACACAGCCGCAGTGCGGAGCAGCCGGTCAATCTGGATGAAGGCGAAGCCTACGATTGGCCATTTCTCTATGCCGTGGAAGTGGGCCACTGGCAGCTTACCGAAGCGCAGGCCAAGGCGCTGCGCGAATTCGTCGAGCGCGGCGGGTTTTTCATGTGCGACGATTTCCACGGGACGGGGGAGTGGGCCATCTTCGAGGCCAGCATGCGGCGTGTGTTTCCCGACCGGCCGATTGTGGATCTGGACAGCAAGGACGCGATCTTCCACACGATTTACGACCTGGACGACCGCTACCAGGTTCCCGGCGCGCAGTACATCCGCAGCGGGCGGACCTATGAGTTCGATGGCTTCGAGGCCAAGTGGCGCGGCATCTATGACGACCACGGCCGTTTGATAGTAGCCATCTGCCACAACATGGATCTGGGCGATTCCTGGGAGCACGCGGACAATCCGGAGTACGCGGAAAAATACTCGGCGCTCGGCATCCGCATTGGCATCAACTACGTGGTTTATTCGATGACGCACTGAGGGGAGGCCGGTTGACGCGTCAGGGCAGTTGTGGACGCATCTAATCGGAACGGAAGGACGCAGCCGGCAGACCCTCGGCGTTATAGAGGTTGCAGTCGGGAAAATCTGCCCAGCCATAGCGCACGTAGAGCGGCGCGGGAACGGACGGGCTGAATACCACTACACTATTGCCTTCGATGCGCGCGGCGGCGGGCATCCAGCGGCGGTCCGCGCCGGCGGCCTCGAACCCCCGCAATGCATCGCCATGCACCACCAGACCTCCGCCAGAGTGGTCGAACCAGAGGCGCAGCGCGCCGTCCTCCCGGCTGGTGCGGCGAAAGAGCGGACCGGAGTAGACGAGCTGCTCGCCGTAAACCAGAGCGCGCGCCATGAGCGACAGACGGCGGCCCACTTCCTGCTTGTTCTTGGGGTGGATGCTGTCGCGCTCGCCCAGATCGACGGCCACCGCCATGCCCGTGTTGGCCACGTCCAGCGCGCGCCGCTGGGCCTCGCGCAACTCAGGCCACTGGCTGTCGGGGGTGGTAGTGAAACCGGCAAGTTGCACGAACAGGAAAGGGAAGTTGCCCTGATTCCAGACACGGCGCCAGTCCTCAATCATGGTACGGAAAAGTCCGCCGTAGAGCGGCGCCCGCTCCGCGGAGGTATTGCTCTCGCCCTGGTACCAGATGACGCCGCGGACCGGGTATGCCGCCGCGGGCGTGACCATCGCGTTGAAGATGACGCCGGGCTTCCAGGGGCTTTCCGGGCCCACCGGTTTCACGGGCGGGGGCTGGGTAAACGTCTTGTGGGCCGCCTTGGCAAGGGCCGCCGCCGCTTCCCATTTCCGGCACTCCAGTTGGTAGCGCAAGAGCGCGGCGGGGTGGTTTCTCATCAACTTGGCCCACTCGGCCAGGGCCGGCATCAGGGCCGCATCCTTGGTGATGGCGCCGAGACTGGTCCAGGAATCGATGGGCGTGCCGCCCCAGGCTATCTGGATCAACCCGATGGGCACGTCGAGACGCTCTTGCAGGAAGCGTGCGAAGTGGTATCCGACGGCGGAAAAATCGGCGACCGACTCCGGCGCGCATGGAGCCCACGGTTTCCCCCAGAGATCGTCAAAGGCGAATTCCGAGACCCTGTGCATGGCACGGAACAGGCGAATCCGCGGATGCCTGGCGGCGGCAATTTCAGCCTCCGGCCGGCTTGCCCATCGGACGGGCCACTCCATGTTCGACTGGCCTGCCACCACCCACACGTCGCCGACCAGGACGTCCCTGAGGACGATCTGGTTGGCTCCCCGGAGGGTCAAGTCGAAAGGTCCGCCGGCAGTGCCCGCGGAAAGATAGAAGCTAAACTGGCCGAGGGCATTCGCCGCGGCCGCTTTCGTCTCACCGCGAAAGCTCGCCGAAACGACCTCGCCCGGATCGGCCTTGCCCCACATATGCACGGGCTGACCGCGCTGGATCACCATGTGATCTGCAAGCAGGGTGGGCAGCTTCACGGCGGCATGGGCGAAGCAGGCCGCCAGACAGGCGAGCGCGACGGCTCGCAGCATCACTCTGGGGTTAGTATGCGCCACGTCCGAAGAGAACCACGCGAACCGTCTTCAGCAATATCAGCAAGTCCATCCAGACGGTCCGGTGCCGCATGTACTTCATGTCGAGTTCGGTGCGGTCGCGATAACTGGTGTGGGTGCGGCCGGAAACCTGCCACAGTCCGGTCAGACCGGGGAGGACCTGCACGTAGAGGGCAAACACGGGACCGTACTTCGCAATCTCCTCCTGCACAATCGGCCGGGGGCCCACCATGCTCATTTCGCCGCGCAGAACGTTGACTAGTTGCGGCAGTTCGTCGAGGCGGGATCTGCGCAGCAGCCGGCCCACGCGCGTGACGCGCGGATCGTCTTTCAGTTTGTGCATCTCGCGCCACTCCGCAAGATTGTCGGGATGCGCTTTCAGGTGCCGTGCCAGCATGGCATCGGCGTCCACCACCATGGAGCGGAATTTCCACAGCCGGAACCGGCGCTCATGTTTGCCAATCCGGGTGTGCGCGAAGAACACCGGGCCGCGTTTCTCCAGTACAATTGCGAGCGCGATTGCAACCGCCAACGGAAGCGCCAGAATCAGCAGAAACGCAGCCACGACGACATCGAGGATGCGCTTGATCAATTGCGCGCCGGGATCGCGCAGACCAGGACAGACTAACCCCACGGCACTCTCCGACAAAGACGGACGGTCCTCCAAATGGTTAACAATTTTGGCCGCTGGGCAATTCACGCTAAACATGTTGCCGCTACTTCGCGGTCCTGCCCAGTAATGTAACATAGATGGCGGCGGTGCTATCCACCATGCGCTCCAGGCGGAACCGCCGCTCATAGGCCGCGCGGGCCGCGGCGCCCATCGACTCCCGCAACTGAGCGTCGCCGAGCAGCCTCTTGAGTGCGGCCGCCAGGGGTGCCGGGTTGCCCGCGGGAACCAGCAGACCGTTGCCTCCGTCCGTCACGGCTTCGCTGATCCCACCGACGGCGGAGGCCACCACCGGCAGCCCGGCGCGCAGCGCTTCCAACACACTGCGCGGAAACGCTTCCGAGCGCGAAGCGAGCACGAACAGTTGAGCGCGCGCCAGCACGGGCGCCGGATCCGCCACATAGCCGAGAAACCGGACGCGCCCGGCCAGGCCCAGTTCGGCCGCCAAGCCGCGCATCTCCGCCTCCAGCGGTCCGTCGCCAACCAGGTCGAGCTCCCATGGTTGCGAACGCAGCGCGGCCAGCGCCGTGAGCAGCGTGCGATGGTCTTTCGGCGACGCGAAGCGCGCGACCGAGCAGATGCGCACGGGCGCCTGCGCCGGACGGGCGCGCAGTTCGCGCGCAATGTCACCCACGCCGTTGTGTACCACCAGCAGCTTGCCGGCGGCGGCAACTCCCTTGCTCAGCGCCAGCCGCTTTTCGTCTTCGCAGACACAGATGATGGCGGCGCACCATTTCGCCGCGACCTTCTCGGCCAGGCTGAAGATCGCGCCCAGCCGCGGCGACACGCGCTGGTCGATGGACCAGCCGTGGGGCGTGTAGATGGCTGGAATCGAAAGCCTCCTCGCGGCGGCGCGTCCGACCCAGCCTGCCTTGGCGGTGTGCGTGGACACCAGGTCGGGTGCCAGCGCGCGCAGCGTGGTGACGATTTCGGCCAAAGCTCGCAGGTCGCGGAGTGGGTCAATCGGCCGCTCCAGCCAGCGCAGAGAGAGATAGGGAACTCCGGCTGCCGCGAGCTGTTCCTCGACCGGTCCGTGCCCTCCCAGGAGCACCGTGGCCTGGTGTCCGCGCTCAATCATGGCTCGCGCGAGGTCGCGGACGTGGATGCTGGCGCCCCCAACCGCATCGGCGCGCGTGATGAGGTAGGCGATTTTCACCGCGCCACCTTCCGCGAGACGATCACCAGAAAGGCCAGCTTGCGAAAGACGGCGCGGGCGGCCGCCGAGACCACAGGAAGATCCGCCAGCACTGCCAGCGCCCTCCGCCCGGGCCGGTCCAGCAGGCGGTAGCGGATGTAGTCGCTCTCGCGGAGCTGGCTGACGAAGAAGCGCCCGAAAGCGTCGAAGATTTCACGGCGGGAGCGGTAATGCGTGTAGGCATCGATCCACGCCAGCTTATCGACGGCCCACTGGCGGCACGTCGCCGCTTCCTGCTTCCACGTGCCCAGGCCCAGACGGCGCAGCCCCCAGACATAGTAGAAGCGCAGCCGCGAGTTTCCGGGAAACCAGTGCGCGAAGGGGATGCCAATGTGACCTTCCCGGAAGACGTCCCGCGCGGGGAAAATGCTGAGTACCGCGCCATCCGGTTTCAGGACCCGGTGGATTTCTTCGAGTGCCGCATTGAGGTCCGCCACATGCTCCAGCACCTGATTGCTCAATACCAGGTCGAAGGACGCCGTGGCGTAGTCCAGACGGCCGTCGCGGATCTCGCGGATGGCGCCCCCCAGCAGACCCAAACGCTCGGCCTCCGCGCGCGTTTTTGAGCCGCCGTAGTAGACGTCGGCGCCGGCCATATCCAATCCGGCGGCAATCCCGGCCTGAACCAGGCGGCCGGCGCCGCAGCCGAAGTCGAGCACCCTCGCCGCGCCGCGTTGGCGCGCGAACCGCAGCGCAAAATCGAGCACAAACCGGTTGGTTACGTCCATCTCAGCCTTCGCGATACAAGCGCTCCCATTGCGACGTTACCGAGGCCATGTCGAAGCGTGCCAGCGCCAACTCGCGCGCGGCGTGGCCCATCGCATGGCGCGCCGCGCCGGATAGTTCCACCATCTGTGCCATCGCGGCGGCCAGCGCGTCGGGATTGCCGCAGGGCGCCAGATAACCGGTTTGCCCGTCGACGATGGCATCGCGCGCGCCGCCGGCATTGGTGCTGACAGACGGCAGGCCGCTGGCGGCCGCCTCCAGCAGCACCATCGGCAACCCCTCGACCGCGGATGACAACACCAGCCCGTCGGCCGCATTCATCAGGGCGGGAAGGTCCTCGCGCGAGCCCAGGAAATGTACGCGCACCCGAAGCTCGCGCGCCAGTGCCGCCAATTCCGCTTCGAGCGGTCCCGCGCCCGCGATGAAAAGAATGCCCGCGGGCAGGCGCGCTACGGCGCGCAGCATGGTCGGATAGTCTTTCTTCCACATCAACCGCCCGGCCGCCAGCCAGACGAACTCGCCGCCCACGCCGAGCTCGCCGCGCAGGCGCTCCCGGCGCGGCGCGTCCGGCCGGAACTGCTGCGTATCGACGCCATTGGGAATCACCCGCAACTTGCGGCGCCGCACCGCACCCGAGGCGGCGTGGCGCTCCGCGACGGCCTGGCAGACGGCCACCGTGGCGTCCGCCAGCGGATCCGTGGCACGGTACAACCAGTCGCGCCAGCGTGTGCCGGCGGAGTGCCGGCTGCTCTCGGCCATGCTGTGCAGCGTGGAGACAATTAATGGCGCGGGGAAGGCCAGGCGCGTCAGACGGGCCAGCAGGTTGGCGTGAAACATGTGGCTGTGCAGCACGCACGGGTGCAACTCGCGGAGAATCACAGCCAGGCGCGCCACGGCCAGTGGATTGGGCCGGCCCGGTTGCATGCCAAGCGAATGCAGCGGGACGCCGGCGGCGGTAAGTTCCAACCGAAACGCACTGGGGTCCAGCAAGGAAACCACACTCACGGGCCAACCTCGCCGGCTCAGCGAGAGCGCGAGCAGGGCCACTTGCGTCTCGGCTCCCCCGCGAGCCAGGTTGGTGGTCAGCAGCACGACCGGCCCCGTCATGGCGTTGCTCCGGCGAGGCGCTCGAAAAGGCCGGCATAGGATGCGACCATGGTGTCCACGTTGAAGGCGGCTGAGCGCCGCAAGGCGGCGGCCGCCAGCTTATGCCGGCGACCGGGGTCGCGGGCCAGGGAGGCAAGCGCGGCGGCGAAGGCGCGCTCTTCTCTAGGGGGCACGAGGAGGCCCGTCTCCCCGTCCGCGACAAGCTCCGGCACGCTGCCCACCGCGGTCGCCACGACGGGCAATCCGGCCGCCATGGCCTCCATCACGGCCATGGGGTTGCCTTCCCAGTGCGAGGACAAGGCGAAGAGATCGCAGGCCGCCAGCATCTCGGCGACCTCCGCCCGAACGCCCAGAAAATGCACCCGCTCGGCGACACCGCGGCGCGCGGAATACTCGCGGGCGGCTTCCCGCAGGCTACCGTCTCCGGCCAGCAGGAGGCGCCCGTGCCGGTCGTCGCCGAACGCCTGGGCAAATGACTCAATCAGCCCGAGCGGGTTTTTTTGCGGCTCCAGACGGGCCACGGAGGCGATCAGAAAATCGCCTTCCGCGAAGCCGTTCGCTTGCCGCCACTGCTGCCGCGCGCCCGGCCTGCGGAAAGCGTCCACATCGATGCCGTTGGGAATCATGGCCGCCGGTTCCGCGCCGTACAACTCGCGGAAGGAACGGCGCACTTCCTCCCCCACCGCGACCGCCGCCACCCGGCGCTGAAACGCGACGCGGTGTATCAACCGGCCGGCAAGATCCACCTCTTTCGCCGCCAGATTGTGTACCGTGTGGACCATCGCACCGGCGCGTGCGGCCAGACCCGCCGGAAGGCTGTAGCGGAGCACGTAGGAGTGCGTGTGTACCACCGCGGGCTGGAATGCGCGCATGACGCGGAATAGCCGCGCCACCATGCGCGGGTCTAATCCTGGATGCTTGCCGAGGTGCCAGGTCTCGACGCCGGCTTCGGCCAATACCGGCTCCAGTCCGTTAGGAAACGCATCGAACAAGGACACCAGCGCTGTGTCGAAGCGGCTCCGGTCCAGCCGGCAGGCCAGCGATACAGCCACCCGCTCGGCGCCAGCGCGCTGCAGGGACGCCAGGACCTCCAGAACCCGGATCTTCACTTCCTGAACCCGGCGGCCCGCCAAGGGCGGCCCCACTCCGTCATGATGAGCGCCACGATCAGCCAACTGGGTTTGTAATGTTCCCAAGTCAAGGTGGAAACACCAACGGCCCAGACCGCCAGCATAATCGCCCAGAGGGCGCGCTCGGCCGGCGGCAGCGTCCAGACATACATCGCGAGTGTGCCGAGCATGAGCGCGTACGCCGCGAAGCCGATTGCGCCGCATTCGACCAGCACCGAAAGGAAGGTATTGTGGGCGACATACTGATGGCCCGGCACGCCCGGCGTGCCCAGCGTGGGACGCACCGCCTCCGGGTATGCGCCCGCGCCGATACCCAAAACCGGGTGGCGGCGCAAGACTTTCAACCCGGCCTTCCAAATCATGGTCCGGTTGTGGAGCGTGCCCCGAGTCAGCTCCGTGGTGACGGTGGCCAGGCGTTGCCGTGTGGCCACCGGCGCAAAGCGGTACAAGCCGAGCAGCAGGAACAAGAACAGGAGTGCGCCCGACGTGCGCTGCGCACGGTCCGCCGTGCGCCATGTCCAAAGGGCAAAACCGAAGGCGACGAAGGCGGCCACCAGCGCGGTGCGCGACCCCGTCAACAGGAGAGCGCACAACACCACCAGCACCGCAACCCGGTAGCACCACCGCATGAGACTGCCGGTGCGCAGGGCCAGGTATAACGCGAGCGGGATGGAGAGGGCCAGAATCAGGCCGAAATCGTTGGGGTCGAACCCCGCCGCGGCGTAGCGCAGGTAGTAGGTCTGCTGTCCATGGAAGAAACGCAGTCCGGCGCCGGCGGACGCCACCACGGCTCCCCAGATGTAGGCCTGCATCAGCCGGGTTTGCAGCAGTGAATCCCGGCAGGTGTCCCAGATGAGCCAGACCATCGCCAGCAGTTCCACGAGCGTGGCCGCGCGCATGGCGGTTGCCTGGCGGTCCATGCTCCAAAAGTAAGTCAGCGCGCTCCACAGCATGAAGACGGCAGCCAAACCCAGTGCCAGGTTGGGCGGGCGAAGAGAGCCGCGCCGCTGTGCCACAACCGCGGCAGTGGCGAAGGCGAGAATCCCGAACAGGTGGGAAAGCGTGGCGATGCCCGGCATCTGGACGCTTTTCTCCCAGGGAATCGAAAAGACAAACAGGCACAACAGCAGCCCAGGCACGCGCGAGGCGAAGCCCGATCGAGGTTCGCGGTTCATGCGGTGGGCTCAATCCGGCGCATGGCGCGGGCAAGAATCCAACCCTCACCGCCGATCTGCAGCGACGCGGCGATGGCCAGAGACAGGGCCGCGCCCCGCAACCCGAACCTGGGCACCAGCAGCCAGCTTGCACCGGCACAACTGGCAGCCACAATGAAGAACAAAGGCACCTGCGCATCGAAGACGCGAGCGGCGGTGATGGCATAACCCAGAGCGATCGCGACGTAGCCGGGAATGGCTGCGCCCATGACGGCGATAAGCAGGCCGCCGTAGGCCGCGTACTCCGGGCGATAGACAACGCCGAGGATGGTCTGGCCGAAGAGAGCCGCTACCACCACGCCGGCCACGCCGAGCGCGCACACCGATGCAGCCAGCATGAAGGTGAGTTTGAGAAAGTGCCCCGACTCACGCCGGCTGTAGTGGCGCGCCAACCGGGGTGTGGTGGCTTGGCCGAGAGCATTGACAGCCGTGCTGCCCACCGTCATGAAAGAAGCCACCGCCGCGAAGGCGCCCAACTCAGTCCCACCCAAAAAGCGTTCGATGGCGTAACGAGGAAGGTTGGTGTTCAAGGAGACAAGCAGGAGCATCACGCCGAGCGGCGCCGCCGTGCGCAGCAGTGCCATCCCGGCTCCCAGGCCCGAACGCGCGAGACACTCGCCTGCCGCGCCCCTTGGCCGGTCGTACGCGAACAGCAAAGCCAGACGCACCGCCGCCACCGCGGCGAGCGCCCAAACCAGATCGCGAAGCAGATACAGGGCGAAGCCAAAGGCGGACACCGACACCAAGCCCCGCGCGATCATGGAGCGGGCGATGAGTTCCATCTCATCGCGCCGCTGCATGGCGCCGTAATAGATGTCGCTCACCGTCTCGCTGGTCTGCGCCAAGCCCATCGCCAGGATTACCGCGGCGAGCGACCCCGAATGGCCGAAAAGCAGCGCCAGAATGGCGATGCCAACGAGGCCGAGCCCCGACACCCCAAGGCGGACCGCGACATAGTCTCCGAACGAATGGCGCCCATCCAAGTCGGTGGCCAGAACGGCCCTCAGGTTGAGGTGCGACAACATCACCAGCGGAGTGGTGAGGGCCACCGCCAGCGCGTATTGCCCCAGCATCTCGCTGCCGCCGAGTTTGGCCACAAGGCTGAGAATGGACCACTGTGCCGCGGCGTAAATTCCGTTTCCGGCCAGAGTCCAGGCGAAGCTCGAACGTAGCGAAGTCGAAGGGCTGGTAGGCGGTTTGCCGCCGGGGCCGGTGCGCATCTCCTCATTCTAGCCGAGAGGGCACCCCGGCTTGCCGCGGATCAGGCTTGAGCGTGCCTGGCTTGACAGCGGGCTTGCTGGGGCAGACTATTGACTGGTAGCCTGCGATGGCCTGCCGGTCAGCGTGCAGCGGCAGACTTGCGATACGGCAAGGGAGAAGAATCATGAGTAGTCGAAAAGGATCTGTTTCACGGCGGGAATTCATGACGACCGCCGGCGTGATTGCCGCGGCGCCCATGATTGTGCCCAGTTCGGTGCTGGGTCAACGCGCCGGGGCGGTGCCGCCCAGCGACAGGATCGCCATCGCCGGCATCGGGATTGGCGGACGCGGAATGGCTTCCGTGAATGCAATCCTGAGCTACCAGGATGCCCGGTTTGCCGCCATCTGCGACGTGAAGAACACGCGGCGGGAAGAAATTAAGGGCCTCGTCGATAAACGCTACCAGAACAACGACTGCATGATGTACGCCTACCAGGAGGAAGTACTGGCCCGCGCGGATATCGATGCAGTTATCATTGCGACGCCGGAATACTGGCACGCACCACTCTCCGTCCAGGCGGCCTACGCGGGAAAGGACGTCTATTGTGAGAAGCCTTGCTCGATGACGATTCAGGAGAGCCGGGCGTTGGCCGATGCGTTCCGCCGCACCGGCCGGGTCTACCAGGCAGGTACCCAGCGGCGCAACGGCCCTAATTTCGTCTGGGCCATCGAAGCGGCCCGCACGGGCAAACTCGGCAAGCTTCAAACCGTCCACGCCAACGTGGGAACCTATGCCATGTGGCCGCCCATCCCCAGCAAGGACTGGCTGCCGGGAGAGCCGGAGCCGCCCAAACAGGTCTTCGATTGGGACCGTTGGCTGGGCCCGTGCCCATGGCGGCCGTACAACCCGTTCTATGTTACCGGCGGGGGAGGCTGGAATAACTGGTACGATTTTCACGGCGGCGGCATTCTAGAGTGGGGGTCGCACACGGTGGACCTTTGCCAGTGGGCCGCCGATTGCGACGACACGCATGCCATTGAATACGTGCCCAAGGGGGCCAACGGCGCTCCGTACTCGGTCAACTGCGTCTATCCCAACGGTGTCAAGTTAGTGATGCGCGATGGCAACAACTTAGGGACACGCCTGGCGGATGACGGCTGGCTGGGCATGGGTTCCTGCAGCGTGCGTTTCGAAGGGGACACAGGTTGGGTGGAAACCGGCGACGGCGGCAGAATCGCGGTTTCCGACAACCTCAGGAGCCAGGTTCCCGAACGTATTGACGATAGGCTGACCCTGCATTACCACTGGCGTGATTTCATCGATTGCATTAAGACCAGATCCCAGACCCGTGCCAATGCCGACCACGCCTGCAACTCGCATATCACCAGCCATGCCGCGTTTATCGCGTTTGAACTGGGCCGCAAGCTGACCTGGGACCCGGCGAAGGAAGAGTTCGTCAACGACGCCGAGGCCAACCGCATGCGCTCACGGGCAGTGCGGAAACCTTGGGCGATCTAGCCGGCACGGAAAATAGAACTGAAACAGGAGATTCGGATAATGCAGAACACCGCACCAACAAATCCCACCGGACAGAGGCCTGCCGGCGGCTCTACCCGCCGTGCGAAGCCGGAGGTTCCGGCCCAGTTCAAGGCTGAACCAATCGAGAAACTGGACCAGGCTGCGCTCATCCGGATTCTCGGGGAGCCCGGCTCCGAGCCCGCGACGCTATTCCGGAAAGCCATCGCCTGCAAGCGTCTGGCGGTGATCGGCACGAAAGAAGCCGTGCCGGCGCTGGCGGCGCTGTTGGGCGACGATCGGGCCTCGGACTACGCTCGCGATGCTCTGGAATCGATGCCCGATCCATCTGCCGACGATGCCCTGCGCGCCGCGCTGCCCAAGCTGAAAGGCTTGCTGCTGATCGGTGTGATCAACTCTCTGCGGCGGCGGAGGGATCTGAAGGCCGTCGAACCGCTAGGCAAACTCGTGGATGGCGCGGATGCCGCCGTGGCGAGGGCGGCCGCGCTGGCGGTGGGCGAGATCAGCGGCCCCGTCGCGGCGAAGACGCTGCAGCGCGCGCTCGGCACCACCAAGGGAGCTGTACGTGCGGATGTGGCCGCGGGCGCATTGCTGTGCGCGGACCGGATGATGGCAGAGGATCGCAAGGGAGCTTTGGCGCTATTCGACGTTCTCAGCCAGGCGGACATCCCAAGCAACGTGCGAATGGCGGCAATGCACCTGCGGATTGTGGCGGAGACCTCGCTGAAGCGGCCGCGTACGGCGCCGGGCCCGAAATAGCGCTCGCGGCACGTAACCGAACAGCCAGTGGCTTCCGGCTCGCGGTCCAGCAAACTTAAGACGGCAGGTATTGCCTCGCGTAGCGCTTGCCACCTTGGCGGCACGCAGCGTGAAGTTCGCGGATAGACTGCGCCGCCGCGGTATCCGGCCAGTTAGCCGCGATCTTGAAGCACTGCTGGGGCAGGGATCTTGCGCCGCGCGGGAGCCGTTCGCGGCCGCGGCTCGGTTACAGAGACCCCGCGCATGCGAAAATAGTATTTTGAAAATCGTTTCCACTGGTATCTATTACGCGCTGGCCCTCTGCGCCGCCGGAGCCCTCGTGGGCTGGCTCGCCGGAGCCTGGTTCGCGGCCCCCATGGCCGTCCTGGCCGTCTTCTGCCTCTATTTCTTCCGCGATCCAGACCGCGAGATTCCCTCCGGACCGGTCGCCGTCTCGCCGGCCGACGGCAAAGTGGTCGCCATCAGGCCCGATGGCGGACTGAACCGCGTGAGTATCTTTCTGAACGTTTTTGACGTTCACGTGAACCGCACCCCCATCGGCGGCGTCATCGAGAAGGTGCGGTACCAGGCGGGCAAGTTTCTGGTGGCCAGCCGCGAGGAGTGCTCGCGGGATAACGAACAGAACATCGTCACTGTCACCGGCGACGGCGTCACAGTGATCTTCAAACAGATTGCCGGCCTGATCGCACGCCGCATCGTCTTCAGTAAGAAACCCGGCGACCATGTCGCCATCGGCGAGCGCATCGGCCTGATCAAATTCGGCTCGCGCTGCGACGTCCTTTTCGGACCGGAGTGGGAAATCACTGTCCGGCCCGGCCAGCGCGTGGCCGCCGGCTCCAGCATCCTCGCGCGACGCCTTGATCGGATGTCTCAATGACTCTGAAAGACCGCTTCATAGACCCCAATTCCCCGGACCGCCGGCCGCGCAAAGCGGCCTACGCTCTGCCCACACTCTTCACTGCCGGCAATATCTTCCTGGGCTACATTTCCATACTCCGCGCCTTCCAGGGAGCCATGCTGGCCGCCAGCGGATCGGCCGGCGCACCCGAACACTTCACAGTGGCGGCACAGGCCATCGGCGCGGCCGTCGTGCTGGACGGTCTGGACGGCCGCATCGCGCGCATGACCAACACCACCAGCGCCTTCGGCCGCGAAATGGATTCGCTGGCCGACGTCATCAGCTTCGGACTGGCGCCCGCGGTGCTCGCCTTTGCCTGGGGTGTGCAGTTCATCGAGCCCATCATCGGGCAAAAGATACGCGGGCAGATCTTCAACGCCGGCTACTTCATCGCCTTCCTGTTTCTGCTCTGCGGCGCCTGCCGCCTGGCGCGGTTCAACGTGCAGGTCAACCCCATCCCGAAGAACCCCGGCCGCCCCGACCGCAAGTATTTCGTCGGCCTCCCCATCCCGGCTGCCGCCGCCATGGTGGCCGCCGTTGTCTGGGCCTGCGATTCCCAACCGCTCGGGTGGTGGCCGCTCTCCGTGGCCTGGCTCGCGCTGCTCTTGCTGCTCGGTTTCCTCATGGTCAGCACCTGGCGCTATTACAGCTTCAAAGGGATCAGTTTCAGTAAAGCCTATTCGCCCCTGACCATTATTCTGGTGGGCGGGTTCATCTACGGCGTATGGAATTACGCGCAGCTTTTGTTCCTGGCCCTGACCACCGCTTATGTGGCCAGCGGCATCCTAATCCGCCTTGGCGGCATCCTGCGCCGCCACCTGAAACCCGCACCCCCGGCCCCGGAGATTAAGATTGCCTAACTCAAAGACCGTGGCCCTGATCGGCAGCGATTCCCTACTGGCCCGCGAGGTCCGCGACATTGTGGCCACCACCGGCGCCAGACTTTCGCTGCGCCTGGTGGCCGCCTTGGATGAAGAATCCGGCGCCCTCGCCCGCGTCGGCGACGAGCCAAGCATCATCAACGGACTCAACGCGGAGAGCCTGCTGGGCACGCGCGCCGTCATCCTTGCCGGCAACGCCGAATCCAGCCGCCAGACCCTGCGACTTTTGGGCGATTCGCCGGATGCCGCCGTGATCGATCTCACCTACACGGCCGAGGAGCGCCCCGACGCCCGCCTGCGCGCCCCGCTGGTGGAATCCGAGCTGGTGGAAGACGCCGGCGATGTGGCGGTCCACGTCATTGCGCACCCCGCGGCCATCGCGATCGCCCTCTTCCTGCGCCGCCTGCATGCTACGGCTCTCGTGCGCAATTCGGTGATTCAGATTTTTGCCCCGGCCAGCGAACACGGCGTCTTGGGCGTGCATGAATTGCAGCAGCAGACGGTGAGCGTGCTCTCCTTTAAGAACCTGCCGAAGGCCGTGTTCGACACGCAGCTCAGCTTCAACATGCTGGCGCGCTACGGCGAGGAAGCGCCGGTCTCGCTGGAAGAATCCGAATTGCGAATTGAGCGTCACCTGGCCAGCCTGCTGGCACTGCCCGGCGATGGCGAAGGCGCACCCATGCCCTCGCTGCGGCTGATCCAGGCTCCGGTGTTTCACGGCTATAGCTTTTCGGCCTGGGTGGAGTTCGTCGACGCTCCCGATATGGAGGCGCTTGAAAGCTCGCTCGCCATCGATTCCATCGAAGTCCGCGGCGGCGATTTCGAACCGCCCACCAACGTCGGCCAGACCGGACAGGGAGGCATTGCGGTGGGCGCCATTACGCCGGATCGCAATCACCCCGAGGCCGCCTGGCTCTGGTTCGTCGCTGACAACGTCCGCCTCGCCGCGGAAAACGCCGTCGCCGTGGCGCGGCAATTGGTATGACGCTTGTACCGTATATCCCTGCCACGGGAAAGCCGGAATCAAAGAGGCCGACCCTTCCGCGGACCGCCCTAGCTTCCCTCGCGATAGCGTTCGCCGCCCTCACCGGATGCGGCTATCACGTTGCCGGCCACGGCGACATGCTCCCCAAGACGGTCAAGACCATCGCCATCCCGGCCTTCGGCAACCTGACTGCCCGCTACAAACTGGCGCGCCTTCTACCCAGCGACATCGACCGCGAAATGCTTTCGCGCACGCGGTACAAGATTGTCGCCGACCCCAATCAAGCGGACGCCGTCCTCACCGGCACGCTCCACAACTTCGCGGCCTACCCCACCATCTCGGCGGGCGGGCGCTCCACCACCGTGGAGGCTGTGGTCACCCTGCAAATCACGCTCACGAATCGCGCCACGGGCGCTATCCTTTTCACGCGCGCCGGCGCAGAATTCCGGGAACGCTACGAAATCTCGATCGACCCCAAAGCCTACTTCGATGAAAGCGGCACTGCCATGGAGCGCCTTAGCAGGAGCGTCGCCAAAAGCGTTGTCAGCGCCATCCTGGAAAATTTCTAATGACTCCCGCCCAATTCCAGGCCCGCGTGAAAAAGGCAACCGTCCCGCCCGCCACTCTGCTGCTCGGTCCGGAAGCGTACGAACGCCGCCGCATCAAGGATGCGCTGCTGGCAACCGTGCCCGCCGACGCGGTGAGCCAGCACGACCTCGCAGAAATCAAACTCGCCGAAATTCTGGACGACGCGCGCTCGCTCTCGCTGTTCGCCGCCGAGCGCCTCATCTGGGTGGTCAACGCGGAGCTCGCCCTGCCCCGGGGGCGCGCGGCGGCCGCCGATGACGAGGATGGCGATTCCCCCGGCGCTGCCGGTGCGGGCGACGCCGCCCCGCTGGCCGCTTACCTCAAGGACCCCACCCCGGGCGTTACGTTGGTCTTCGAGGCCATCCGCCACGATTTCGAGGGGGAAGACAAGCGCAAGCAGGACCGGGTCCGCAAGTTCTACGCCGCCATTCCCGACGTGGTCGAGCTGAAAAAGTACTCCCCACAAGACGCCCGGGGCGAGGCCGAATCGCTGATCCGCCAGGCCGGCTTCCGTATGGAGCCAGCCGCGCTGGACCTGCTGATCGAGGCGCTCGGCGCGGACATCGCCCGCGCCGCCGTAGAGATCGAGAAACTCTCTCTGTTCGCCGGCAATCGCGCGATTGGCGTTGAGGACATCACGGCGCTGGTGCCCGACGCGCGCGCTACCACGATTTTCGCCCTCGTTAACGCGCTGGGCCGCCGCGACCGCGCGCACGCGCTCGGCATTCTCGACACGCTGACCCGCGAAGGTGAATACTTGCCGCTGGCGCTGGCCTTCCTCTCCACGCAGTTCCGCATGGCGCTGGTAGCGCGCGAAGCCGGGCTCAAGAGTTCGCAACAGATTCAGGGACACTTTTCCCGGCTGGGAGTGCCGATGTGGGGATCGCGCGCCGAACAGGTCTACCAGACGGTAAGCAAGTTCAACAGGCCCCAGATGGAGCGCGCGCTGGGATTAATCTATAAGGCAGACAAAGGTCTCCGCGATGCGCGTCCGGACGACCGCATCGTCATGGAGACCTTTATTATGGAGTTGGTGAGCTAGGGTAGGATAGGCCTCCTGGCCAGTCGCTGGAGTTTCGCCCGTGGGCGAGAATGGAGGGGAGTCCGCAGGAGGGAACGGGCCAAACGTCAGGTAACTAACAGGAAAGACGGGCCGGTGAGATCGGGATGCCAGTGGGGGCAGCTGTCCCTGGTAGAACAGAACGGGTTGGCAGGCGAAAGCGCCTGCCCCACTAATTTACGCCGCCAGCGCCTTCACCCGGAGGTGCAGCTTGCTCTTATACCGCGCCGCCGTATTCTTCTTGATAATCCCGTTCTTGGCGGAACGGTCTATCACGGAGAACGTCGGCGACAGCAATGCCGAGGCAGTCTTGCCATCTTTTGCGGTCAATGCGCGACGCATCGCGCGAATGGTGTGCCGCAGGCGCGATTTGTTCTTGCGATTGACTTCGGTGCGCCGTTCCGTTTGACGCACTCGCTTGAGTGCGGAATATGTATTCGCCATCTTCGCTAAATCTAATCCTTACCGAGTGATCGAGATCCCAGAATAGCGCAATCGTCCCCCTCGCGGCAACCACATTGCAACTCAGCCGCCGATTCCGTGGCTCTTCCGCACGCGGATCGCCGGGGCTGGTCTCTTAACGTGGCTGATTTTGTGAACTGAAAGACGTGGTGGAAGCGGCGTGGGAACCGCGTCGGGGAACGGTTTCCCGAAATCAGGTTAAAATACGGTAGACATGTTAGGCATCGAGCGGTCGGCTGCGCGTTACACCTGGACAGCGGCAATGGTGCTCCTGCTCCTCTGGCTAGTCTACCTGTTGCGCGTCACGTTGTTTGTCTTTGCGCTGGCGCTGCTGTTTGCCTATCTTCTCTCTCCGCTGGTGGACCTGTTGGATCGGGCGATCCCACGGAAGGGCACACGCACGCTGGCGTTAACGCTGGCATACGCGATCTTTATCGGCGCGATAGTGCTCATCGGGATTCAGATCGGCACGCGCGTGGCGTCTCAGGCTCAGACGCTGGCCAGCGGACTCCCCGGCATGATGGCGAAGCTCGAGCGGCCCTCGGACATCGCGCCCGCAGGCATAAACTCGCTCAAGGCCCAACTGGTCGCCAGTCTCCGTTCGGATTGGGCCCAGCGCAGCAGTGAAATTATGCGCGAGCTGCCGTCTGCCGGACTGAAATTCCTCTCCGTGGCGAGCAATCTGATTTATGTCGTGATCGTTCCCGTCCTGGCGTTCTTCTTCCTCAAGGATGGCGACCTCATCCGCAGCCACGTGCTGGAATCCGTGGACGTGGGTCCGCTGCGCGACATGGCGGAGAGCGTGATGGCCGACATACACCTCCTGCTGGCGCACTACATGCGCTCCCTGGTGTTGCTTTCGCTGTCCACGTTTACGGCCTACGCCATTTTCTTCAGTATTATGGGTGTGCCGTTCGGCGTCCTGCTGGCGGTGGTGGCCATGGTGCTGGAGTTTATCCCGATGATCGGGCCGCTGGTGGCCATCGCCGTCATCCTACTGGTCACCCTGGTTGCGGGAGCGCACTTTTGGGCCCTCGTCATCTTCATCGTGGCCTACCGCATGTTCCAGGACTACTTCCTCTCCCCGCACCTGATGGGGCAGGGCGTGCAACTGCATCCGCTGCTGGTGCTGCTGGGCGTTTTCGGGGGTGCGGAAGTGGCCGGGGTGGCGGGAAGTTTCCTCTCCGTGCCGGTCCTGGCGATGGCGCGCATCCTGTACGTGAGAACCCGCCGTTCGCGATTGAGCGTTTCCGAGGTACCGCCCCTGCTGACGCGATGAGACGCGCGCTTTGTCTCGCTCTGCTGGCGTCGCCGGCATACGCCCACGTCCTGAGTATGAGTTCCGGCGACCTCGTCATCATCGGCGCGCGCGCTCATTACGAATTGCGTATGCCGCTTTACGAAGTGACGCCCGTACCGAACCCAGAGCGCACCCTGCTGCAACACATCCGCTTCGCCGGCGCCCGTCTGGTGCGTAGCGAGTGCCGCACGGACACCGCGCGCGACACCTATGTCTGCGCCGCGGACTACGAGTTCGCCGCGCCGGTGGACCGTCTGGAGGTAGAGTGTACCTTCACCGCTATCACGGTGCCCAACCACGTACACCTGCTCCGCGCCTCGCTGGGCGAGAAGCGCGATACGGCCATCTTCGAGCTGGGATTCACGCGCACCACAATGCGCTTCCGCCCGCCCACCTCCGCTGAAATCGCCATCGCGCAAGCCGGCGCGGGCTTCGTGCGCGCGCTGGGCGGCGCAGTGCAGGTGCTGTTTCTGGCGGCCCTGGCGCTGGCCGCGCGCTCGCGCCGCGAACTGCTCGCCATCGCCGCCATGTTCCTGCTGGGACAGGTGGCCAGCGTGTTGACCATGGCGCACGTCTCCTGGCAGCCCGCGCCGCGATTCGTGGAGGCCGCCACGGCGCTGGCGGTAGCCTATCTCGCGGTGGAGATCCTACTGCTCCCGCAGGCAGGTGCGCGCTGGCTGGTGGCGGGAGTGCTGGGCGCGCTCCATGGGCTGTACTTCCACTTGTTCGTGCAGACCACGGGATACTCTCCCGTGTTGGTGCTGCTTGGCGCAGCGCTGGCGGAGGTGCCGGCCATCGCCGTGCTCGCGCTGGCGCTTTCGCGGGTAGGCCGATTGGCAAAGGCGTTCCGGCCGGTGCAGGTGGCCGCCTCGGCGCTGCTGGCGTTCGGCATGGTCTGGTTCCTACTGCGGCTGAGAAGCTAGAACCGAGTTATTGAGGTTCGCCTAATACTCTGACGGTCCGGGCTCCGACGAAGCACGCGGCCGCAAACCGAGCCGCGTTTTTCAGGGAGCGGTTTCTCACCGCATTGTGCGAGCCGCGGTAGATCCTCCGCAAGAGCAAGTGCGCCCCATTCACTCCCCCAACATCTCCCGGTACACCTCGTACGCTCCCCGGCCGAAGAGCACGAAGATCACCTGCTCCACCGTCGTGTCCGGCCGTTCCAGATGCCTGCGCACTTCCCGGATGGCGATCTCCGCCGCTGCTTTCCGCGGGTAGCCGTACACCCCCGTGCCGATGGCCGGGAAACTGACGGTGCGAACGGCGCGCTGGTCGGCCAGTTCCAGGCACTTGCGGTAGCACCCGGCCAGCAACTCCGCTTCGCCGTGGCTACCATCGCGATAGACCGGACCCACCGCGTGGAATACGTATTTCGCCGGCAAGTTGCCTGCGCCCGTCGCCACCGCGCTGCCAGTGGGACATCCGCCGGCCCGGGCGCGGATCGCGTCGAGCTCGCGCATGATGGCGGGGCCGCCGGCGCGGTGGATGGCGCCATCCACGCCGCCGCCGCCGGCCAGCGCGGAATTGGCCGCGTTGGCCATGGCGTCCACCGCGATCCGGGTGATATCGCCTTCCAGTAAAACGATCTTTCTTCCGGTGGGGCTAGTCCGGTCCATACCTATCCATTACAATTATTTCATGACGAGGCGAGAACTTCTGGCGGCCGGTGCCGCATTGGCCACCTGCGCGACCCCTCTGGTGGCCGCCAAGACTCACATCGATAAATCGCGCATCAGCGCGATCACCGACGAGATCGGTCTCAGCACCGGGGAGGCAATCGCGTTCGCGCATCACTACGGGATGCAGAATGTGGAAATCCGTAATCCGCCGGGCAGGAAGGAATATTTCACCCTGCCCGAAGCGGAAATCCAGGCCGACGCCGACCTGTTCGCCAAAGAAGGCCTCAAGGTCACGTTCGTCAACACCAGCCTGCTTAAGTTCACTTGGCCGGGTACCGAAGCCGCGCGCCGCCGCACGGAAACGGTGGAAGCTCGCGACAAGCGCCTGGCCGCCGAAAAGTCGCGCTGGGGCCTGCGCATGGAAGATTTCCAGAAGGTGATCCGCTGCGCTCACATCATGGGCTGCGATAAGGTTCGTGTCTTCGCCGGCACGCGCGTGGCGGACCCCACCACGGTTTACCAGATGGTCGCCGATACCCTGGGCGAGATGTCCCAGCTGGCGGAGAAGGAAAAGGTCTACCTCCTGCTGGAGAATGAAGGCTCGCAGAACATTGCCACCGCGGCGGAACTCGGCGACATCATGAAACTGATTCCGTCCAAATGGGTGGGCTTCAACTGGGATCCACACAACGCGTACGGCAAGGAGAAAGCCTTCCCCGAAGGCTATGCGCTGCTGCCCAAGGCGCGCATGCTGAACCTGCAAATCAAGGGCAAGGGCGTGATGCCGGAGAGTCCGGAGAAAGAGGATTGGCGGGCCATCTTCGGGGCGCTGAACAACGATGGCTGGGAGGGCAAGGTCGGCCTCGAGACTCACCTCTTCGACGGCACCCTGATCACGGCGGCGCACAAATCCATGGACGAGATTATGAAGATCGTGCGCGAGGTCTGACCATGCGAAGCAGCTTTTTGGCGGCGTTCGGAGTTGGCCTGGCGATCATCGCGCTGGCAGTGGGCGGCATCGTCCTGATGCAGCGCGGCGACCGGATTGAACTTCCGGGCAAGATCCTAAAGGTGCGCACCGCGCCGCTGGATGAGGAGAGTTCCATCGCCGTGATCGACTTCCGGATTACCAATCCCTCGAACGTGATATTTGAAGTGCGCACCGTGACCGTGGAGATGGACGATAACGAGGGCAAGAGCTACCTCGGCCAGTCGGTGAGCGAAATGGACGCCACGCGTCTCTTCGAAGGCGTGCCGGTACTCGGGCCGAAATTCAACCCGACCCTGATCATGCGCGAGCGGCTTGGGTCGCATGGGTCGGCGGACCGGATGATCGCGGCGCGATTCCAGGCGCCGATGGCCATGCTCGATGGCCGCAAGCGTTTCGTGGTGCGCATAGAGGAAGTCGATGGCAAGTCGTTTGAGTATGCGGAGCGCTAGCGCCCCCGCCCCCCTTACTTCCTGAGTAGGGCGTGGTGCGGATCCAGCGTCACCTTCAGCGGGGCCGCCTTCAGCGGGACCGTGAACGTCACCGGAACTTCGGCCGACCGCACCCACTGCGTCATGGTGCGGCCCTTGGCGAGTACAATCTCCACTGGCACCGTGGCGGTGAAATCCTCGTCCACGCCGGATTGCGTCAGCGTGCCAAGCAGTCTCACGTTGGGCGCCGCGCCCTTCACAGACCAGGTGAGCTTGACCGTCGGGATGCCCGTCCCGTAGACCCATTGTTCGAAGAAGCTCTCCAGTTTCGGATCGTCGGATTTCGGCGGCAGATATTCCGCGGCCAGCAGGCGGAACTCCTCGGTGGTGATGTCCTTCCGGTCGTAGCGCTTGCTGATCTCTCCCAGCAGCGCCAGGAATTTCTGGTCGCCCATCCGGCCACGCAGCATCTGCATGATCCAACTCCCCTTGCCGTACGTGATTAAGCGCCACGCGCGCGGTTCCTGCGAGGTTTCGAGGCGCGTGCCGAGCACGATCGGGCCGGCGGAATCCACCATCTGGCCGGCTTCATTCCTGGCCAAGAGAGAGTCGCGATAATTATCCAGCATGATTTCGAGCGACCGCGTACCGCGCCGCTTTTCCAGGTACAGCAACGCCGAGTAGTTGGCCAGCGCCTCCATCAACCAGTTGTCGCGGTAGGTAGCCGGCGTGACGCGGTTGCCCCACCATTGATGTGCCGTCTCGTGCGCCTGCAGCACGTCCTGAAAGAACAGTTCGGAGGAAGCATTGGTCCCGATGCGGGCACCGGGGATGGCTTTCAAATAGGCCAGGGTGGAAAGGTAGATTAGCCCCGGGAACCCTTGTCCGAAAGTGCCGGGGATCGGCGAGACGGTCAGGTGCGGCAGCGCGGGAGGCCCGAAGCGCGAAGCCATGAACTCCATGGCGGACGCCACTTCGCCGGCCAGCGTCTGCAAGACTTCGACCGTGCTGGGCACGCGCTCGGTGGCGAGAGGCGCCTCCAGCAGGTCCGGCCGGCGGCGCGATATGCCGCCGGCCATCGGCAACGCCGGGGGCGGGGCCATGGCGGGAGCGCGCTGCTGCAGCGAAGCTTCCAGTTTGCGGTTGGCGCACACGTCCACCACGTACCCTCCGCGCTCGATTTTCGCGTGCAGGTAATCGCCCAGGTTGAAAGCCGCAATGCGCACCGGCGCGCTGGTGCGCCGGCGGACCACGCGCATTTCGCCTTCGATGTGGTCGTCCACCGTATCGCCCACGCTCACCAGATCCAGGTCGCGCGGGAAGCGGAAGGTGAGGTCGTAGTTGGAAAAGCGGTGTCCGTGGCCCGGATACCAGTTGCCGCGGGAACTGACGTAGTACACATGATCGCCGGCCTCGTGAATCACCTTGCCGGAATGGTGAAACTCGAACTCGTATTCGCGCCCCGCACGCAGCGGCTCCGCCGGCGCCACCAGGAACAGATTGTTGCCGCCTTGCGCCAGATTGAGCCGCGCGCTTTCGGCTTGCAGCACCTCCGCCGGCACGCCATCCACGCGCACCTCCGTCACCGACATCTCGCGCGCAATATCGAACGGCGCCACGGCGAGCGACGCCGCGGTCACTCTCACCTTGACGCGCGAGATCACGTTCAAGGTGAGATCCGGCGCCACCGTGGCATCGATCTGGTAATCGCCCACTTGCGGATCGCGTACCAGGGGCGTCGGGTTCTTGCGCGAGGATCGCGCCGGGAAGCTGGTCCAGATGTCGAAGAATAGGCGGTTCTCCCGCGTGCTGAGCTGCCCGGCCATAATCTGCTCGATACTGTCCGGGTCGTAGACCAAGTCGAAGTTGCCCCGCTTGGTACTGCGGAACATGCCGGCGAACAGACGGTTGGCGCGCTCCGGTCCGCCCATCAGATCCAGTGTGAGCCTCACCTGATAGCTGGTGCCGAGGTTGCGCAGCACCGAACCCCACTGTTTGTCCAACAGCGGCGCCATCTCCGGGGCCTTGCGATTGGCCGGGTTGTTGGCCATCTGGCTTTTGAGCTGATCGTAGACGTCGCCGGTGAACAACAGCACGGCCGCGCTGATGTGTTCATTTAGATTAGGCGCATCGATAAAGGCGGCGAGCGAACGGCGCTCCGCGCGGTCGGGTGGCAGCAGGATTACTTCGCCATCGCCCCCTTCCACATCGGTGGAGAAGACCGCCGCCATCCTGTGCCCTGTCACCGGCTTGCTGAAGATCAGGTAGCCGTCGGTGAGATAGACCCGGATGTCTTCCTTGAGTATGGTGAGGTCACGGACGCGATAGCACTCGTCGCGGTCGAAGCTGTTCTCGCGCACCGCGCGTGCGATATCGGCGGCCGTCCCGCCAAACACGGTTAAGGGGAGCAGCCAGGCCAATACCAGAAACGTGCGCACCATGCTACATAGTCTACCGATCCTGGGCAGTCATAGGTTGGGGCCATGCCTCTCTCAATCCCAGCGCAGCTCGCGTCAGGTCCCTTTCCCCAGGAACCCGCCATCCTCCGGAATCGCCTGTCCGGGCTGGGGCGAACCTGTACGTTTTTTGTCAGTCGCAGCGTGCGCGTGCCCAGGGCTTCGTCTACGGCCGCGGTGGAATCCAGCTTGCCCTAACCCCGTCTGCCGGCAATCGCGATCGCCTCCCACTGGGGCTGCCAGCACCACAGCTACGCGATTCTTCAGGGAAAACAGTTGAAGTGCATTCGTTGGAGTTAAACTCAGATGTACGACCCGCGAAAATAAACCTCGGAGAACTTAGGTGCAATTCATTACTCTGCAACGCGAAGGCTGGGACGAACCCGGCGTGCTCCACGACGGAGAGGCGATCGGTCTGAAAGCCGCAGGCTTCGACGACCTGCTCTCGGTGATCTCGGGCGGCGCCGACGCCTTGGACCGCGTCTCGCGGTGGCTGACCAGCCCGCCGCGCGGCGAGCGCCTTGAGCCCGCCAAGACCCGCCTGCGCGCGCCCATCCCCAAGCCGCCCAAGATTGTCTGCATCGGTCTCAACTACCGCGACCACGCCGCGGAAGCCGGGATGGCGATTCCTGAAGTGCCCACCGTGTTCGCCAAATTCGCCAACACCGTGACCGGACACTTGCACCCCATCGTGCTCCCCAAGAACTCGGTCAAGCCAGATTACGAGGCAGAGTTCGCCGTGGTCATCGGCAAAGGCGGGCGCCACATTCCCGAGGCCCGCTGGCGCGAGCACGTCTTTGGATACACCATTGTCAACGACGTCAGCGCGCGCGATTTCCAGATGCAGACCAGCCAGTGGACCATCGGCAAAACCTTCGACACATTCGCGCCCATGGGCCCGGTCATCGTGACTGCCGATGAGATCGAAGATCCCCACAAGCTCGCCATTTCGCTCACTCTCAATGGCGAACTCATGCAGAATTCCAACACCTCCAACCTGATCTTCGGCGTGCCCCAACTGATCGCGTTCCTCTCCAGCGTGATGACGCTCGGACCCGGCGATATCATTTCCACCGGCACCCCGGCAGGCGTGGGTTTCGCCCGCAAGCCGCCCCGCTGGCTGATGCCGGGAGACGAAGTCGTCGTGCAGGTGGAAGGCATCGGGCGCCTGGTCAATCCGGTGGTGGCGGAAGCGTAATACACCGTTAGCGGAAGTTCCATGTATCGGGGCGCCGCGCCCCTCCCATCCGTGCCCCGACTGTGAGGAAGCGGTCTCCTCGAAACCCGAGCCGGCATTTGGGAAACCGGCGTGCTTGGCTTCCTGCTAAAATCGAAGGTGGCGTGCGCCCGTAGCTCAGTTGGATAGAGTGGCTGACTTCGAATCAGTAGGTCGGGAGTTCGAATCTCTCCGGGCGCACCAAACCGTTCCATCACTTACAGACTGTTGGATCTTGGTTGGCTTCGCGAGTGGAACCAATTCTTGCACTACCCCGTCCAAGTTTCGCGGCGCGGGCCTCTTTGTAGCGAGCGCTTCTTCGGCTGCCCGCTTCGCACCCATCGGAATGTGATTCTACCGCTCTCACATCGCCCGCGAGCAGCGGCCAGGGGCGTGGCCCTGCCGTTTAGGAATTTACAAGTGCAACGTTTCGAATAACATCCGGGGTTGCGGCAACGGCGTACTATGGAGTATGGTCGTGCGCGACTGGGTAATTCTTAGCGCAGAGGAGCATTATGAAAAAGGTACTGGCTGTGTTTGCGTTTTGTGCGATGAGTGCGATGGCTGCCGATTGGACCGGCTACATCGTGGACGCGTCATGTGCGGGCAAGAAGGAAGATCACGGCGCTGGTGAAGACCACGCTGCCTGTGCGGCACGCTGCATCAAGGGTGGATCTCCGGCCGTTTTCGTGAGCGACGGTAAGGTGTTCAATATTTCCAACCAGGACAAAGTGGTTGCCCACGCCGGCCACAAAGTGACCCTCTCGGGCACCATGGACGGCGACACCATCAAGGTCGATAGCGTCAAAATGTAATCGGATTCGGGACCGG
Organism: Candidatus Solibacter sp.; assembly: GCA_025361425.1. Lineage (GTDB taxonomy): Bacteria > Acidobacteriota > Terriglobia > Bryobacterales > Bryobacteraceae > Solibacter. The sequence continues at coordinate 836 of JANYAH010000083.1, read as the reverse complement.
GCCAGGTTCTCACCCGGCCCGCCCAATGTCCAACTTGCTGGGTCCGTTTTCTCTAACTCGCCCCCACCATGTCCCGCATCTTGTGCACCAGTGCGCGTAGCGCGTTGGCATGGCTATTCAGGTCGGTCCCGGCCGAAGCGCTCTCTTCGGCGCTGGCGGCCGTGCGCTGCGTGACCTGCTCCATCTGCGTGACCGCACGCGCGATCTGCTCCATGCCCCGAGCCTGTTCCTGGCTACCCATATTGACTTCATCGACCAGCGACTTAACCTGCGTCGAATTTTCCGTCATGGCGCGCACGTTACCAGCCATCTGATCCAGCCGTACGTTGCCGTCGCGCGACGTCGCAATCGAGTCCTCGATCAGTCCCGCGGTATCGCGCGCCGCCTGCGCGCAACGCTGCGCCAGATTGCGAACCTCGTCGGCAACTACCGCAAAGCCCAGGCCCGCCTCGCCGGCCCGCGCCGCTTCCACCGCGGCGTTGAGCGCCAGAATATTAGTCTGGAACGCAATTTCATCGATTACCTTGATGATGCGCGCGATCTTGTTGCTGGAATTGCTGATCTCGTTCATCTGCACCACCATCCGGTCCAGCGACTGGTTGACCCCAATGGCGCTCTCGGCGGATTTCTGCATCAGGCCGACTACTTCCAACGCGTGATCGGCGTTCTTGCGGGTGATGGAAGCAATCTCCTCAGTGGAAGCCGAAGTCTCTTCCAACGAGGCCGCCTGTTGAGACGCCCCGGCGGCCAGCGACTGGCTCGAACCCGACACCAGCGCTGCGGCGTTTGAGACCATTTCCGCACTCTCGCTCATGCGCGCGGCTAGATCTTTAAGC
>JANYAH010000355.1 GCA_025361425.1 Candidatus Solibacter sp. | reverse complement strand
CAGCGACTCCGACGAGATCGTCTTCTCGTTTGACGATACCGTCGGAGTTGAGTCGAAAAGCGCCCCAACCCCACCGGCTCCTGCCCCGCCCCGCCCGGCTGTGGGTTACCATAGCGGTCATCGTCAAAACGCCATACCGCTTGTCGCATATGCCGCACTCCCTCGATTCCCGCCGGCGCGCCACCTTCGCGTACATCGCGCCTTTTATAGCTTTCGTCGGTATCATGGCGGTCGAGCGCATGATCCCGCTGCCACCCCAGTGGTTGTACCTGGTGCGCTTCCTCATCGTCGCAGCGCTGATCGGCGCCGTCTCCTGGCCCTACCTCTCCTTTCGTCCCAGTGCCCCGCTGGCCAGCATAGCCATCGGCGTGGCGGTTTTCGTCATCTGGGTGGCGCCCGACGTGCTGTTCGGCTACCGGCATCACTGGCTCTTTGAAAACTCCATCACCGGCTCAGCCGCCACTTCGCTGCCTCCTTATTTGAAGTCCAATATCGGCTTCATGTTGCTGCGCGGGGTCTCTTCCGCCATCCTGATTCCCATTCTGGAGGAGCTCTTCTGGCGCGGTTGGATGATGCGCTGGCTGATCGATAATGACTTCCTCACCGTCCCGCTTGGCAAGTATGTGCCTTTCTCTTTTTGGATTGTGGCCCTGCTGTTTGCCTCCGAACACGGTCCCTATTGGGAAGTCGGCCTGGCCGCCGGAATCGTTTACAACTGGTGGATCGTCCGCACTCGCAACCTTGCCGATTGCATCCTCGCCCACGGGGTCACCAATGCCGTGCTCGCGGGGTACGTGGTGGTCACCGGCCAGTGGCAATACTGGCTATAACCGGATTTATCCGGCGTACGTCCCACGTTATGACAGGCAACTCAGAAGCGTTCCTTCTCCCTGTCTTCGGCTCCGGGCGCGGACAGTCGGGCCCGCGTTCCGGGGCCCCGCTCGCTACAATAATTGTTAACCGATGATCCAACTCACAGGGGCCGGAAAACGTTACGGCCCCAGAATCCTTTTTGATAATACCGACTGGCTGGTGACGCCCAACGAGCGCGCCGGCATTGTGGGCGCCAATGGCACCGGCAAATCGTCGCTCTTGAAAGTGCTGGCCGGCATCGAGGGTCTCGATTCCGGCGTCATGACCACCCAGAAGGGCGTGACCCTCGGCTACCTGCCCCAGGAAGGGCTTTCGCTTTCCGGGCGCACGGTTTTCGCCGAGTGCATGACCGTGTTCGCCCACCTCCGCGAACTTGAACAAGAGCAGGAGGATCTGGCCCACCGCATGGCCGAACTCGACCCCTCCAGCCTTGCCTACGGGCAAGTTGCGGAGCGGTTTCACCAGGCCGAAGGCGAGTTCCGCGCGCGCGACGGCTATACCATCGAATCTCAGGTGGGCGCGGTGCTCAGCGGCCTCGGCTTCTCGCAGCGCGATTGGAAACGCCGCACCGAAGAATTCTCCGGCGGTTGGCAGATGCGCATCGCGCTGGCTAAACTGCTTCTCGAAAAGCCCAACCTGCTGCTCTTGGACGAGCCCACCAACCACCTCGACCTGGAAGCCCGCAACTGGCTGGAAGAGTATCTGGCCGCCTACCCCAACGCGTACGTGCTGGTTTCGCACGACCGCTACTTCCTCGACGTCACGGTGCGCAAGATCGTCGAACTCTGGAACAAAAACCTGCACATTTATACCGGCGATTACTCCCGCTACGAGGTGCTGAAGGACGAGCGACGCACGCAACTTCATGCCGCTTACGTGCACCAGCAGGACCGCGTTCAGCAACTGGAAACTTTTATCAACCGGTTCCGCGCCCAGGCCACCAAGGCCAAACAGGTGCAGAGCCGCATAAAGGAACTGGAGAAGATCGAACGGATCGAAATCCCGGCCGAAGAGAAGACCATCCGTTTCAGCTTCCCGCAGCCCAAACCGAGCGGCCGCATCGTGGCGGAGTTTAAGAAGGTCTCAAAAGCCTACGGCGATCACGTCGTGTTTGCCGATGGCGACCTGATCATCGAGCGTGGCGACCGCCTGTCCCTGGTGGGCGTTAATGGCGCGGGCAAGTCCACCATGATCAAGATTCTGGCCGGCGCCGAGCCGGTAACCTCGGGAGAATATATTCTGGGTCACAACGCCCAGCCCGACTATTTCGCGCAGGACCAATACAAGGAGCTCGACCAGAACGCGCGCATGATCGACGATCTGGCAACGGTGGCTCCGCGCGCCACCAATACCGAACTGCGCAGCATCCTGGGTTGTTTCCTCTTCTCCGAAGACGATGTCTTCAAGCCAATTGGGGTGCTTTCCGGCGGCGAACGGAACCGCTATGCGCTGGCTCGAATGTTGATGGTGCCGTCGAACTTCATGCTGCTTGACGAGCCCACCAATCACCTGGACATGCGCGCCAAGGATGTCCTGCTGACCGCTTTACAGGAGTACCACGGTACCGTGGTATTCGTTTCGCACGACCGCTACTTCATCGACAAACTGGCTACTCGCGTGGTTGAAGTGGAGAGCGGCAGGGTGCACGTTTATCCCGGCAACTACGAGGACTACCTCTGGCGCAAGCAGGGCGGCGGGTCCGCCGCAACTGTGGATGAGGATTCTCCGGCCTCTGCCCCTGCCGACACGGCGGCGGCAGAGCCTGGGAAAACCGGGGCAACTCGCCTTAACCCCATTAAGCTTCGCCAGATGAAGGAGCGCAGCCACGCCATTGAAGACGAAATCACGCGCCTCGAAGTGGAGATTGCCGACTACGAAACCGCGCTGGCGAACTTCGTCAATGTGGAGGAAACCAAGAGGGTGCACGAGCTGCTCGAGGCCCGCCGCACGGACCTCGAGGCACTAATGATTGAGTGGGAAGACGTTGCGCAGACGATTGAGGCGAACTCGTAGACTCTATTCCTGCATCGGCATCGGCTGTTCGATCTCGCGCCAGGCGCTAATCTTCAGCCGGCGGCACACCCAGCAAAGAGGCTCTCCAGCCGCCAGGACGGTTGTCTCCGCGCCGCATACCGAGCACTTCTCCAACTTCTTGAGACGGTCTGGCGACACAGACTTCTTCGCCTGTTCCAGCAGGTCTGCTGGAATTACCGGCTCGGGTTTTGTTTGGATCTTACGTTTCATCAGGCCCCAATTCAACTTTCACTATGACAGAAAGCAACTTTGCGGACAACCTTGCCTTAGTTTCCGCGTACTACGCTGCTTCTGGAATTTGGATTACCACTGCCACTTCCAAGGAAGACCCGCAGCGCGGGCACTTCTGGCCGGCCGCCACGCGGGCGCGCGTCCCCTTCAGATCGATCTCCGCGGGTACCGTGTGCGTGCACATGGGGCAATGCGCCAACCCGTGGATGCGATTAAGCTGTAAAGTTTTCATTTTTCATGCCTCCTTATTTAATCGGACGCAAGTGAGGGGCCACTAG
>JANYAH010000352.1 GCA_025361425.1 Candidatus Solibacter sp. | reverse complement strand
GCGGCCGGGGCTTGCGGGTTTTTGCCGGGCGTATCCAGCCGCCAGTGATTTGGTTGGAATCTACGAAGACGTAGGAGCAGTGCTTATTACCTTGAGCACATCGAGCGTCCCCTCGTTTCGATTCACAACCTCTGTATCCAGGGGGTCGGCGACAGGCGCTATCCGAACATCCACCGGCGATTATCCGTTCGAACTGAATATCTTCCCGCCGGTCTCCTCCACGTAGGGGAACCACCGTTCAGCTTTTAAGGGCTTACGGGAAGTCAGCACCACCTCACATGCAACGCATCCTGGCCAGGATAAAAACTGTTGCGGCCGCGCGAGTGGTCCGCGCTGCCTCTTACAACTTCACGGTAGCATCACAGTTTGAAGCTACAGCTATCGAGGTTTCGTAAGTTGATACAAATGCAGCTATGAAAAAAATAAATGTTGGTAAAATGAGTTTCCCACGGCGCCAATCCGTCCCACTTGTTAGTGAGCGGGCTGGCAAGTGTCGAGCAGGGCTCGGACTCGGGTAAGCAGCGCCGCGGGGGTGAAGGGCTTCTGGAGATAGCTTGCTTGGACGTCAGCTCCGGGCCAGACCATGGCGCTATAGCCGGACATGCACAGCACGGGAACGCCGGGACGGCAATCGGCAAACTGAGCGGCCAAATCGGCGCCGCTCATCTCGGGCATGACCGCATCGGTGATCAAGAGATGGATAGGGTCTGGATGCAGCCGCGCACGCTCGATGGCTTCGCGTCCGTTGGAGCACCCGAGCACCCGATAGCCGCGCTGTTCCAAGGTTTCGCGGGTGAAGCGGCGAACGCCATCTTCATCTTCGGCAAGCAGAATCGTCTCGGTTCCCGAGGGCATGGAAACAGCAGGAAGGGCAGCGACTTCGCGGGGCGGGGGCTGGACCACGGGAAAAAGAACACGGAACTGGGTGCCGCGCCCGAGTTCGCTCGATACGGAAATGGATCCGCCGCATTGCTTGACGATTCCGTAAACGGTGGAGAGCCCGAGTCCGGAGCCTTTGCCCTGTTGCTTGGTGGTGAAGAACGGGTCAAAGATGCGAGCTTTCACTTCGGGAGAAATCCCCTTGCCGGTGTCACTTACCGTGACGGCGGCATACTGGCCCAGGGCCAGATCGACATGCGAGAGGGCAAAACGCTCGTCGACAATCTGGAGGGCCGTCTCGACTAGCAGTTTTCCCCCATTGGGCATCGCGTCCCTGGCATTGACTACCAGGTTCAAGATGACTTGCTCGACATCGCCGGCATCGGCGCGGATCGCGCCAGCGGCCGGGTCTAAGGAAAGAGTGAGGCTGACGTCTTCGCCGATCATTCGCGCAAGCATCTGCTGGACATTCGCAACCAGCTCATTGAGCACAATGATCTCCGTGTGACCGGGCTGGCGGCGGCTGAAGGTGAGAAGCTGTTCCGTGAGGCGGGTGGCGCGAACCGCCGCTTTGAGTACTTCTTCCACTCCGGGACGCAAAGGATGGGATGGCGGGAGCCCATCCAGCGTCATGTGACTGAAGCCGGTAATGACTGTGAGCAAGTTGTTGAAATCGTGAGCGACGCCACCCGCCAACCTGCCGATGCTCTCCAGCTTTTGCGATTGGCGAATCTGTTCTTCCATTTGCTTACGTTCGGAAATGTCAATGGTGACGCCGACGAAGCGGATGGGTTTTCCTTCTGAGTCGAAGAAAACTTTGCCGCGCGCAGCCAGCCAGCGCTCGAGCCGGTCAGTGATCCCTATGGTTCGATAATAGGCTGTGTATTCGCCCCCGCTTGCTTGGTCAGAGGCTTTTCGGATGAGACCATCGACGCGGGTTCGGTCATCGGGGTGGAGGCCGCGAAGGAAGGTTTCGTAAGAGACATCCGCATCGGGCGGCAGCCCTAAATGATGTTTGCCACCGTCAGACCAGAGCGATTTTCCGGATTGAGGGTAGAAATCGAACATCCCGAGTTGGGTCGCGCTGACGGCCAGAGCGAGCCACTCCTCTTGATCGCGCAAGCGCTCTTCCGCCAGCCGGCGCTCGCTGCGGGATTGGGCTTCCCGAATCTCCCGTTGTATTGCGGGGGCCAACCTGGCGATGCGGTCTTTCAAGACGTAATCATGGGCGCCGGCGCGCATCATCTCGACAGCGCGATCTTCGCCTATCATGCCAGACACAACGATAAAGGGGATGTCCCTGCCACATTCGTGCAGGATATCGAGAGCCACACCGGCATCGAATTGAGGAAGCTGATAGTCGGCGATGACCACATCCCAGTCCTGACGGGCGAGGGCTTGCCGCATTGGTTCGGCGTCCTCCACGCGTTCGGCGAGGACGATGTAGCCGGATTTTTCGAGAAGGCGGACGATCAGCGCGGCGTCGGATTCTGAATCCTCGACCTGCAAAACCCGAAGTATTTCACTCATGGACAGAACGATCCTTATGGCGGCTTGGTCCGCAGACCCTATTTTACCGGAGGATTCGGTTCGTTGAGAATCAGCCAGTACAAGCCGAGATTTGCGATGGCGGCTTGAAACTCCTTGAAATCGACGGGTTTTCGCACATAGCTGTTGACGCCGAGATCGTATCCCGCGCCCACGTCCTCCTCCTCTTTCGATGAGGTAAGGATGACGACGGGAATGCGGCGGAGCCGCGCATCCGCGCGGACCTGGCGCAAGACTTCGAGACCGGACACCTTGGGCAGCTTTAGATCCAGCAGGATCACCGATGGAGTTTCAGAAATGGCGCGGCCGGTGTAGGCGCCTTCTCCGCAGAGGTAATCCAGCGCTTCCTGGCCATCTTCGGCAACCACGAGTTCATTGGAGATGTGGCCTTTGGCAAGGGCTCTTCTGGTGAGATCGGCATCGCTTGCATTGTCTTCGACAAGAAGAATCGACTTATTCAGTTTCATGTAGTAGCTCCAAGAGTGAAATAGAAGGCCGCACCGAGGTTCAGACGCGCCTCGGCCCACACGCGACCGCCGTGCTTGCGGACGATCCGCTGAACGGTGGCCAACCCGATACCTGTTCCGGGGAATTCAGAAGCCTTGTGAAGGCGCTGAAAGGCGCCAAACAAATTGGCGGCATAAGCCATGTCGAAGCCGGCGCCGTTATCACGAACGTAAAAAGCCATCTCACCTTCCTTCTCGAGCCTGCCGAACTCAATCAAAGCGTGGTTTCGCTGCCCGGTGAATTTGATGGCGTTGTTGAAGAGGTTGGTCAGCGCGATCTCCAGAAGCCGGCCGTCGCCGAAAGCGACCAGGTCCGGCTCCACGACGAACTCCATGGACCGTTGCGGATGGGCATCCCGCAACCTGGCAATAATACGCTTCGCGAGGCTTGTGACATCGACCTGATCCAACTTAATTTCGTCACGAGTCACACGCGAGAGCAGCAACAGGTCGTCAATCAGGTTGCCCATGCGTTGGGTTTCGGTGCGCACGCGGTTCAGGTACTGCCGGGCGCCATCGTCCAGGGAGGCAGAATAGTCTTCCAGCAGCGCCAGACTCCAGCCGTCGATTCCGCGCAGCGGCGCCCGGAGATCGTGCGATACAGAATAAGCGAATGCCTCCAACTCCCGGTTGGCGGCTTCGAGTTGGTGGGTGCGCTGGCTTACCCGCTGCTCCAATTCGGCGTTCATCCGCAGAACTTCCAGTTCGGCGAGTTTGCGTTCGGTGATGTCGGTGTTTGCGCCCATCAGGCGCAAGGGCTTTCCGGTGTCGTCCTTAGAGACCCAGGCCCTTCCATACAGCCAACGGGTGGTGCCGTCGGGCCAGACCACGCGCCATTCGGCTGCAAAGCTGCCTTTTTCCATG
>JANYAH010000350.1 GCA_025361425.1 Candidatus Solibacter sp. | reverse complement strand
CTTTCTGAAGTTCGTTGCGGCGGCCGGGGCTTGCGGGTTTTTGCCGGGCGTATCCGGCCGCCAGTGATTTGGTTGGAATCTACGAAGACGTAGGAGCAGTGCTTATTACCTTGAGCACATCGAGCGTCCCCTCGTTTCGATTCACAACCTCTGTATCCAGAGGGTCGGCGATAGGCGCTATCCGAACATCCACCGGCGATGATCAGTTCGAACTGAATATCTTCCCGCCGGTCTCCTCCACGTAGGGGAACCACCGTTCGGCTTTTAAGGGCTTACGGGAAGTCAGCACCACCTCACATGCAACGCATACTGGCCAGTATGAAAACTTGTTGCGGCCGCGCGGTGTGGTGCGCACGACCTCTTTACAATTTGAAAGTAGCATGAGGGGGCAAGCGTTTTCGGGCGGCGTGCCGCTAAGTGATTGAGGGGATTGAGAAGAAGTATTTTAATTTCGCGCAATGGATAAAGCCGATCCGATAGAATGTAGAGCATGCTCATTCTGGCTGCACTGGTAGCACTCCACTTGCCGGCGGTATCGCCCACGGCGCCTAACCGGCAACCGCAACTGGCGGCCGCGGGCGGGACGGTTGCGCTGGTCTTCGGCTCTGGTGAAGGCATCTGGCTGGCGCGCTCGCTGGATAACGGGCGCAGCTTCGGCGCGCCCTCCAAGGTTGCCGATTTGCCGAAGATGTTGCTGGGGCGGCATCGTGGACCGCGCGTGGCGATCAGCGGCAACGCCATCGTGGTGAGCGCGATCGCGAGCGACCCGGGCGACCTGCTGGTGTGGCGATCCACCGATAGCGGGCGCACCTGGTCGATGCCCACGACGATCAACGACACGCCCAAGGCGGCGCGCGAGGGACTGCACGCCATGGTGGGCGATGCCGAGGGCCACGTGGCCGCCGCCTGGCTGGACGACCGCGGCGTGAAGGGTAAGCGCTTATACGGCGCGTTCTCTGACGATGCGGGGCGCACGTGGACGCGCAATGTGCTTTTGTACGAATCGCCGGATGGCACCATCTGCGAGTGCTGCCACCCGTCTCTGGCGGCCATGGGGCACGGCGAGTTTGCGGTGATGTGGCGCAACGCGCTGGGCGGATCTCGCGATGTCTACACGCTACGCCTGCGGGACGGGCGTGCGGTGGGGGCAGCCGTAAAGCAGGGTGAGGGCACGTGGAAACTGGACGCCTGCCCGATGGATGGCGGAGGGGTCGCGGTGCGCGACGGCCAGATTGGCAGCGCGTGGCGGCGCGAGCACGATATTTTTTTGGTGACGCCGGGCAAACCTGAAGTCAAGATCGGCAGCGGACAGGACGTGGCACTGGGCACCAACTCGCAGGGCTTTTATGCCGCGTGGAGCACGCCTTCCGGGATTGCACTGTACGCTCCGGGCACGAGCAATACGTCGCATCTTTCGAGTGGCGGCGCATTCCCCGTAATGGTCGCGCTTCCCGATGGAATGCTGGTGGCGTGGGAAGAAAGCGGCGCGATCGCGACCGCGCGGCTTTAAATCGCAGAACGACACAAGGGGCCGGGCGCGCGTGCCCGACCCTTGTGGGTGTACCGTTGCCGCCGTAGCTAGAAGACGAGGCGGAGCGCCATCTGGATGGACCGCGGCAGGTTCGGCTGGGTAGTGATCTTGCCGAAAGCGGAGCTGGTCGGGTTGTCGATGGTTGACTTGGGGGGGTCGAATGACGGACGGTTCAACGCGTTGAAGGCTTCGAAGCGGAACTGGAGTTTGACCTTCTCGGTGATGGCGGTGTTCTTGATCAGCGAGAGATCCACGTTGGCGGCCCCGTCCTGGCGGAGGCTCCCGTACCTGGTCCCGAACGTATTGATGTTGCTTCCCAGTTGTTGCGTACTATTCGTATTGAATCGTGAGGTGTCGAAAATGGGAGCATCGAGATTGCTGGGATGCGGGTTGTTGTTCAAGGTGCCCCCCGTGTAGATAATGCCGCTGCCGAACGTTAGCGGCGCGCCGACCTGGTTCACGTAGATGCCGTTGATAGACCAGCCTCCGGCGACCCGGTTGAGGACGCCCGAATGGAAATCCACCGCCTTGCCCTTGCCGAAGGGGAGAGTGTAGCTGCCGCTGAGGACGAGGCGCAAAGGGCGGTCATCGGCCGCGACGCGTTTTTCGGGCTGCGAGTCGGTTGCGTTCTTGTAGTTGTCTCTGGCAATCAGCTTCGAGTAAGTGAAGTTGGCGAGCACCGAGAGGCCATGGGACATCCGCTTCTCCACGCGCACATCCATGCTGTGAAAGAACGAGCTGGCGGCGTTGGTGCCTTGCAGCGTGATGCCGGTGAACTGGGGGTACGGAGTGAGGAGCGTCTGCCGGGTGACGGTCGCGCCGTTGAGCGACTGACCGGGGATGAGGCCGGCAAACGGATTGGCCACGATCAACCCGAGGTAGTCGATGGTGGCCTGGTCGCGGGTCGGCGATGTGCTCAAGTACCTGGCTGGGACCGCATCCAAATTCCGATCCATCAGCAGGTGGATGGCATGGTTCCCGATGTAGGCCATTTCGAGGACCATGCCGCCGGGCAACTCGCGCTGGAAGCTGAACTCCCAGCGGACCGAGTAGGCATTGTGGATGGTCGGATTATAGTAGCTGAGACTTTTTCCCAGGTTGGTGGCCAGGCCGAGGGAAGACCCGGTGGGTTGCTGGAAACCATCGCGGAACGGGTTGGCCAGTGTGGCGTACGGCGTGAGGAAGCTGTCGAGCGAGGCCACCATGCTGGTGGCCTGGCTGAAGCCGGGCTGGTTATAGTTGGGGTTGTTGACCGGAAACATGAAAACGCCGGTGCCGCCGCGGAACACGGTCTTGCTGCCCAGAGGGGTCCACGCAAAGCCGAGGCGCGGGCTGAACATCTTGGATTGCGGTGTGAACAGTTGTGGATTGGAGGCGCCAGTGAACAGCGGGCCGCCGAGCACTTTGAATTGGCTGGCCGGAATGACATCGGGTTTGAGGGCATAGGCGGCCTGCGCCAGGGCGGAAATGAGGCTTGCGGTTGTGCTGTCGAAGCCGCTGATGTTCCGGTTGTAGCGCTCAGTATTGGCAAAATCGCGCTCGAAGCGCAGCCCGAGATTGAGCGACAACTTGCTGTTGACGCGCCAGTCATCCTGAATGAACAGCGCAAGGTACTTGGCTTGGTTGGTGCGGAGGGCGTTGATATCGAAAGAGCCGCTGGTGGGCATTCCCAAGAGGAAGGCCGCGAGATCCTGACCAACCGGAGCGGAGGTCGAATTGTCGGCTGCTTTGGTCCAGTTGGTGCCGAATGTGTAGACGCCCTGCGAATTCCCGTAACCTTGGTTGCTATCCCGCGCCTGGCGTGCATCCGCGCCGAACTTCAGGCTATGGTTGCCGACAATTTTGACTACATCGCCGAAGATTTGAAAAATGGTGAAGGGCCGGTTGGAATCGGTATCGCTGGTGATCTGGTTGTAGTCGATGCCGGCCGTGGTCGAGGCGAAGCGGATTAGGGGCAGCACGAGTTTGGGCGCCGCGGCGGCGATATAGGCGGGGAAGCCGAGGTCGGTGCCGTTGAAACCATCGCCGAAGCTGACACTGCCTTCCCGGAAGCGGCTGAAGTTGAGGCGGACGTTGGCCACGGTGGTGGCGTTGAAGGTGTGAACATCGTCCAGCGTAGAGCCGTAGTTGATGCGCAGCAGATTCCGGCCGGTGGCGATGTTCTGGAACAGGTTGCCGCGGTTCTCGATGCGGTCGTTGTGGCGGAAATTCCAGAACAACCTATTCCGGCTACCGAGGTTGAAATCGAGGCGGCCGAGTTCGGAATTGTAAGTGTCCTTGCGCACCGCGGGCGCGAGGTAGTTGTTGGTGCCATCGGCGCCGCCCGGCTGGTTGGGCAGCGGATAGAACTGAAAGTAATTCTTGGCGATGGCGCTGAGCCGGTTGGTGGGGATGATGTTGCCGGAGAATGGCATGCGCGTGATGCGGCCTGCCTGGAGCACAGCCGTTGCGGGATCGTAGACCTGGTAATTGGCGCCGACGTTGAGCAGGGCGGAAAGGTCGCCGGTACGTTGAGCCGCTGTGGGTACCATTACGGTTTGCGGTTCGGGGAAGCTGTCGTTGATCTCCTCCATGGCGAAAAACCAGAAGACCTTATTTTTGCCGTTGAAGACCTTGGGAACCCACAAAGGGCCGCCAGCCGTGCCGCCCCACTGGTTGTAACGCCCCACTGGTTTCTTCTGGCCGGCCTTGTTGGTGAAGAAATTGGTGGCCTGGAGCCTGGAGACCTGATTGAACTCGTAGAGGCTGCCATGGATGGCGTTGGTGCCACCCTTCATCACGACGTTGGCAGTTCCGCCGCCGGTGTGGCCGTAAGCGGCATCGGCTTCAAAAGCGTGAACGCGGACTTCCTGCACCGCATCGACCGGGGGATTGTATGCGACGCGCAGATCCCAGGTGGTGTCGGGCGCGCCGTCCACCAACAACTCGTTGGTTTGGGAGGGCGCGCCACCCATGGAGAAACCCGACGGGCCGGCGTTATCGAAGGGCCGGTTGAACTTGGGGTCGCTGTTGGGGACGACGCCGAAGGCAAGCTGCGCCAGCACGAGCGGAGTGCGGCCGTTCATGGGGAGGTTCTCGACCTGGGCCGAATTGATCACCTGGCCGGCGGTGGCTGTGGTGGTATCGAGCATGGGGGCGTCGGCGGAGACTGTGATGGTCTCGCTCTGTTGGCCAAGCTGGAGTTGAATATCGACGGCAATGCGCTCACCGGCGGAGACCCCGAGGTTGTCACGAATATATTTCTTGAAACCGGGCGCTTCGGCTTCCACCCGATAGGTTCCGGGCGAGAGGAAGGGAATAGTGAACTGGCCATCCAGGCCGGTACTGGTCACGGACTGGCTCCCTGTGGCAACCATTACCGCGACAATCCTGGCGTTTGGAACGGCCGCCGACTGGGTGTCCACAACGCGGCCAGTGACGGTTCCACGGAACTCCTGCGCGGACAGCAGCGGCAAGAGGGTCAAAGCCAAAACGACGAACAAAAGGCGACGTGGCACGTGTTTACTCCGTTCGACGATTAGTTAGCGCGGCAACTCGCACGATTTCGCTTGGCGGCGTGCTTTTGAGAAGGCAGGGGGGGCCGCTAGGGAGCGAGAGGGACGCCACCGCGAAAACAATCCGACGTTGCATTGACGATTTCCTCGTTACGGGCAGAATCGACAGGGACTAATCTGGGGCTAGTATACTGCAAAGCTGCAACCGAAACTAGAGTGAAACGTCGATTTTACTGTCAGTTATACAAGATGACTAACTGTGGCGGATGACGAGGACGTCGCCGTCTTTGACGATGTATTCCTTGCCTTCCAAACGGAGTTGGCCTTTGTCGCGGGCGCCGGGGTAGCCGCCGAGATCGATCAGGGTTTTCCAGTTCGCCACTTCGGCGCGGATGAACTTTTTTTCGAAATCGGAGTGAATGGCGCCGGCGGCTTTGACGGCGGTGCTTTGCATGGGGATGGTCCAGGCGCGGCACTCGTCGTCTCCGGCGGTGAGGAAGCTCATCAGGCCCAATAGAGAATAGGTAGCGGTGATGAGGCGTTCGAGCGCGGATTCACTTAATCCGTAGCTGGCCAGATACTCGAGTTGTTCGACGCGGGGGAGTTCGGCGAGTTCCGCCTCGATTTTGCCGCATACGGCGGTGACGGCGGTGTGAGCGCGGCCGGCGAGCGGGCCGTTGCGATACTCTTCTTCGCGCTCATGCAGCCGGGCGGCTTCCTCTTCGCCGATGTTCAGCACATACAGCATGGGCTTGCGGGAGAGGAACTGGAAGCCGCGGATGCGCTTTTCATCGTCGGCGTCGAGGGCGAGTTCGCGCAGGGGCTGGTTGGCTTCGATGATGGCCTTGCACTTGACGAGCAGGTCAAATTCGCGATCGAGTTCAGGGTTTTTGATCTTCTTACGGTCTTTTTCGAGGCGCTCCAGGCGCTTTTCGAGCACCGCGAAATCATTGAGGACGAGTTCGGTCTCGAGGTCTTCCATGTCGCGAATGGGGTCGACGGAGCCCTTCTCATGGGGAATGGTATCGGAGGCGAAGAGGCGCAGGACGTGGGCGAAGGCGTCGACATTGCGCAGGCTGGCGATACTGCCGGCGTCGCGCAGGGTCTCCTTGGAGATGGAGGGCATGTCGACGTACTCGACGGTGGCGTGGGTGACCTTAGGAGGCTCAAACAGCTTGCCCAAGGCATCCAGGCGGGTGTCTGGGACGCGGGCGATTCCGGTGCGCGCGGAAGTGGAGCCGATGCGGGTCTCCTGATGCACCCCGGTGAGGATGGTGAAGAGGGAGGTCTTGCCTGTCATGGGCAGGCCGATGATCGCTGTTTTCATAAGGAGGGGGGATTTCTACAGGGGGACTTCCACCTGGCTGAGAATTTCTTGGATGATGCGCTCGCCCATATCGGCGCGGCGCTGCACCAGGGTGGCGCGGGTATTGATGACGACGCGGTGGGCGAAGAGGGGAACGGCCAGACGCTTCACGTCATCGGGGATGGCGTAGTCGCGGCCTTCGATGAGAGCGACGGCTTGCACGGCGCGGTAGAGGCCCTGGCTGCCGCGCGGGCTGACGCCGAGAGTGAGCGAATCGTGGGAGCGGGTGCGCTCCACAATGGCGAGCATGTAATCGATGAGCGTCTCGTCGACGGTGACGCGGTGGACCGCGTCCTGGAGACGGAGGACATCGTCGGGGACGAGGCCGGAAGTGACGGGGGGCGCCGATTCACGGGAAGAATCGCGAAGGATGAGGCGTTCGCTGGCGGTATCGGGATAGCCGATGCGGAGGCGCATGAGGAAGCGGTCGAGCTGGGACTCGGGGAGGGGGTAGGTGCCGTGGTGCTCGACGGGATTCTGGGTGGCGATCACCATAAAGGGACGCGGGAGGAAATGCGAGTGGCCGTCGATGGTGACCTGACTTTCGTTCATGGCTTCGAGCAGGGCGGACTGGGTTTTGGGGGTGGTGCGGTTGATTTCGTCGGCCAGCAGGAAGTTGCTGAAGATGGGTCCGGGCTTGAATTCGAAGGCTTCGGCGTGGGCGTTGTAGATGGTGACGCCGAGGACATCGCTGGGGAGCATGTCGCTGGTGAACTGGAGGCGGTGGAAGCGGCAGGAGACGGAGCGGGCGAGAGCTTGGGCAAGGGTGGTCTTACCGACGCCGGGCACATCCTCAATGAGGAGATGGCCGCGGGCCAAGAGGCAAACAAGCGACAGGCGCACGACTTCGGGCTTGCCGTGAATCGCCGCACCGACGGCCGTCTCCAGTTCTGAGAGCTTACGGAGGATGTCGGGCGAAAACCCAAGCGGCGGGGCCACCACTGATTCCCGCTGGGACATTACAAGGTTATGATACTAAAGTTCCGGAACGTCATGCCCTGGAGTAGGGGCGGGAGGGAGGCCGGGTAGCGTCCGGGGCGACCGCCACGCGGCGGGTACACGACGTAGGCTAGAACCACCTGCTCATGATCACCTTCTGCTCCGTGTAGAAGCTCACCGCGTCTTTTCCGTGGGCATGCAGATCGCCGAAGAAGGAGTTTTTCCAGCCGGCGAAGGGGAAGAAGGCCATGGGGGCGGCGACGCCTACGTTGATGCCGACCATGCCGACTTCGCAGCGGGAACTGTACTCGCGGGCGGACTTGCCACTGGCGGTGAAGATGGCTGTGGCATTCCCGAAAGGGCAGCGATTCACTAAGTCGATGGCGTCGTCGAGCGTGTTGACGCGGATCACGGAGAGCACCGGGCCGAAGATCTCTTCGCGGGCGATGGCCATTTCGGGCGTTACGCGATCGAAGATGGTGGGGCCGAGGAAGTAGCCGCCCTGCGCCGAGGGGGCAGCCACTTTGCGC
>JANYAH010000341.1 GCA_025361425.1 Candidatus Solibacter sp. | reverse complement strand
TACAATCCCGCGTAAGTGAACCTTCCAGCCGAAAAGCAAAGTTCCCGTCTCATGCGAGCCATGTTCAGCACCGTGGCGCCGCGTTATGATTTCATCACCCGGACCTTTTCCTACGGCATGGACCGGCACTGGAAGCGCACCTGCCTCGACCGCGTCAACCTCCCCAACCGGCCAGTCGTGCTGGATCTCGCCTCCGGCACGGGCGATTTCTCGCTCATGGTTCGCCAGCGATACCCCGGAGCGTGCGCCGTCGCCGTCGATATCACCGAGCGCATGCTCCAGTTGGCGCGCGGACGCGGTGTGCGGCACACCGTCTGCGGCGATGCCGGCATGCTTCCCTTCCCGGACCACTCATTCGACTGTGTCTTCGTAGGCTACGGCCTGCGCAATTTCCCCAGTCTCGACGTTGCCGTGAGCGAGATCGAGCGCGTCACCCGTCCCGGGGGATCGCTGGTCAGCCTGGATTTCTTCCTGCCTTCCAACGCGCTGCTGCGCCCGCTCTACCTCGCCTACCTCTACGCCCAAGGCACCTTCTGGGGATTGGTGCTGCACGGCCGACCCCGCGTCTATACCTACATTCCCGATTCGCTTCGCACCTTCGTCTCCATCGACGATTTTTCCTCGCTGCTACAGCGTACCGGCTACCGCCAGGTGGACACCCGCCGCTACATCCTGGGCGGCATCGGCCTGCACTGGGCGGTGAAGGACTAAACTGGTGGCCCGGATCCACCATACCGGCTGAAAGCCACCGAGATGAAAGAGCGTCTTCGCGCGTCCGACTACCGCTTCATTCTGATCTGCGCGGCGCTGCTCGCGGCCACCACCTGGTTCAGCGTGCGCAACTTTTACCGCGCATTCCCCGAAGCCTCCATCGATTTCAAGGTAAGCCGCGACGACGCCCGCAACATCGCCGGAAAGTTCCTGAGCGATCAAGGGTACCGTCTCGGAGGCTATCGTCAGGCCGCGCAGTTCACCTTCGACGACCAGGCCAAGACGTTCCTGGAACGCGAAGCCGGCCTGGAGCGCGCCAACCAGATCATGGGTACGCGCGTCCGCCTGTGGCGTTGGGGCTACCGCTGGTTCCGCCCACTGCAGAAGGAAGAGTACAACGTCGAGATCACGCCGCTCGGTCAACTGGCTGGTTTCGAACATGAACTGCCGGAGGACGCCGCCCGCCCGGCTGCCACCACCGAACAGGCACGCGCGCTGGCGGAAGATTTCCTGCGCACGCGCCTCACCCGCGACCCCGCCACGCTGGACTTCGTCGAGGCCACGGACACGGCGCGCCCCCATCGGGTCGACCGCACCTTCACCTGGAAGGAGCGCGATTTTCACTTGGGCGACGCCACCAACCGCGTCGAGGTTATCGTCCTCGGCAATGAGGTGGGCGGCTATCGCGAGTACCTCAAGATTCCCGAACAGTGGAAGCGCGATTACCAGCGCCTGCGTTCCAAGAACGAAGTCGCCTCCACCATCGATAGCGCCGTGACCTTGGTGCTGGTGGTGGGCATGGTGATCGTGATCATTCTGCGGGTGCGCCGTCACGACGTGCCGTGGCGGCGCGCCTCACTGGTCGGCCTGGCCGCCATCGTGCTCGGCTTCCTGGCGCAGTTGAATGAGTTCCCGCTGCACGAGTTCGGCTATCCCACCACGGATTCCTACGGCAGTTTCCTCTCCCGCGAATTTCTCAATGCGCTGCTCTCGGCACTGGGCGCAGGCGGCCTGCTGTTCGTCCTCACCGCCGGCGCCGAACCGCTCTATCGCGAAATGTTCGGCGGCAAGGTTTCGCTGGGCAATCTCTTCACCCTGCGCGGACTGCGCACCAAACGTTTCTTCCTGGGGTCAATCCTCGGCATCACCCTCACAGGCATCTTCATCGCCTACCAGACCGGGTTCTACATCCTGGCCTATAGGCAGGGCGCGTGGTCGCCGGCCGACGTGCCCTACACGGACCTGCTGAACACCAAATTCCCCTGGGCCTTCGTCCTCTTCGGCGGTTTCCTGCCCGCCGTCTCCGAAGAGTTTCTGTTCCGCATGTTCGCCATCCCATTTCTGCGCAAGCTCACGCGCAACATGGTCGTGGCCGTTGTGCTGGCCGGCTTCATCTGGGGCTTCGGCCACGCCGGCTATCCGCAGCAGCCCTTTTACATCCGCGGCGTGGAAGTAGGCATTGGCGGCGTGGCGCTGGGCATCGTCATGCTCCGCTTCGGAATTCTGCCGACCCTGGTGTGGCACTATTCGGTGGACGCCATGTACAGCGCGCTGCTGCTGGTGCGCTCGGAAAGCCTCTACTTCAAGCTCTCCGGGCTGGGTGCCGCGGGCATCATGGTGCTCCCCGTGTTGATCGCCCTGGCAGCCTATTGGCGTGGCGGAGGCTTCGAGCCCGAGACCGGCCTGTTGAACCGCGACGATGTCGCCGAACCCGATACGCCGGCGGATGCGCCTTCCCCGGCGGCGCCCGCCGGCGAAACTGCGCCGCCCCGTTCCCCGCCCTACCGCCCGCTCGGCGTCCCCCTGCGCTGGGCCGCCGCCGCCGCGCTCGTCCTAGGACTCGCCTGCCTGGCAATCCCCGTCGTCCACTTCGGCGAATCGCCCGATTACCGGCTCTCGCGCCATCAGGCACGCGCCGCGTCGGACAGCTTCGTCAAGGCGCAGGGCCTGGACCCCGCCGCCTTCCAGCACGTCACCTACCCCGCCGCCCATTGGGCGGGCGCCGATTCGCTGGCCGGCAAGTACTTCCTCGAGCGCCTCCCCCTTCCCGCCGCCTCCGCCCTCTTTGAGCGCAACCGTCCCATGCAGGTCTGGATGACGCGCTATTTCAAATCGCTAGACCAGGAAGAGATCACCGTCAGCGTACATCCCGAAACCGGCAAGGTCTCCGGATTCGGCCACACCATCCCGGAGACCCGTCCCGGCGCGGACATCCCCGCCGAACAAGCCCGCGAAATCGCCGCCCAATTCGCCGCCTCACTGGGATGGGACACCACCGCCATGGACCTCAAGGAGTCTTCCGCCGAAAGGAAAAAGGCGCGCCGCGATCACTCCGTGGAATGGGAAGCCCGCCCCGGCGACTCGCGTAACGTGGACCAGACTCATTGGCGCGTGGAGGTGAACGTGGCCGGCGACCGCGTGACTTCGGCGCGCGCCTTCTGGAAACTGCCGGAGGCCTGGCAGCGCGGCCGGGAGCGGGAAAACGCGCTCGCTATCGCCATCGCCGTGCTCAAGATCGCCACCTTCGCCGGGCTGGTCGTCTATGGCCTGTGGCTTCTCCTCCAGGGCACGCGTCAAGGCACGGTCCGTTGGCGCGCGGCGATCCGGCTGGCGCTGCCGGCCACGCTCCTGTTCCCCGTCGCTCCGTTGCTGTCCATCGGCCTGATGCTCAAGAACTACCGCACCGATGTGCCGCTGGAGACGTTCCAGGCGATGACCTACGTCTCGCTAATCATGAGCACTGTCTTCGGCTTCCTTCTGATGGGCGGGGCCGCCGCGCTGGTCGTCACGTTCTATCCCGATGCCCTCCCCGCGCTACGCCGCGGAAATCGCGCCGCCATGGCCTTCGATGCCCTCGCCGCCCTGCTGGCCGCCACCGGTATCGCGCTCGCGCTCTATCAATTCCAGGGCATCCTTCTAAACCGCTTCCACGCCCAGGCCGTGCTCTCCATCGGTAGCCCCGACATCCTCGCCAGCGCCGCCCCCGCCCTCGCCGCTCTAGCCACCGCCGTCCGCGCGTTGCTGACCGATGCCGCCCTGCTCGGCCTGCTCGCGCTCCTCGCCTGGCAACTCACCAGGCCCTGGATGCGTTACGCCGCCGCGCTGCTCGCCCTGTGCGCCTCCATCCCGAGCGAGGTCCGCACCCCGGGCGAATTCCTGCTGCACTACACCATCTCTCTCGCCATAGCCGCCGCCGGCTTCGCCTTCTGCTGGTTCTTCGCCCGCCGAAATTTTTTGGCCTACGCCCTGGTGATTTGGCTGATGGCCCTGCGCACGCCCATGATGGAACTCCTCGGCAGCGGCAATCCCGCGCTCCAAATGCAAGCCTGGCTGATCGGCGGCATCATGGCGGCGACCCTGATATGGGCCCTCGGCCCCGCCTTGCCGG
>JANYAH010000310.1 GCA_025361425.1 Candidatus Solibacter sp. | reverse complement strand
CACGGCACCGCTCTGGCCCAACGTAGGCTTGCCGAGGCCAAGGAATCGGCGCGGCGCCTCGGCATCGTTTATGAGGTGCTCAATAATCACGACGGAGAGTTGCTGCCGACGCTCGATGTGCGCCAAGAGGTGATCCGGCAGATCCGCCAGTGGAATGCGGACATTGTGTTGGCGCCGCGTCCCAACGACTATCATCCCGATCACCGTTACACCGGCGTTCTGGTGCAGGATGCGGCTTATATGGTGGTGGTCCCTCACATGCTGCCGGAAGCGCCGGCGCTGCGCAAGAACCCCGTCTTTCTCTACTATGAAGATGGCTTCCAGCGGCCCAATCCGTTTCGGCCGGATATCGCGGTGGCAATCGATGACGCGATCGACAAGAAGATCGACGCGCTGGATTCCCATGTGTCGCAGTTTTACGAATGGCTGCCGTGGGTGGCGGGCACGTTGGCGGAAGTCCCGAAGGATCCGGCAGAGCGTAAAGCGTGGCTGAAGCGCGCCCGGACGCGCGCCCCTGGCCCGGACGTCCGGGCGTCGCTGGTGAAGTGGTATGGCGCGGAGAAGGGCAATGCCGCGCGGTATTACGAAGCCTTCGAAATCTGTGAATATGGCACGCAGCCCAACGAAGCGCGTGTGCGCCAGCTATTCCCCATGCTGCGCTGATTCGGCCGACCTGACGCTAGATGTGTTAATATTTCACACTCGCACAAATCAGAGGGTACCGATGAGTCTCAGCAAGCCACTTTGCACGATCACGAAAGCCATTGTTGCCTTGATGCTAACTGCCGCGCCTGTCCAGGCGTCGATGATCTACGGTTTTATTGGCACCGGTTCGCCATTGATGCCGATGGCCTTTCAACTGACGGTTCCGGATGTTGTGATGGCTCCTGTTCACCATTCGGGATTGTTCGTCTTTTTCACTAGCGCCCAGTTCGACTCAAGCACCAATTGCGACCCATCGGGTGTGACGAGTTTTAGCGATCAGAGCGTCTTGGGTGCTTACTCTTCTCAGTTGACATTTCCTTCAACCGACCAAACTTTGTATGCCTTTTTCTTTGAAACTCGTGCCTTCCTGGCTCCGGGGGTGTACCACAGCAGCGCAGGAGGCTTCGACGGCACGTTGACCGTAACCGATGCCGCAACCGAAGCACCAGAACTCAACTCAACACTATTCGTGTGGAGCGGAGTCTGCCTTTGCGGTCTCCTCTTCCGATTCCGAAGCAGACGCCACGCACGGTGACGCGGTGCGGCAGTCGCGGTGCGGCCACTACGGTCCGTGGTTGCGTCGTTGCGGGATAAAAGAGCAACGCGGGAGCGCGGTGCTACACTGATTCTGAATGCCTTACAGCCACATCCTCTTCCAGGTGGAAGAGTCCGGTATCGTTTTGCTCACCGTCAATCGTCCAGAGAAGCGCAACGCTCTCTCGGGCGCGGTGATCGGGGAACTGGCCGACGCCTTCGGACGGGTGGCGAGCGACCCGGCGATCCGCGCGGCTGTTCTGACTGGCGCGGGAGAGAAGGCGTTCGTCGCGGGCGCCGATATCGGTGAACTGGCGGAGTTGTCGCCCTACGAAGCGCGCGCGTTCGCGCTGCGCGGGCAGGCGGTGTTCCGGCAACTGGAAACTTGCGGCAAGCCGTCGGTGGCCGCGGTCAACGGGTTTGCCCTGGGCGGCGGGCTGGAACTGGCAATGGCGTGCACGGTTCGCTTCGCCAGCGAAAACGCCCAACTGGGGCAGCCGGAAGTGAAGCTCGGGATCATTCCGGGATATGGCGGCACGCAGCGCCTGCCGCGCCTTGTGGGGCGCGGGCGTGCTCTGGAACTGCTGCTGGCGGGCGACCCGATTCCGGCGGCGGAGGCGTACCGCATCGGGTTGGTGAATGCCGTAGTGCCGCGGGCGGAACTGCTGGATTATTGCCGCCTCTGGCTGGGTAAGGTGCTGGCCAACGGTCCACTGGCAATCGGGTTGGTGCTGGACGCGGTGGATACGGGCCTGGCTTGCGGCATTGAGGAAGGGCTGCGGTTTGAGGCCGCGGCATTCGGCGTCAGCGCGGCGACGGAAGATCGCAGAGAAGGTACGCGCGCGTTTCTGGAGAAGCGGCGCGCGGCGTTTACAGGGAAGTGAGATATGTCGAAAGTAATTGAAGGCCAGTTGTCGGCGGCGGGGCTGCGCTTTGCGATTATCGTGAGCCGGTTCAATAGCTTCATCACGGAGCGTCTGCTGGGCGGCGCGATGGATGCGCTGACGCGCGCCGGAGGCAGTGCGGATTTGATCGATATCATCAAGGTTCCCGGCTCTTGGGAAGTCCCGATGATCGCCGGCGAAGTGGCGCGGCAGCATCGCTACGACGCGGTGATCTGCCTCAGCGCGGTGATCCGGGGCGACACGCCGCACTTCGATTACGTGGCGGCGGAAGCGGCCAAGGGGATTGCTCAAGTCGCGTCGGAGACCGGGGTCCCAGTGGCGTTCGGGGTGCTCACCACCAACACGCTGGAGCAGGCGATCAATCGCGCCGGCGCCAAGGGTGGCAACAAGGGTTTCGACGCGGCGATGACCGCCATCGAAATGGCCAATCTGCTGCGCACTCTGCGGCAGGCCATTTAGATGGCCTCCCGCCGTAGGGCCCGCCAGCGCGCGCTGCAGATCCTCTTCATCTGGGATGCCCGCAAGCAGCCCGTGGAAGACGCCATCAACGCCTATTACGACGCCCTCTACTCCGAGGAAAAGCTGGAACGCGACCCGTTCGTGGCGGACCTGGTGCGCGGCACCGTGGAGTATCTGGCTGAGGTTGACGACCGCATCACGCGGCATGCCGAGCATTGGCGCATGGAGCGGATGCCGGCCGTGGATCGCAATATCCTGCGTTTGGCGGTTTACGAAATGACCCGCGGCGGCACGCCGGCGCCGGTAACCATCGACGAGGCGCTGGAACTGGCGCGCAAGTTCTCTGGCGAGGAATCCGTGCAGTTCGTCAACGGTGTTCTGGACGCGGTCCGCCGCGAAATGAAGTAGCCAAACGGGTGCTTGGCGCGTCTCACCGAACAGGTAGGTTATACTTCGCTTAAGAGGACGGATTCCGCATGGCCCGACGAAGGCGCTCGCTGTTTGTTTTGCCGGTGATCGTGTTTGCCTGCTCCATTGTGGGCGGCTTTTATGGGCAGAAATTGGAAGTGGCTTCCGCCGCCACGCAGGCAGAAGACCTCGACAACGACGTGCGGAATTTCAGCAAAGTGCTTTCCCTGGTGGAAGAGAACTTTGCCGTCAAAGTCGACCCCGATAAAGCCGTCTACAAGGGCGCAATTCCGGGCATGCTGCGCACCCTGGATCCGCACTCCAATTTCTTCGACGCGCGCGAATACCAGTTGATGCGCGAAGAGCAGAAGGGGCACTATTACGGCGTCGGCATGCAGGTGAGCCCGCAGCCCAATGGCAAGACGGCGGTCAAGGCGCCATTCCCCGGTTCGCCGGCGTACAAGGTGGGGATTCGGCCGGGCGACATCCTGGTCTCGGTGAACGATAAATCCACCGATGGGCTGAATACCACCGAAATCGCCGACCTGCTGAAGGGGCCGCGCGGCACGCCGGTGAAGATCGTGATTTCGCGCGAGGGTGCGCCGGACTACATGACGTTCACCGTGATCCGCGACGAAATCAGCCGCAAGAGCGTGCAGGACGCCTTCTGGATCAAGCCGGGTTACGCATATCTCAAGATTCTAAGTTTCGCCCAAATCACCAGCAGGGAGATGGAAGACAACCTGAAGAGGTTGGGCGAGAACAGCATTAAGGGGCTGGTGCTGGACTTGCGCGAGAACCCCGGCGGCCTGCTCAACCAGGGTGTCGCGGTGGCCGGCCATTTCCTACCGAAAAACGCGCTGATTGTGTCGCATCGCGGGCGTTCCGCTCCGGAAAAGGCATACGTGGCGGAGCACGGCAGCCACGGGCGCGAATATCCCGTAGTCGTACTAGTGAACCGCTATTCGGCGTCGGCGGCGGAGATTGTCGCGGGTGCGCTGCAAGATCACGATCGCGCGCTGATCCTGGGAGAGACCACGTTCGGCAAGGGTTTGGTGCAGACGGTCTACCCGCTGAGCGACAACACCGCCCTGGCGCTGACCTGGGCGCATTTCTATACGCCGAGCGGGCGTTTGATTCAGCGCGATTACTCCAAGAGAAGCTTCTACGATTACTACTTCCACCGCGATGAGAATGCCCGCAATCCGGTGGATGTGAAGATGACCGAGGGCGGGCGCACGGTCTACGGCGGCGGCGGTATCACGCCGGATGAGAAATACGAGACCGCCAAGTTGGATCGCTTCCAGGTGGAACTGTTCCGCAGCGGGTTGTTCAACTTTACGCGGTCCTACTTCGGGACGCGCCCGGCCAGTCTGCCCAAGGGATGGATGCCGGACGACCAACTGCTGACCGAACTGAAGAGCTACCTGAAGAGCCATGGCACGGTGTTCACGGATGCCCAGTTCGTTAAGCACCACGACTGGATCAAGCGCTATCTGGCCAAGGAAATGTACACCACGGCGTTCAACGTGGATGAGAGCGACACCATGTTCGCGCGCACGGACCCTGAAGTGGAGAAGGCCGTCGAGATGATGCCGAAGGCCTCCGCGCTGCTGGAGAGCGCCAAGAAGATCATCGCGCTGCGCACGAATTCACGCTAGTACTCCGTGGGGAGGGCGACCCTGCCCGCGGCCGCCTTGGTAGGAAACCATGAAAACACCGATACTCTCCGCCGTACTCTTCGCCGCATTGGTAGGTGCGTCCTACGCCGCCCCGCAGGATCTACCCAAGCGGCCCAAAATCCTGGGGGTGGCCCACATTGCCCTCTCCGTCCATGACATCGCGAAGTCGAGGGCGTTCTACAAGGATTTCCTGGGCTACGGGGAGCCGTTCAAGCTCGACAACCCGGACGGCAGCCTCTCGCTCGCCTTCATCAAGGTGAACGACCGGCAGTACATCGAACTCTTCCCCGAAAAGGCTGCCAATACGGACCGTTTGCTTCACATCTCCATCGAAGTGGAGGACGCGGAAGCGATGCGCCTTTACCTCCGCTCGAAGGGTGTCAAGGTGCCCGACAAGGTCGGCAAGGGTCGTATCAAGAACTCCAACTTTATGATTACGGACCCCGACGGTCACCTAGTCGAAGTCGCCCAGTATGACCCCGACGGGTTCACCATCCGCGAGAAGGGCAAATTCATGGATGGCCCGCGAATCTCGACGCGGATGGCCCATCTGGGCATCATAGTGGGCGCGCTAGACCCCGCCATGAAATTCTACGGTGACATCCTCGGCTTCCAGGAAATCTGGCGGGGCAGCAAGAACGGGAAGGTGCTCGATTGGGTGAATATGAAAGTTCCGGAAGGCAACGATTATCTGGAGTTCATGCTGTACGATCAAATGCCTAACCTCACCGCGCTCGGAACCCTGAACCACATCTGCCTCGAAGTCCATGACATCGAAAAAGCCACCGCCGACCTCAAGCAGCGCCCCGCGGCCAGCAACTACACGCGCCCCATGGAGATCAAAACCGGCGTCAATCGCAAGCGCCAGATGAATCTCTTCGACCCCGACGGCACGCGCAGCGAACTGATGGAGCCGAAGACGGTGGATGGGGTTCCCACCGCGCCTTCGGCCGCCGCTCCGCCGCGCTAATCGAATCATGCGCGCCCGGCGCCCGGGCCTTCGGATTGCGCGGGCGCGAGGTGATAACGTAGAAAGCCTATGAGGCGCTATTTCCTGTCATTCGCATTGCTGTTGAGCGCGGGGTTCGCCCAAACACCGGCCATGCCGAAAGCCGACCTCTTGTGGCCCGCGGGCGCGCCCGGCGCGCTGGGCACGGAGGATATCGACAAGCCGACGCTTGCACCGTACCTGGTGCCGGCGGGGCGCGGAACGGGTACGGCGGTGATCGTGTGTCCCGGAGGCGGGTACGGCGGGCTTTCCATGGATAAGGAAGGCGACCAGATCGCCAAGTGGCTGAACTCGCTCGGCGTGACGGCCTTCGTGCTCAAGTACCGGCTAGGGCCGAAATATCACCATCCCGTGGAACTCGGGGACGCGCAGCGGGCCATCCGTACCGTGCGCTTCAAGGCGTCGGAATACCGCCTGCTGCCGGACCGCATCGGCATCATGGGGTTCTCGGCGGGTGGACATCTGGCCTCAACAGCCGGCACGCACTTCGACGCGGGGAACTCTGGGGCCAGTGACGCCATCGACCGGCTGAGCAGCCGGCCGGACTTTCTGGTGCTGTGCTATGCGGTGATTTCCTTCGGCGAGTTCGCGCATCAGGGGTCGAGACGCAATCTGCTGGGCGACAATCCCGACCCCAAGCTGGTGCAGAGCCTGTCGAATGAGACCCAGGTGACGGCGCAGACGCCGCCCACCTTCCTGTTCCACACCACCACGGACGCCAGCGTGCCGGTGGAGAACAGCGTGATGTTTTATTCGGCGCTGCGCAAGGCGGGTGTGGCGGCGGAACTGCACATCTACGAACGGGGTCCGCACGGCGTGGGGTTGGCGCAGACGGACGAGGCGCTCTCCGGTTGGCCGGCGCGGCTGGCGGATTGGCTGCGCGTGCGCGGGTTACTGAACTCAGCGGCGCTCTAGCTGCTGGGACCGCGCTCGCCGGAAGCCCCTGGAAGCCACGCGAGGAGGCTCGCGGGCGCGCGTGCTAAAATCAGGGGGTCCCCCTTTCATGGATTTCCTCAAAGGGCTTAACGCGCAACAGCGCGAAGCCGTAAACCACATCGACGGACCCTTGTTGATTCTTGCCGGCGCGGGCAGCGGGAAGACGCGCGTCATCACGCATCGCATTGCGCACATCATCACCACCAAGCACGTGCCGCCATCGGCGGTGCTGGCTGTCACCTTCACCAACAAGGCCGCTCGGGAAATGCGGGAACGTGTGGTTGCGCTGCTGGAAGACGCTAATCTGGATTCCGCCCCCAACCTCAGCACGTTTCACTCCTTTTGCGTGCGCATGCTGAGGCGCGACGGAGATCCGCTGGCGCGCATTCGTCCCGGGTTTACCCGCCGTTTCAGCATCTACGACGGCGAAGATCAGTTGGTGATAATCAAGGCGGCGTACCGCACGCTTGGGCTCGAGGAAAAGGAATTCATGCAGTACCGCGCGGCGATTTCCAAGATTAGCCACGCTAAGAACACCAAGGTCACCGTGCAGGATCTCTACAAAAGCGCGGTGAACAAAGAGACCGAGACCATCGCCGCGCTCTTCGAGCAATACGACAAGGCGCTGCACAAAGCCAACGCGCTTGATTTCGACGACCTGCTGCTGGAAGCGGTCCGCCTGCTACAGCATGACGACACAACCCGCGAGGCTTACAGCCGGCGGCTCAGCTACGTCATGATCGACGAGTATCAAGACACCAACCGCACCCAGTACGACCTGATGCGCCTGCTCACCGAACAGCATCGCAATGTCTGCGTGGTGGGCGACGAAGACCAGTCCATCTATAGCTGGCGCGGCGCCGATATCAAGAACATTCTGGATTTCGAACACGACTACCCCAACGCCAAGACCATTCGCCTGGAGCAGAACTACCGCTCTACCAAGAACATTCTGGCGGCCGCGGGCGCCGTGGTGGAGAACAACAAGGCGCGTAAGGGCAAGGTGCTCTGGACCGATGCAGACGCCGGCGACCTGATTGGCGTCTACGCGGGCTACGACTCCGAAAACGAGGCGCTGTTCATCGCCGACGCCACCGAGAAATTTCTGGCGGTCAACCCCGGCGACCATGTGGCGATTCTTTACCGCACCAATTCGCAATCGCGCCAGATCGAAGATGCGCTGCGGCGCTATGGGCGTAAATACAACATAGTGGGCGGCTTCGGCTTCTACGAGCGGGCGGAGATCAAGGATACGTTGGCCTATCTCAAGCTGGCGGCATCGAATGCGGATTCGGTGAGCCTGATGCGCGTCGTCAAC
Organism: Candidatus Solibacter sp.; assembly: GCA_025361425.1. Taxonomy (GTDB): domain Bacteria; phylum Acidobacteriota; class Terriglobia; order Bryobacterales; family Bryobacteraceae; genus Solibacter. The sequence continues at coordinate 6,023 of JANYAH010000310.1, read as the reverse complement.
ACCCCGGCGCGGGGGATCGGGCGCACCACCGTGGAGCAAATTGAGCGCTACGGGCGGGACAATGAGCTGAACCTGTGGGATGCCATCGAGCGGATTATCGATGATCAGCAGCTTTCCACACGTTCGCAATCGGCGTTGGTGATCTTCCGCAACCTGATTCAGGAACTGTCGCTGGTGGCCAGTCAGTCGCCGCTGCCCGATTTGCTGCGCTTCATTCTGGACCGCACCGGCTACAAGAAGATGCTGCAGCAGGAAAAGACGCCGGAATCGGAAACCCGGCTGGAGAATCTGGACGAACTGATCAACGCCGCGGCCGAAGCCCATGAGCGCGGCGAGAGCATTGCAGATTATCTGGATCAGACGGCCCTGGTGGCCGACGTCGATTCCTACGACGAGCAGGCCCCCGTCACGCTGATGACCCTGCACAACGCCAAGGGGCTGGAGTTTCCGCTGGTGTTCCTCAGCGGTATGGAACTCGGACTCTTCCCGCACAGCCGGTCGATGAACTCCGAGGCGGCGCTGGAAGAAGAGCGGCGGCTGTGCTACGTAGGCATGACGCGCGCGCGGAAACGTCTGATTCTCACCTGGGCGAAATATCGCAGGCGCTTTGGGGGCGGGGAGCAGGAGCGTTCCACGGCGAGTTGGTTCCTCAGTGAAGTGCCGGAGCCTCTTATCATGAATCTGGGCCCCCGGGATGAAGCCGGGGAAGTCAATCTGCACGCCGAACGGCACGATGTGCGGCAATCGGCGAAACGCAGCACGTATACCGGCAAGACCTACAATTCGCTGGACAACATTTCGCAATTCTTCGGCGAGCGGGGCATGCCGTTGAAGCCGGCTCAAGCGCTGCCGCCGAAGCCGGATTTGCGCACGCCGCCGCAATTCCCGCGGCCCGTCGGCAGCCCTCCGCTGCCCCGGCCGGCGCCCGTCGCGCAGCCGGCTGCCCGAAAAGGGGCGCGCACGGGGATGGTGGTAGAGCACCCCACGTACGGCACTGGAACCGTGGTACGGCGCGAAGGGGAGGGTGATGATGCTAAGATCACTGTTAACTTTCCTCGCTACGGGTTAAAGAAGTTAATCGAAAAGTACGCTGGATTGAAAAGAAACTGATGAATACGAAGATTGTCACCGACACGACAGAACGCAAGAAACTGAAGCGCACGGCGCGCAAGAAGGCGGCTCCGAAGGCGAAACGCGCCGCGGGTGTGGCCCGCGGGTCCGAAAAGAAGAAGATCCGTCACCAGGCTCAGGGTCAGCGCAAGCGCTAAGCCCCTAGCAGGGCGGCGACCCAAAGGGTACCCCGCCTCTCTGGGCAAGAGAGGTAACGCGGTCAAGACGTGTTACCAGAGAGAGTTCATATCCAAGGGTCGCCACCGTGAGCATTTTCCGGACAAAGAGTATCGATGCGCTCCTCGCCGCCTCCGAAGATCCGGAGAAGAAGCTGCGGCGTACTTTAGGGCCATGGAGCCTCACCGCCATGGGTATCGGCGCGGTGATCGGCTCCGGCATTTTTATTCTCACCGGCACGGCGGCGGCCGGTGAGACGCTTAGCTACAAGTCCATTCTGCATGCGCCCGTGCTGGATTTGCTGATGCACGGCACCCAGGCTCTCTCCATGACGGGGCGGGCGGGCGCGGGCCCGGCGATCACGCTCTCGTTTTTACTGACGGCGATCGCCTGTAGTTTCGCGGCCCTGTGCTATGCGGAACTGGCGTCGATGATCCCGATCGCGGGCAGTGCCTACACGTACGCCTACGCCACGCTCGGCGAACTGGTGGCCTGGATTATCGGGTGGGACCTGATTTTGGAGTACGCCGTCAGTAACATGGCGGTGGCGGTGGGGTTCTCGGCCTACCTTAACGACGTGCTGGACAACGTCTTCGGCTGGCATATTCCGGCGAAGTTTGCGGGTCCACCAATCGTCGGCGGCCAGTTCACCGGAAACTGGTTCAATATCTCCGCCCTGGTGGTCCTGCTGGTCCTCACCTGGATTCTTGTGAAAGGCGTGCGCGAGAGTGCCAGCACTAACAACGTGATGGTAATCATCAAGATCGCGGCCATCCTGATTTTCGTGTTTGGCGCCGCCCGGGCCGTGGACACTTCCAACTGGAAGCCGTTTGCGCCGAACGGATTTCCCGCCGTGCTGACCGGGGCGGCGATCGTTTTTTTCACCTATATCGGCTTCGATTCCGTATCCACGGCGGCGGAGGAATGCCGCCGGCCACAGCGCGATCTGCCGTTTGGGATCATCATGACGCTGGTGATCTGCGCGATTCTGTACATTGCGGTCGCGCTGGTCCTGACCGGAATCGCCCGCTATGACACCCTGAACAACGCGGCGCCGGTGGCCACTGCGCTCAAGGCGCTGGGCTACAACGGCATCCGCCAATGGGTGAGTGTCGGTGCCCTTGTCGGCATGTTGAGTTCGCTTCTAGTGTTCCAGTACGGGCAGGCGCGTATCTGGTTCGCCATGTCGCGCGACGGCCTGTTGCCCAAGGTGTTTTCCAAGGTGCACCCGGTCCACAAGACTCCGCACATCAGCACCTGGATCGCGGGCCTGGCGGTGGGAATCCCCGCGGGCATTTGGGATATTGGGACTTTTGCCGATTTGGCGAACATCGGGACGCTCTTCGCGTTCATCATCGTCTCGCTCGGAGTCATCGTGCTGCGTAAGACTCAACCCGACCGTCCACGCGGATTCCGGGTGCCGGGAGCGCCCTGGCTGCCGATGATTTCTATCGCCTTTTGTGTGGTGCTGATGATGGCTTTGCCGCTCGAAACCTGGGTACGGTTCTTCGTCTGGCTGTTCATCGGTTTCGCCATTTATTTCCCCTTCGGCCGCAAGAACAGCGCGCTGGCGCGACGGTAGCTAACAGGGTTAGACGGACGCTTTCGTCCGCCAACCAGGCGATCGCCCGAACCCCTTACGCCTTCACCGCAAGCGGGTACGAAAGGCTCTCCAGCAGCCAATCCCGGTTGTTCCGCACGTCTTCGGTAAGCCGAGCGTTGAGGCGCGCACGCTGCTCGAACAGGCGGTAGCCCTCTCGCGGGCGCAGGTAGCCCCGGGCTTTCGGCTCGCGTGCGAAAAGCGATTCCTCCCCTTCCTTTTCGGCCAGCTCCTGGTATCGCGCGCGGTTGTCGAATAGCGCCTTCATCAAGAACGGCATCACCACCGAATAGTCGCTCTGCATGCTCTCCGTGGTCTGCAGGTACGTGTCCTTGTCCACTTTGCCCCAGGTGACCGCTTCCGCCGGCGGGCACGAGGAGAGCGATCCATCGGTCACTGGCGCGGTCACAATCTGCACGTCGAACTGGTAGCCGCGCACGTTGGGCAGTCCCAGCACCTGGCCGAGCGCCGGTTCCGGTTGCAGGTTGTAATTCTTGGGCACGCCGCCACCGAGAATGACCGTGCCCAGTGCGTGAACCGGATGCTCGAACAGCCCCCATCGATGGTAAGCGCAGGCCTCGAAGACTTCGGCGTGCAGGTCGAGATCGAAACCGTAGGCCGGGATTAATCCGGCCTGGTGCATCGCCCAGAGCTTCATCGAATTCAAAAAGACGCTGCCGTCGCCAGGCGCGCCCACGAAGACCGGCACGGCGTGGCGGAAGCAAGTGGAGAGCAGTCCCGCCTCCACGCCGTTCTGCTCTTCCTGCGCGGCGTAGTATTTTCCGAGCAGGTAGCGCAGTTCGGTGCCGGTCATCTTGCGCTGGAATTCCGCGCGGGCGAGTACCGCGGAGAGGAAACGGTCCTGGTCCAGCAGCACGCCTTCGTCGAAGGCCATATCGGTGACGCGGATGGTTCCCTGTTCGCGCAGGGCGCCGTCATCGCTGTAGATGGGGACTTCGTGGATGGGTCCGGATTTGTAGGCGTCCAGGCTGCGGTGACCATCGTGATAGCAGACCGCGTCCGTGGTGCTGAGGTAGGCCACCCAGCCGGTTTCGAGCAGCGGAATTAGCCACGTGTGCTGTTGGCCGGACACCGTGACGGGGCCGGAGACGGCCAGTGTTAGTGGGCAGCCCATGCCGATGGCCGTGTCCAGGATTTGGTAAATCCGCCGCAAATAGGCACCCCCGAACGCCGGCAGGCAGTGCAGGAAGAGTTCGTCCATGGTGCGGCATTCGTCCACCCGGCGGGTTTTGACGTAGCGGCGCGGGCCGGCGCACTCGTGCTGGTGTTGAGACATAAATTTGAACATAGCAGTTAGGCCTGGGTTAGGCTAGCGCTAACCGGTCCGCCGTCCCTTGGCGTGCGGCCCAGCCGGCAGGTTTCCGGAGCCGCGCGGCGCCCGGCAATCGCCTCTAACCCGCGTGTTATAATTTGGTTTAGCCATCACTTTGTCCCCGAGGTTAAATCCACTTGGCATTAGTAGAAGGTTGCAAGCACTCGCTGGAAATTTCCATCCCAGTTGATGTGGTAGAAAGCGAGACCAGCCGCGTCGTCGACAACATTCAGAAGCGCGCTAAACTCCAGGGCTTCCGCCCCGGTAAAGCGCCCGCCAACCTGATCCGACAGCAGTTTGCTGGCGATATCCGGCAGAAGGTGCTGGAGAATCTGATCCCCGTCCATCTGCAAAAGCAGCTCGACGCGGAGAACCTCACCTCGGTGGACACGCCCGAGATCACCGACGTCCACTTCCACGATTTTGCGCCGCTCCAGTTCAAGGCCACCTTCGAAGTCTTCCCGGAGGTGGTGCTGGGCGAGTACCACAACGTCGAAGTGCCCTACCAGGATCCCGAGGTCACCGAAGAGGACATTGCTAAGCGCATCGATGAGATCCGCCAGCAAAAGGCGCAGTACATCAATATCGATCCGCGCCCGGTGGTGGACGGCGATTTCGCCGTTGTCGCGCTGGAAAGCCTGCAAGGCCTGGAAGGCGAACCGGTGAAGACCGACGAGATGGTGCTGGAGATCGGCGCCAAGGACACCTTCGAAGCCTTCACTGAAAATCTCCGTGGTCTCACTCCCGGGGACGAAAAGGATTTCGAAGTCGTCTATCCGGAAGATTACGGCTCTGAGAAACTGGCGGGCAAGACCGTGAAGTTCCATGCCGTTCTCAAGGGTCTGCGCCGCAAGGAACTGCCCGAACTCGACGATGAGTTCGCCCAGGAACTCGGCGACTACCGTACCGTTGACGAGTTAAAGGAAGCCGTCCGCAAGGCCATTTTCTCCCAGCGCCAGAACGAGGCGCAGCAGGAGGCCAAGAACCAGATTGTGGACAAACTGGTGGACGCGCATGACTTTCCGGTGCCCGAAGCCTTCGTGGAACGCCAGATCAAGAACCGCGTGGAGCAGCGCCTGATGGCTATGGCCGAGCAGGGCATCGATCCGCGGAAACTGAAGTTGGACTGGGAGAAGTTGAAGGAATCGCAGCGCGACAAAGCGATCCGCGAGGTCAAGGCGTCGATCCTGCTCGGCAAGGTCAGCGAGCGCGAGAGCATTCGCGCCACGCGTGACGAGGTAGACGGCGAAGTTGAGAAGGCCGCCCGCCAGCAGCGCAAGCCGGTGGCCGCGGTGCACATGGAATTCGAGAAGGATGGCACCCTGGGCCGCATCGCCAGCCACATCCAGACGGACAAGACGTTGAACTTCCTGTTTGAGCACGCCCGCAAGACGGCCGAATCCTAGGCGAGCGCTGTGGAATCCTTAATAGTACAGTCCATCACCGTGGAAAAGGCCATCGTTTTTCGTGGCCTGGCAACCGAGTCGCTATCCTTCGAGTCCATTGCTAAGGAAACCTCATTCAGGTGATAATAGGGACGGAAGTGGTTGTACTGCCCTACCCTGACGGCGCTGTGCCAACGGCGGAAGAGGAGAAATCTGCGTGAAGCGTGCCGGATCCGATGATGCTTTACGGTGTTCGTTTTGTCATAAGAGTCAGGACGTAGTCGGAAAACTCATTTCCTCTCCGAGTGACTACCCTCGCGCCTACATCTGCGACGAGTGCATCGCGGTCTGCAACTCGATCCTCGAGGACGATAAGGTCGAGGTTCCAGCCGGAACACCGAATAAAATCCCGAAACCC
>JANYAH010000309.1 GCA_025361425.1 Candidatus Solibacter sp. | reverse complement strand
CGTGCCGCTTTCTCTGGCGTGATACTCAGTTCGGCAGCGATCTGCTGATCCTGGAGCCCATCCGCCGCTTGCAGTACGATGCGCGCCCGTTCTACCAATCGTGCCGGCATGGAGCGTGCACGAGCGTGCTGTTCCAAGACGGTTCGCTGTTCCGGGGTCAGTTTGACGGATCGTGCTAAACGCATCGGATCGTCCTCTATTGTAAGGACGTCGCCCGATTGATACTCGTTACTATTCCTGACGCACTACACTAGTACAAGATGACCCTGAAGGGAAGGATCGCAATGCTGGAGATTGATCATACGCAGTTCCGACTCCGCAGCACCCTCCCTCGCTTTACGCCGGATAGGTTCTCAAGGCGAATCGGGCCCTGATCAATCTGCTGCTGGTATGGCGGAACGGAAGCAGGCGACGCCGGGGGGAAAACCCTCATTCTTCTGGCCGACGATGAAGCTGTTCCGCTTTTCTTCCCCTTCAGCCTCGCCGCTCAACGGCCGGTCATTTTGCTCCCGCTTCTCGAAATAACGAGAACGGATGAGAAAAAAGCTTGACGCGGTGCTGTGGTGTATTATATATGTATAACAGTAGATGACATAGCAATCCATTCCAGGAGATCTCTCGCAACTGCGTACGCCAGCGAAATGCCCTGGACCCGAGAGCAAAGAACAAAAGAATTTCGTAAGGAGAGTGAAATATGAGATCCCTCGGTTTTGTGCTATTCGTTGTGCTGATGTCTCCCTTCGCTTCCGCGCAGTCCCACGCGCACGAGTCCCAACCGCAGAAGTCCGACGCGCAAGAGTCCGTCGACAAAGCGGTGCCGTCCGACGCGCAAAAGTCCTTCGACAAACTGAAAACGCTGGCAGGTTCCTGGGAAGGCCACCCGAAGGTTGTCCCTCCGGTACCCGCATTGGATGGCAAGAGCGCGCATGTGACCTTTCGCGTGGCGTCGAGGGGTCACACGCTCATGCACGACCTGAAGATCGAAAGCATACCCGACAATCCGATTACGATGCTGGTGGTGGACGCGGATCGCCTGCTGCTGACGCATTACTGCGACGCGGACAACCGGCCTCGCATGGTTGGGAAGATGTCGGCCGACGGAAAGACCGTAGAATTCGATTTTCTCGATATCTCCGGTAACGTGAAGCCCGGACACATGCATCATGCGGTGTTCACGTTCGTCGATGAGAATCATCACATCGAAGAGTGGACTTTCATGATGCCCGGGGATAATCCGGTGCGCGTGCGTTTCGATCTAGAGCGGACAAAAGTGGCGACCGGTGCGCCCGGCGAGTAAGGCTTTCCTGACAACCTGATGGACCGTGAGTGGAACGACGATCAACCGATCTACCGCCAGATTCGCGACCGCGTGGTCGCGATGATACTCGACGGCGTGCTCAAGGAGGGCAATCCGCTACCCTCCGTGCGCAATGTCGCAACCGAATATCGGGTCAATCCGCTCACCGTTCTGAAGGGCTATCAGCAACTGGTTGACGAGGAATTGGTCGAGAGCAGGCGAGGGCTAGGTATGTTCGTAAAGGATGGCGCGCGGAATCTTTTGCTGCGGGGCGAACGCCAAAAATTTCTGGGTGAGGAGTGGCCCAGGATTCACGCCACCATTCAGCGGCTCGGCCTGAAAGCGGAAGAACTCCTGAACGGGGCGACCAGCCGGCCGTCCGCGGATGCCGCACCGTCGAAATCCACCGAGCCGAATCCAACCCAAGGAGAAACGCTGAAGCCATGACATGCATAGAAGCTCGCGGTCTCCGCAAGGCTTTCGGCACGACGATCGCGCTGGATGGCATCGATTTGCGTGTCGAACAAGGCCGTATCCTCGGCCTCATCGGCCCGAATGGCGCGGGCAAGTCCACCGTGCTCAACGCGATTCTCGGTCTCATCCCGTATCAGGGAGAACTGAAAGTCCTCGGGCGCGATCCCTGGACAGAGCGAGATCAACTCATGTGCGACGTCTGCTTCATGGCCGACGTTGCGGTGTTGCCGCGTTGGATCCGGATTTCGCAGGTGCTCGACTACGTCACTGGCGTGCATCCCCGATTCGATCGCGCCAAGGCGGAAGGTTTTCTCGCCAAGACCACCATCCGACACGCGAGCACCGTCCGCGAATTGTCGAAGGGCATGGTGACCCAGCTTCACCTTGCTCTGGTTATGGCCATTGACGCGAGATTGCTGGTGCTGGACGAGCCGACGCTTGGCCTCGACATCCTGTATCGCAAGCAATTTTACGATTCTCTGCTGAACGACTACTTCGATCGCAGCCGCACCATCGTGGTGACGACTCATCAGGTGGAAGAGGTCCAGCACGTGCTCACGGACCTCATGTTCATCGACCGCGGCCGCATCGTTTTCGGTTGCAGCATGGAAGAATTCGAGTCGCGCTACGCCGAGGTAACCGTGAATCCCGATCGGGTCACCGCGGCGCGGGCGCTCAAGCCGATTCACGAACGCCCGGCACTGGGGCGGAGCATTTTGCTTTTCGATCTGATGACGCTCGACAAAGTTGACCGTCAGCATCTCGGCGCCTTCGGCGACGTGCATACGCCCGGCATCGCCGATCTATTTGTGGCCATCCTCGGCAATACAGCCGGCCCCTCAAAAGGAGTAAGACGATGACTACCCCATCGAACGCTGCGCCCATGCCGGCGGACCACTCGCAAGCCGTCTCCCCCACTCGGCTCCTCTCTTGCTCCATACGCCGCGAGTTGTGGGAGCACCGCTCCCTCTATATTGCGCCGCTCGCCGTCGGTGCGGTCTTCCTGATCGGCTTCTTGTTCTACCTGTTTCGTCTGCCCAGCCACATGCGCGCGATTCAGGCGCTCGATCCCATGCACCAGCGCGCCGCCATCGACCAGCCCTACATGATTGCCGCGGGGCTGCTCATGGTCACCGCCATGGCCGTTGGCGCCTTCTACAGCATGGACGCCCTGCACGGAGAGCGTCGCGACCGCAGCATCCTGTTCTGGAAGTCGATGCCGGTGTCGGATCTCACCACCGTTCTCTCGAAGGCCGTCATTCCTGTCTTCGTTTTGCAGCTGATCGCCTTCGCGGTTGCGGTCGCCGTGATGGGGATCATGTTCTTCCTGAGTTCAGCGGTGTTGCTCGCCGCCGGTTCCAGCATCGCGCCCTTCTGGAGCCCGCTGCCGATCGCGCGGATGTCGCTGTTGCTGCTTTACCATCTGGTCGTCGTGCATGGCCTCTGGCATGCCCCCTTTTACGGATGGATGCTGATGGTTTCCAGTTGGGCCCGGCGCGCGCCGTTCCTCTGGGTGGTCTTGCCGCCGCTTGCCATCGGTATCGTCGAGAAGCTCGTGTTCAACACGTCCCATTTCACGGACATGCTCCTGTATCACCTCGGGGGGAGCTCCGACCCCGGTCCCAAGAGCGGCGGGTTGATGGATATGCTCGGGCACTTCCACCCGGGGATGCTGCTGAGTGAATCCGGCCTTTGGACCGGGCTGGCGGCCACCGCCGTTTTCCTGGCCGTCGCCACGCGCCTGCGCCGCGGTCGGGAACCGATCTGATGCGTCGTGGAGTGGTTCGACGAGTTGCCGGCGAAGGTACAGGACAAGTGTTACCTCCGGTTGGAGCGATTGCGTGAGATGGGCCACGAATTGCGGCGGCCCGAAGCGGACTTCCTGCGCGACGGGATCTACGAACTGCGCGTCAGCCTGGGAGGCATTCACCACCGGATCCTGTACTTCTTCCACGGAGCCGTGGCTGCGGTGGTCTCGCACGGGCTTGTGAAAGAGCGCTTGGTCTCGTCAACGGAGATCGATCACGCCGTCGAGCGCAAGAAGCGGTTTGAGGCGAATCCGGCGAAGCACACTTATAAGGAGGCTTTACATGGCAAAGACGTTGAATTCGGCTAGCGATGCGGTGGAGATCCTTCACCGCCGGTTCTACGAAGGCAAACCGGCTCGACTGAAGAACCTGGAAGAGGCGCGCGCCAACGAAGAGATCGCCCGCAAAATCCACGAACTGAGAGCAGCGGCGGCCCTCACCCAAACTCAGCTTGCCAAGCTCATCGGCACCACTGCATCGGTCATCTGCCGCCTTGAGGATGCCGACTACGAAGGCCACTCCCTGGCGATGTTGCGCAGGATCGCGGGCGCGTTGAATCAGCGGGTCGAGATCCGTTTTGTACCAATCCGGCGGTCGGCCTAACCTCGGCGATGCTATGCAAGTAAGGTGGGCCACGAACTGGCCAAAACGTTTCGCGCCTTGAGCACCAACCCTCGCCTCAGGTTCGGATGGCGGACCTTCCGGCGGATGAGATCTCACAGCACTGCAGGCGCCGGGGGGCGTGAACGTGTTCGAAGCCATGGCTCAGACCGGCCACCCGAAGCCGGAGACCACGATGGGCTACACGGTGTGAGAAGACGGTGCGGGAGATCCAGCAGCGCTGGCTGCCCGAATCGATGTGCGGGAATAATGCAGGAATGAATTGACTACTCTGCCCAAACTATTGAAAGGATTGGTGGACCTGGACGGGTTCGAACCGTCGACCTCTTCCATGCCATGGAAGCGCG
>JANYAH010000300.1 GCA_025361425.1 Candidatus Solibacter sp. | reverse complement strand
ATTGGCCTGGATCAAATTGTGCGAAAGCCACGGGGCGGAGGGTCCGAGGATGAGCACGCCCTCGGCCAGGCAATCGCGGATCGCATTGGCGCGCAGCACGGGGCTTGAGCTGCCGCGAATCTCGATGCCGATGCCGGCGCCTTTGACTTCCACATCGTCGATCTCCACCACGGAATCGCGCAGCAGAATGCCTACCGAAAGCGGCATTTCCGGGTCGGCCAGGATGCGGAAGCCGCTGAGGCGGGCGCCCTGGACGCCTTCGGCGATGACGGCGGGTCCGTTGCTCATGGGGGCGGCGCGCAGTTTGGGCTGGCGGGGGACGCGCGCGCGCAACGTGACGCCGTCCTTGAGGCGCACCTGCTCGCGGTACTCGCCCTCGGGGACTTCCACGGTGTCGCCGGCGCGGGCTTCAGTCATGGCGGCGGCGATGGTGGAGGTCACGGCGATCAAACGCGGCGCAATCACCACCGGCGCGGGCTGCCACATGGACCGGGTGAGCCAGCACAAAGCGGCCGCCGCTACGAAACCGGCGGCAAACAGGAGGGCGCGCGAGGCCCACGGGCTGCGGGGAGCTTGCGGCGGCATGGCCACGGGCGCGGTGAACTGTTCGCCCTCCACCACCAGCACCGTAACGTTGTCCTTGCCTCCGGCGCGATTGGCCGCGGCGATAAGTTCCCGCACCGCGCCCTCCGGATCACCGGCATGGCGTTCCAGGGAAGCGCGGATTTCCGCCGAGGGGACCAGGTCGCTGAGGCCATCGCTGCACAAGAGCAGGGCGCTTTCGGAATCGAACGGAAAGCTTTGGATCTCAATGAAATCGGCGTCGGCGGGTTCGTGCGGCTCGCTGCCCACATCGCGAAAGACCTCATTGCGGCGCGGGTGGCGCATGGCGTCCGCCTCGCTCAGTTCGCGATTGTCTTCGCGCTCGCCCACCGGAGAATGATCGTGTGTGATCTTGCGGATTTCGCCGCGGCGCACGTGGTAGAGCCGCGAATCGCCCACGTGTCCCACCACCGCGGCGCCGTTCTCGAGAACGGCCAGGGTGAGCACGCACGCCATGCCGGCGAATTCGGGGTTGGCCTGCCCGGTGCGCAGAATCTCATTATTGGCCATGGCGATGGCCTCGCGGACGCGCTGTTCGATGGTGCCGGTCTGCCGCTCCAGGCGCGCGCGCACCCGCTGCACGGCGATTTCCGCCGCCTTCTCGCCGGCGGCCTGCCCGCCGATGCCGTCCACCACAAGGAAGATGCCGCGCTCCGCGTCGATATGGAACGCGTCCTCGTTGTTTTTGCGCACGCGGCCGGGGTCGCTGGCCCCCGCGCACTTGACGTTGGCCTTAACCATTCGATGTACTTCGGAACTCCAGGAACACGACGCCCGCAAGGCCGATGCGTGCGCGCGGAGGGACCGGCGCCTCCCGGTTGCGGTCGCGCTTTTCGCCGCCTTCCCACTCGATGCTGGAGGGGGCCTTGGCGCCATCGATCGTGGTGCCCAACTGGCTCAGGTCCTTGAGGAAAAACTGCCCGCTCGCCGGGTCGCGGCGGAGGCGGAAGTGTTCGCGCGACACGTCGGAAAGCGTTTCCAGTTTGATGTCGGTCCAGTAATCGCGCCCCCCGCGGCCGACTACGATTTCGTCCTTGGTCATACGGTAGGTCTTGTGTCCAGTGCTGTCTTCGTACTCGATGATGGCGACGGCACCGGCGTCCGCGGCATCGGCGGAGGCAGCGGCAGGCACGGACGGCGCCGCATCGTAGCTCTGTTTGGTAGATTCCACTCCGGACAAGCGGCGCGTGGCGATGCGCTTGGTCATGGATCCCGACCCGAGTTCATCCTTAGCGGGCAGAGCGAGTTCCGAGGAGATGGCGATATCGCCCGGCGCGGCGTCTTCGTCGGTGTTTTCCAGAATGCGAATCTGCCAGCCGCCCTCGGGCGCCACGATTTTGGGATCGCCGCGGCGCGCCAGTTTCAGGCGCTCGCCCAGCGAGGCGCGGTTCAGGGATTCAAGTTCGGCATCGAGCGCGCGGCACGCTTCGTCGATGATGCGCGGCAGGATTCCGCGCAGCCGCTCCATGTCGCCAGGATGCAGGTAGACATGGAAGAGGGCGGGCGGCAGGGTGGAGTAGTGGAGCGGCTCGAGACCTTCGCGCATGTTGCGGACGATCTCCAGGATGATGTCTCGGGCAGTAGCGGGATTGGCGGCGGCAGGAAGGTCCATAGAGGAACCAATTTCGATTTTAACAGTCTGCGGGGAGGGGCGTACTTATTGCGGATCCTTGACGCAGCGGAACCCGATATTGAAAGCCGAACCGCGCTCCGGCACGGTGGAAGTGTCCCAGAGACCGGCTGGGTCGAGCTTTTCCGCGGCGAGGAAAGATTGGCCGCGAACCATATACCACAGCTCGTCGCGGGTAGGCGGGGCGAGCTTCAGCTCTTTGAACAGCTTGGTGAACTCCGCGAGGGCTCCCTCACCCGGCGGGTTCACCTGATCCACCAATTCCCACACATTGCCGGACATATTCAGCGCTCCATACGGGCTGGCGCCGTTGGGCAGATCGGAAACCGGCAGCAACCTGCCGCTGCCTACGTTGGCCCGCGCCGGGTCCGCGTCATTGCCCCAGGGGTAGAGAAAGCCATCCTTGCCGCGTGCCGCCTTCTCCCATTCGCGGCCCTTAGGCAGGCGCTTGCCTGCCCATTGAGCGAAAGCGCGGGCATCCCAGATCAAGACGTTGACCACCGGGAGATCGGGTTTATCCGCCGCGAAGCCCTTGGGTAGGGCATGCTTCGTCTCTCGGCAGAACTCCGCGTAGGCGGCGTTGCCGACTTCGGTTTTATCGATATAGAACGCGGGCAGTGTATCCGAATCTTTCTTCTCGCCAAATTTAAAACTGCCCGCCTCCACCAACACCATCCCGCCACCCTTCACGACGATGGTCTTGGCGAGCGCAGCCGGAGCTTCCGCCTGCTTGGAGACTGACTTGGTATCCGTTCTAGTGGCAAAGTAGAGGCCCGCGGCCAGCGCCACAATCGCCACCAGTACCGCGGGCATCAGCCATGCGGGCCGCGACGCCGCGGGAGGCGGCTCGCCCACGGTAGCGGCCGTCGCCGGCGGGGGCGTGGGGGGCAGCACCAGGGTGGGCGCATCGAGCTCCGCGATCAAGCGATCAAGTTCGGCAGAGACCGGCGCGAACCCCTGCGGGCGCTCCGCCGGCTTCTTGGCGGTGCAGCGGGCGATGAGGTCGCAGACCGATTGCGGTACGCCCGCCTCGTGCAGCGGCTCCATCTTCAACGGTTCGTTCAGGATGCTGTAGAAGATGCGCTCCACGGCTTCGGCATCC
>JANYAH010000297.1 GCA_025361425.1 Candidatus Solibacter sp. | reverse complement strand
TTCTTCCTGGACCTACGCCACGGGGCGCGCATGCTGCGGCGCACTCCGGGTTTCGCCGCCATTGTAGTGGCAATTCTCGCGCTCGGCATCGGCGCCAACAGCGCCGTGTTCAGCGTCGTGAACGCGGTCCTGCTGCGTCCCCTGCCCTACCACGATCCCGCTCGTCTCTATCGTCTTGACGAAATCGATCCCAAGGGTCAACCAGCCGGCGTTTCCCCCGCCGACGCGCAGGTCTTTCGCCACCGCATTCACGCCTTCGAGTACGTCGCGCTGTCCCACTGGCAGAACCTAACCCTCACCGGTCCGCAAGGTCCGGAGAACGAGTATGGCGGCAAAGTGTCCAACCAGTGTTTCCGCATGCTCGGTCGGCCCGCGGCGCTGGGCCGCCTCTTCCGCGACGAGGAGTTCCGTCCCGGCGCGCCGGCCGTCGTCATCCTCACGCACCACCTCTGGAAACGCCGCTTTGCGGGCGACCGCGGCGTGCTGGGCACCGCCCTGCTCTTGAACGGCACTCCGCACACCATCATCGGAGTCATGCCGGAAGATTTCTTCTACGACCAGCGCTTTGTGCTCTGGACACCGTGGCAACTCGCCGCCAACGAAACTGCGAAGCGCGAAGACCGCACCCCCACCGCGGTGCGCCTGCGCCCCGGCATCTCCCCACAGCAGGCACAGGCGGAACTGCTAGCCGTGCTGCGCGACCTCGCGCCCGAAGATGTACGCAAGGGCTGGACCGTGCGCCTGGTCCCGCTCTCGCAGCTACTCACCAGGCCTCTCCGTACCAGCCTGCTGGTGTCGCTCGGCGCCGTCGCCTTCGTGCTCCTGATCGCTTGCCTGAATGTCGCCAATCTGCTGCTCGCGCGGGCTTCGGACCGCGCCCGGGAAATCGCCGTGCGCACCGCGCTAGGCGCCGGACGCCTGCGCATGGTCCGGCAACTGCTCACCGAAAGCCTGCTGCTCTCCGTTGCCGGCGGAATCGCCGGCCTGCTGCTGGGCGCCTGGTGCGCCCGGGCACTGGTGACGCTGTTCCCCGGCCGCGACCCGGTGCCGCGGCTGGAGCAAGCCCATCTGGATTCCGCCGTGCTGCTCTTCACCGTGGCGGTCACCCTGGTCACGGGCGTGGTGTTCGGCCTCGCGCCGGCGTTACAGGCCACGCGTGCAGACCTCACCGTGGCGCTGAAAGAAAACGCTCGCGGCAACACATCCAGCGCGCGTTCCGGCCGCCTCCGCAATTTCCTGGTGATCGCCGAAACCGCGCTCTCCCTTATCCTGCTGGTGGGCGCGGGACTCATGCTGCGCAGTTTTCAACGCCTGATGGCGGTCAACCCCGGCTTCAATCCAGACCACGTCCTCACCCTGCGCGTGCCCCTACCCGCGGCCATTACCGTCAAGGCGCGGCAGCCCGCATATTACACTCGAATCCTGGACCGGCTGGGCTCGCTTCCCGGATTGAATTCCGTCGGCCTGATCGCGCCGCTCCCCCTGGCCGACGTGGACGCCAACTCTACCTTCGTGGTGGAGGGACATGTGCCGCCGAATGGCGAACGCCAACGGGTGAAGCTGCGCGCCGCCAGTCCCGGCTACTTCCGCGCCATGGGCATCGGTCTCCGGCAGGGACGCGTTTTCGATGACGCTGATTCTCGCATCGCCACACTCAACGAGGCCACCAAAGTCGTCGTCGTCAGCGAGTCCCTGGTCCGCAAATATTTCCCGCACGAGAACCCCATCGGCCGGCGGATTACGCAATCGACGGAGGGCAAGGGTCCGTTCGCCACCGTGGTCGGCGTAGTCAACGACGTACGCAATCTCAACCTGGGCGACCCGCCCGAACCGGAGATGTACTTCGACTATCGCCAATTCTTCTTCGCTCCGTTTGCCATGACGCTGGTGTTGCGCACCCACTCCGCCGACCCCATGTTGGTGGGTGCGGCGGTCCAGAAGGAAATTCGCGCGATCACTCCGGATCAACCCATCAGCGACGTAAAAACGATGCGCGATGTGGTGTCCGGCAATGTATCGCAGCCGCGCTTCTACACCTTGCTCCTGGGAATTTACGCCGCGATCGCCTTGCTACTGGCCGCCACGGGGTTATACGGCGTGCTCTCCTACGCAGTGAGCCAAAGGCAGCGGGAGATCGGCATCCGCCTGGCCCTCGGCGCCTCGCGGCGCAGCATTTTCCGCCTGGTCATGCGCCACACCCTGATGTTGGTTGGGGTCGGCACGCTGCTCGGGCTGGCAGGCTCCTGGGCGCTCACGCGCCTGATCGCGGCACAACTCTACCGCACCCAGGCCACCGATCCCGCCACCTTCGCCGCCGTCGCCGGATTGATGATCGCGGTCGCCCTGGCCGCCACCTACATTCCCGCCCGCCGCGCCCTGAAGGTGGACCCCGCCATGGCCCTACGCTGCGAGTGAGGCAACCGTGGGCGATGGCTTCAGCCCTCGTTCCTCCCCTCTCCGCCCCGCGGCGATCGCGTTTTACTCGGATCTAAGGTGAATTTACGGAAATTCCGCCGCCACCCTTGATATTCGCAGTCAATGGACATACCATCAGAGTCAAAGGAACGGATATTCAGATGAAACTGTCTTCTGTAGTGGCCCTTCTGTTCGCTGCGACTCTTGTGCTGTTCGCCCAGGAGGCGATGCCCCGCATGTCTGCGGTCGATCCATCGAATGGCAAGGCAGGTGATGTCATTGCCGTTGCCGGCGAGAATCTCGATAAGGGCAACGTTGGCAAGGTCTACGTCACCGACGGTAAGAACGATGTGGTGTGCGAAATCACCGAGCAGACGGCTACTTCGATCAAATTCAAGATTCCTGCCAAGGTCACCGGCCGCATGGCCCTGATGATTCTGACAGCCGGTAAGGAGCCCAAGCTCATCGAGCAGCCCGTAAAAGTCACCATCGAGTAGCTTAGCTACATGCGCCTGTACGGCGTCGATAGGTACTTTCTCGATTCCTGCGCCGCTTCCGCCTGCGGAGCGTAAACGATGGCTTTTTTGTATGCCTCCACGGCCTCGGCGCGGCGCTGCTGCATGTCGTAGATCTGGCCCATCCGCAGGTACGCCTTCACACCCGTATTCAGATCCACTTCTTCGCCCGCCGCCACCTTCTTCATGTTTTCCAGCGACCGATCCAGCTCGTTGTACCAGAATTGAATCGATCCCTCCTGGTAGTAAATCTTCTCCCACGGCACCCGGTCGAACCCGGGCGCGTGGCGCTCTTTCAGCCGCGCCACCTCCTCCAGTGCCTGAAATCCACGGACGCCATCGCCCGCCTGGCTGTACATTTGCCCCAGTTCCATGCGCAGAAGATAGTTTCGGGGATAGCGGCGAATGAGGTCCCGCACCAACGGCACCGCCAGCTTGCTCTGGTTCTCGCGGCGGTATAACGCGCACAGAAAGACCTCCGCGTCCACGCGGTTCAGCTTGCCGTTTTTGGCCACGTCCTGCACCGTCCGGATGCCCTTCGCCTTATCGCCGCGGATGCCGACCAGCAAGCCCAGCATTTTATATCCGAGCGGCAAGCTGCCCACGATGTAATCGTGCAGCCCCTGCACCAGCCGCGCATCCACGTTATTGGGCTCCAGCTCGCTGATGCGGTTGTGCAACTTGCGCGCGGCGGTGGCGTCCTTCAGCGCATCGCGCCACGCCTTCTTCACCACCCAGAAATAGTTGGATCGCAGCCCATACGCGATCCCGCTCGCATACATCGCCGCCGTATCCTTTGGATTCCGAGTGAGCTGGGCATCGGACAGCGCCATGGCCTTTGCGATCTCGTCCAAAATGCGCTTTTCGGTCCCGGGCGTGGGATTCAGCTTGGGGCGCCGCAGAAATGAATTGCTGCCCGACACAAGTTCGCTCTCGAGCGCGCCATTGCGGAACATTTCCCGGAAAATGAGCGTTTGCGCCAAGTGGTTGTGCAGGTCGGGTTGCCCGGGGTTCTGCGCGATGGCCTTTTCAAAAACCACGATGGCTTGGTCGTATTCCAGGTTGTAGAAGTACGCGAACCCCTCGTCAATCAGCGGTTGTTGCCCGCCCAGCGGCGCGGCGATCACTGCCAGAAACAAGGCAATCTTGAGCATCTACCTCTATTATCCGCCGATTACCAAAGTGGGACAGACGCTTTCGTCTGTCAACCCTCCGCTCTCGCCGATTTCTTCACAGCTTCTCACGGAGCCATCCGCCCCAGCGCCCATCGCGCGTGCTCCGCCACCACCGCATCGCCCGATTCGGCCATTCTTTCCAAGGGCGCGCGGAACTTCTCGTGCCGCGCATTCCCCATGGCCACCGCCACATTGCGCAGAAAACCCGAGTAGCGGACGCGAATCAGCGGCGTACCCCGGAACATGGCGCGGAATTCTTCCTCTGGAATCGCCGCCAATTCCTCCAATCGCGGTGCGAATTGCCGCGGCGCGAACGCCGGATCGTCCGTCACCGGCGCGCGCCCGTTCCACGGACACACGTCCTGGCAGATATCGCACCCGAACACGTGCGCCCCAACGCCTCCGCGCTGCTCTTCGGGGATCGCGCCGCGTAGTTCAATCGTCAAATACGAGATACACCGAGTGGCATCCAGGCCCTGCCCGGGCACAATTGCCGCCGTCGGGCACGCCTCCACGCACCGCATGCAGGTGCCGCAGCGGTCCAGCGGCGGCGCGTCGGGCGCGATCTCCATCGTCACCAGCAACTCCCCCAGGAAAAACCACGAGCCCTGCGACTGGTTGATCAGGCAGGTGTTCCGCCCGATCCATCCCAGCCCCGCCAGGCGCGCGTACGTTCGCTCCAGCAACGGCGCCGTATCCACGCAGATCCGCGATTCGAACCCCGCGCCCGCGGACTCCCGAATCAATCCGTCGAGGCGCGCCAGGCCCCGCCGCATCACATCGTGGTAATCCTCGCCCCAAGCGTAGCGTGAGATCCAGGCGCACTCCGCCTCGTGGAATCGCGTGGAATGCGGCCAGGGCGTCTGGTACAGCTTGCCGGCCGAGATCACCGAGCGCGCCCCTGCCAGCAGATGGCGTGGATCGTCGCGCACCGCCGCGCGCCGGTCGGCGAGATACCCCATCTTGCCCGCGCGCCCCGCCGCTACCCACTCGTGATACCGCGCGCGGTCCACGGCCGGGACGGCCGCCGCCACTCCCGCCAGTTCGAATCCGCACCGGCGCGCCAGTTCCCGGATGTTTTCCGCCGTCAAATTTCTAGCCCCACCTGCCGCATTAGTTCGATCGCGTTGCTCTTGCGCACCACGCCAGGGCGCATGTGGTAATCGAAGGAGATCTTCCCGTCCGCGATCTGATCCTCGAAATGCACATTGGCTGCGCGCTCCCCCAGTTCTTCCGCGATATCCGCCAGCGCCAGATCGTGCGTCGTGACCAGCCCGATGGCGCCGCGC
>JANYAH010000281.1 GCA_025361425.1 Candidatus Solibacter sp. | reverse complement strand
GCCTTCGAGTTTGCGTCCAGCCGTATCGTCATCGATCAGCATGCTGGTGATGCGGCCGTTGAGCAATTGGATGATCGTGTTGCCGCGGGCGATCAGTTGAAGGTCGTTCCAATCGTCGCCCTTGATCAGCTTTTTCAACTCCTCGTTATCGCCGACGGAGCCGACGACCGCGGGTTTCTTGCCCTCCCCGATATAGGTGAACTGGCCGCGCATGGCGATAAAACCGCGCCCGCGCTCTTCGTATAGCTGCCCGGTATACTGCTGTACGCCATCCATGTCGAATTGGTAGCCCTTCATGGCGAACTTGATATTGGGCAGTTCGATGCTGCGAAACTGGATGCCGCTGTTGTAACCGGTGAGGCGATACTGGAGCTTCAATTCGAAATCGGCCGGACTGCCGCCGCGCCAGATCAGGAAGGTGTTCTGAACCGGTTGCTTGTCGGTGGCCGTCTGCCCGACAATGGCCCCGTTTTCCACGCGCCAGAACTGCGGATCGCCTTCCCATCCGGCCAGGGATTTACCGTCGAAGATCGCCTGGTAGCCGGTTTCCTCGATGGGTGGAATCTTGGGGCCTTGTGCGGCGCCCGGCTGGGCGTACAACGCGCCGGCGGCGATCAGGGCGAAGATGGCGTTGACAGACGAAAGCGTTTGCCCGGTGAACAGCGTGCGTAAGCGATTGATCATTTTGTCTCCTGTGGTTGGCCAACCTTGACCCAACTGCGGTTCCCTGCGGATTCCAGAACGGCATCCGTGACATAGTCCGTGAGCAGCGCTTCACGGAAGGTGGGCGCCGCATTGCTGCCAACGCCCGCCGCGGTCAGGAAATCGGCGGCCTGGTGGATGAAGGTGTGCTCGTAGCCGATCTGCAAGCCCGGGACCCACCAGTGCTTCATATAGGGGTGGTCGCTATCGGTGATGTGGATGCTTCTCCAGCCGCGCAGGCGGCTTTCATCGCGGTGATCGAAGAACTGCAGGCGGTGCAGATCGTGCAGATCCCAGATGATGGACGCGTTCTCGCCGTTGATTTCCAGGGTGTACAGGGCCTTGTGGCCGCGGGCGTAGCGCGTGGCCTCAAAGGTGGCCAGCGAGCCGTTGCCGAAGCGCGCCAGAAAGAGGCTGGCGTCGTCGATGCCCACGGGCTCCACTTTTCCAGTGAGGTTGTGCTTGCGGCTCTTGATAAAAGTCTCGGTGGTGGCGCTGACCTCGGCGATACCGCCGTTCAGCCACATCGCGGTATCGATGCAGTGGGCCAGCAGATCGCCGGTCACGCCGCTGCCGGCGACGGCGGCGTCGAGACGCCAGAGGCCTTCGCCGCCCTGCGGAAGGTCCGTCGAGATGGTCCAGTCCTGGAGGAACTTGGCGCGGTAGTGGAAGATACGGCCGAGGCGCCCTTCGTCAATCAGTTGCTTGGCGAGCATGACAGCGGGGACGCGGCGGTAGTTATACCAGACCATGTTGCGCACGCCCGCGGCTTCCACGGCTTTGACCATGGCTTCCCCTTCGCCAGCGTTGCGGCCGAGCGGCTTTTCGCACATCACCATCTTGCCGGCCCGGGCGGCGGCAATCGCAATTTCGGCGTGCGTATCGTTGGGGCTGGCGATATCGATCAGGTCGATATCGGGAGATTCTACGACGGTGCGCCAATCTGTCTCGACCGACTCATATCCCCATTTGGCGGCGAAAGCCCGGGCGCGTTCCGCGTTGCGGGCGCAGACGGTTTTCAGCACGGGCTGGTAGGGCACGTCGAAAAAGTGGTTGACCTGCGAGAAGGCGTTGGAGTGGGTCCGTCCCATGAACCCGTAACCGATCATTCCGATGTTGAGCTTCTTCATGTCAGTCCCACCCGTGCGCGTTGCGCACCGCAATCATAACCCGCAGCACCTCCTCCCAGGTCTTGGGGTCGAGCATGACGGAGTTGGGGAACATACATCCATCCCAGCAGATATGCTTAACGGCGCGCGTGGGAACACCAGCGGCATCGCGCAGCCAGGCGCCAGAGTCGCGGACAATATCGAGTTTGCCGTTGGGGTCGTTGGGCAGGCAGTGGCGTCCGGTCTTATCGTGCGAGCCCGTGCCCTTGACCGTGCCGTCGTTCTGCGCGACGTGGAAATCGATTGTCCAGGGGCGCAGGGCGGCGGCCACTTTCGCGTAGGCTTCGGCGAGACGCTCGGTCTGGCTCCACTCGAAATCATCGGGCAGAAGGCGATCTTCGGGAGCGTTGTAGCCCATGGTGAAGAGCATGGTATGCGCCATGTCGGCCTGGAAACCGACGGTTTGCGGGCGATCCACCATTTCGAGGAGTTGCACGTTATGCCGCCAGCCATGCATGCCGGCCCAGCAGATTTCGCCTTCGGCGGCGAGGCGCTCGCCGAAGCTCTCGGCGATGTTGGCGGCCTCCCGGAAGGTCTCGGCGATGCGTTTGGTGTTGGCTCCCGGATCTTTGGCCCATTCGGCCGGGCTGGCGGCGGAATCGATGCGCACGATGCCGTATTCGCGAATCTTAAGATCGCGCAGCTTGCGGCCGATGCGGCAGGCTTTCTCCACCTGGGTGAGGAAGCGGCCACGCTCGGCGTCGTCGCCCATGGCGGAGCCGCCGCCGGTGGGCGGCCAGACGGGCGCAACCAGAGAGCCGGCGCGCAGTCCTTTGGATGCCAGCTTCTCGGCCAGACGGGCGAGATCGTCGTCAGTCGAATCGATATCGGTGTGCGGCAGGGTCAGGAAGAGATCGACGCCATCGAAGCGTACGCCATCCACTTGGGCGGCGGCGGTCAGATCCAGCATGGTATCGAGATCGATGCAAGGTTCGGCATCTGCACCTTTTCCGACCAGGCCCGGCCACATGGCATTGTGCAGGGCAGGGAAGGGGTGAGCAGCGGCAGCGTTCATAGGTTTCCCCCGCGGCGATAGCAGCCGGCTGACAGCGGTTTGAAACGTCTCAAGCAATGCTAGCGTATATCAGTGCTGGGGGGGTGTCAATCGAGCATGGGGCTACCGGGCGGTGCCGGAGGTCTCCGAACAACGCGTAGCGATGCGTTTCTCCCAAGGGGGACACGATGTTCCCACCGAAAAGCCGATCGCCCGCTTTCCACGCACTCTGGTCAATCTCAAGGCCGCGATTCGTGAACTGCCCCAAGTCTGGGTTTTCGATGATGGCGACCTGAGAGTTCCCTTTCGCCTGGTTACGGTTTGTGAAAATGGCCGCACCCTACAGATGCACAAGCCGGTTCCAAAGTGGCTGCGGCCGCTGTTGCCGGCGCTGTGAGCGGGCGGTCCTCACCACCAAATCGGCAGGGCGGTGGAATCCCACAGCAAAAACCGCCATGGGATTCCCGTCTGTTGTGCCCTGCCTCCCGGCCGCTGCCATTTTTCGGCGTCAGTCGGTTTTCCTGCTGCGGCGGCGCATGAATATTACGACGCCGAACAGGACGGCCAGTACCCCACAGATGAGGCGCAGAGTGGTTGTTTCCATATCTAAAGTCTCCTTCCTTGTTCTTATCGGCCAATTACATGTTTTCAATCATTGGCAATAGATCGCGCACCAGGTGGACTATCAGCGGACCTATGGTGACCAGAAACAGGGTGGGCAGCACGCAGAAGAAGATCGGAAACACCAGCTTCACCGCGAGCTTGGCCGCTTGCTCCTCGGCCCGCTGCCGGGCCATAATCCGCAAATAGTCGGCGTGCCCGCGCAGGCACTGTGCGATGCTGGTTCCGAAACGGTCGGTCTGCACCAGCACGGCCACCAGTTTCCTGACGTCCTCCACGCCGGTGCGGTCCGCCAGATTGTGCAGCGCTTCGGCGCGCCGTTTGCCAGCGCGTAGTTCAAGGTTCATCACGGCGAACTCGCTGCAGATCTCCGGGTGGGCCTTATGCAACTCCTTGGCCACCTGCAGCATGGTCTGGTCGATTCCCAGTCCGGATTCCACGCACACCACCATCAGGTCCAGGGCGTTGGGCAGCCCATGGGCGATGGCGTGCTGGCGGCGGCGTATACGCAGCATCACGTACTGCATGGGCGTTAAGTACCCGAAGGCGGCTCCCCCGCCCGTCACCAGGAGCAGGTTGTCGGAATGCGATTGCCAGCCTCCCACAAGCGCTCCCGTGGTGAATAACAGGATGGCGAGCAGGCGGGCACCTTGGAAGTAGGTCGCCGCGTTCTGGCTGCGGAAGCCCGCGCGCATGAGGCGGCGCTTGAGGCGCGGTAAGTCCCGCGGCGACGCCGGTACCGCTGAACCGATGCGGCTTACCAGTTCGCGCCAGAGCAGTCCGGGGGAGGCCTGCATGTCCGCCGCCTGCACCGGTGGCGGCGCCACGCGCTGAACTCCCCGCGCGCGTCGCGTCCCCGCACGGAGTCCGGCCCAGGCGATCCCCGCGGACAGCAGGAGAAACAGCGCCAAAGTGAGTAGTTCCAGCATGCCTACACCTCGATGGTCACAATCTTACGGATGATCAGATAGCCCAGCACCTGTAGCCCAAGGCCCGCGGCGACCAACTGATGTCCGATGGGGTCGTCAATGAAGAAGCGCACGTATTTCGGATTGGTCACGAACATCATCCCCGCCACGGCGACCGGGATGGCCGACAGGATGCGCCCCGACATCAGCCCCTGCGCGCTCACCGTGCGGATCCGGGCGCGCAGTTTGAAGCGCTCGCGTATCAACTGCGCCAGCTTGTCCAGCAACTCCGCCAGATTGCCGCCGGTGCGTCTCTGCAGCAGCACCGCGGAAACGAAGAATTGCACGTCCATGGAGGGCACGCGTTCGGAGAGCTTGCGCAGCACGATGTCGAGCGGCTGCCCCAGGTGCTGCTCCTCGAAGGTGCGGCGCAGTTCGCCGGCCAGAGGTTCGCTGAACTCGTGGTATGCCATTTCGAGCGCCACCGCGAAACCGTGCCCGGCGCGCATGGAGCGCGAGACAAATTCCAGGCAATCGGGGAACTGCTCCTCGAAGCTGCTTATGCGGAGCCGCGCCTTACGGCGCACGTACCACCACGGGATCAGCCCCAGCGCCGTGCCGGCCGCGAGGGCCGCCGCCGGCTGTGTATTGCCGGTGGCCACGCTGGCCGCCAGGAACCCGGCCAGGAACAGGGCGATCGAGCGCTGCAGCAGCCCGGCGGGCCCCCATTTCAACGCTGCCGTCTCCAGCAGGCGGGCCGCGTCTTCGCGGAGCCGCAGGCCGTCCAGCAGGCGTCCCGTCAGCAGGCCGCGCACCTCGCCGGCGGCCTCAATGAGGCGCGGGCGGTCGCGGCCCGGGTTCTCTTTGCCGGCGGGGCGCGCCGCCAGCCGCCGCACCGCTTGCGCCGTGTCCCGGCGTTGCAAACGTTGCCAGAGCAGGGTGTACGTCAACCCCCCCGTAGCGGCCGCCACCAGGAAAAAGGTGAGCATTATACGTCTCCAACCTCCACCATCTCGTCGAAAATCTCCGGGGGGAGGCGGAGCCCCGAGGCCAGCAGTTTCTCGTTGAACTTCGGCAGGATTCCGGTAGCGCAGAAGCGGCCGCGTACCGTGCCGTCCGGCCCGAGGCCGCGTTTTTCGAAG
The DNA here is from genome assembly GCA_025361425.1 of Candidatus Solibacter sp. Taxonomy (GTDB): domain Bacteria; phylum Acidobacteriota; class Terriglobia; order Bryobacterales; family Bryobacteraceae; genus Solibacter. The sequence goes on along the minus strand of JANYAH010000281.1, from coordinate 1,280 downwards.
AAGAAAATATCCTGCAAGGTCACAATGTCCACCTCCAGGCCGGTGACTTCGGTGATGCTGGTTACGCGGCGCGAGCCATCGCTCAAACGCGAGCACTGTACCAGGATGTGAACCGCCGAGGCGATCTGCTGGCGGACGGCAGCCAGTTGCATGTTGGCGCTGGCCAGCGCCACCATCACTTCGAGTCGCGAGACGGCGTCGCGCGGCGTATTGGCATGCACCGTGGTCAGCGATCCATCGTGGCCGGTATTCATGGCCTGCAACATGTCGAGCGCCTCCTCGCCGCGCACCTCGCCTACGATGATGCGGTCCGGCCGCATGCGCAGGCTGTTGATCAACAGTTGCCTCTGGCGCACCGCGCCGTTGCCTTCGAGATTGGCCGGACGGGTTTCGAGGCGCACCACGTGGGGCTGCTTTAATTGCAGTTCGGCGGCGTCCTCAATGGTCAGAATGCGCTCCTTCGGAGAAATGAAAACCGAAAGCGCGTTCAACAGAGTGGTCTTGCCGGCGCCGGTTCCGCCGGAGACGATTATGTTTAACTTGGCCTTGACGGCGGCTTCCAGCAGCAGCATCATGCCGCGCGTCATGGCGCCCTTGGCCACCAGGTCGTCCGGCATCAGCTTGTCCGTGCTGAAACGGCGGATCGACAGCAACGCCCCGTCCACCGCCAAGGGCGGGATGATGGCGTTGACGCGCGACCCGTCGCTCAGCCGCGCATCCACCATGGGGTTGGATTCGTCCACCCGGCGGCCCACCTGAGAGACGATCTTGTCGATGATGCGCAGCAAATGCCCCTCGTCGTGAAAACGCACGTTGGTCAGTTCCAGGAGCCCCTTGCGTTCCACGTAGACTTGCTTGTGGCCGTTCACCAGGATGTCGGAGATGGTCGGGTCCTGGAGCAGCGGTTCGAGCGGCCCGAGGCCGAAGACCTCGTGCAGCACCTCATGGCTGATGCGCTGCTTTTCAGCGGCGGTGAGGAGGTTGGGCTCCTCCTTTACAATGGCCAGCACGGCTTGCCGCACGTCGGCGCGGATGCGGTCGTCATCGGTTCCGGAAAGCGCATCCAGGTTGATGCGGTCCAGCAGCTTGCGGTGCAGGGTGAACTTCAGCTCCTGGTATTCGGGATTGACCGCGGCGGGGCTGGCGGCGTTGGGCGGCAGGCGCTGGTCCCAACTGGATTCGGCGGCACTTTGGGAGGTGGCGGCTGTCATTTGGTCTCCGGCTCCCGGGAAAAGACTTCCACTTTTTTGACGGCTCCCCGAATCACGATCATCTGTTCC